>NZ_JBIVLB010000002.1:981925-992069 GCF_044751045.1 Streptomyces sp. NPDC088745
TGACGCCTCCCCCCCCCGCACCCCGCTCAACAGCCCCCCCAGGCTTCGCGTCGTACGTGGGCGCGGCCCCCCCCCCCGGGGGGGGGCGGGCCCCGGCCCTTCTCCGTGCCACAGCCGTTCGGCGGCCAATCCCCGAGGCTTACCCCCGGATCGCCCGGCCAGTCGTCCTCCCGGCACTCGGGCACAACAGATCCCGCATTCGGCCAGATCGCGACGCGAAGCGATCAACAAGTGCTCACTATCTGCTGTCCGAACCGTCACTCAGACGTAACAGAAGCGACGGAAACGATGATTTGAGCAACTGGGTGTAGTGCTGCCTGTACGAAGCGTTATTCTCCTCAGACGCATTCCGGAACCCATTCATCAGCATCACGAGTGAACAGTCCGGCACTGCACGTGATGGAAGCTCTGCCTCTGGGAGTCCCGTGTACCCACACGTCGGGGTTGACGCCTCGGGCCTGGCTACGCTGCGCGCAACGGTCATCGACCGACTGCGCGGCTTCGTCCCCACCGCGTACGCCGTCCCCGCCTTTGCCACCCCTCTACCCGCAGGACCCTGCTACGCCCTGGCCGACGGCGGTGCCGCCGTCGGCAGACGTAGCCGCGGCGCCGGCGGCGGGTCGGGCACCGGCACGTCCACCGTCCGTCGGCCCACCGCCGACAGCGACAGCGCGCGCATGATGGACCTCGTCGAGCGCGCACAGGGAGGCGAAGCCGATGCCTTCGGCCGCCTCTACGACCAGTACAGCGACACGGTCTACCGCTACATCTACTACCGCGTCGGCGGAAAGGCGACGGCAGAAGACCTGACCAGCGAGACGTTCCTGCGCGCCCTGCGGAGGATCTCCACCTTCACCTGGCAGGGCCGTGACTTCGGCGCCTGGCTGGTCACGATCGCCCGGAACCTGGTCGCGGACCACTTCAAGTCGAGCCGGTTCCGGCTCGAAGTGACCACGGGCGAAATGCTCGACGCCAACGAGGTCGAGCGCAGCCCCGAGGACTCCGTCCTGGAGTCCCTCTCCAACGCGGCCCTCCTCGAAGCCGTGCGCAAGCTCAACCCGCAGCAGCAGGAGTGCGTCACACTCCGCTTCCTGCAAGGGCTCTCGGTCGCCGAGACCGCCCGCGTCATGGGCAAGAACGAAGGCGCGATCAAGACCCTGCAGTACCGGGCGGTCCGCACTCTCGCCCGCCTGCTCCCCGACGACGCCAGGTGACCGTTCGATCACCGGCTGTCGAAGTCTGAACCCTTCGGCAGTCGGATCATCTTTCGTCCGTAACCCAACTGCCCAACGGCTCGTTGTGCGGAATGCAGGCTCCCTGCGGTCACGCCATGCCCGCAGCCACTCATTCCATCGTGTGGATGCGCTCATGGCGTGCAACCTTCCGGACCACCCGGGGAGTCGATCGTCATGACGAGAGGAGGTGCCGCCAGTGATCGCTAACGTATCGGCGCACCGGCGGGCCAACGCCTTCGCCCAGGCCCTGGAGGACCAGGAACTCCAGGGCACGGCGGCCGAACAGCCCGAAGGTACGGCCGGAGCAGCCGAAGGGCCCGGTGACCAGGGAGCACTGCTCTCCCTTGTCGCGGGCCTTGGCGACCTGCCCGCACCGGAAATGGACCCCGAGGTCAAAGTGGTGCAACGAGCCCAGCTCGTCGCCGCCATGGAAGCCATGCTGCTGGAAGGCACCGCGGAAGGCCCCACGGGTCCTCAGGTGCCCGAGCAGCGCACCGGCCGGGGGGCCCACCGGGCCACCCTCCGGAAGCTGCGCCCCCGCTCCCGCTGGTCGAAGGGCCTCGCGGCGGGCGGCCTCACCGTCGGAGTGGCGGCCGGAGCCTTCGGCGGCGTCGCCGCCGCCAGCTCCAACGCCCTCCCCGGTGATTCGCTGTACGGGCTCAAGCGCGGCATGGAAGATCTGAAGCTGACCATGGCGGACGACGTGTCCGACCGCGGCCGGATCTACCTCGACCAGGCGTCCACCAGACTCCAGGAGGCCAGACGCCTCATGGAGCGGGGCAGAGCGGCTCAGCTCGACCACGAGCAACTGGGCGAAGTAAGACGCACGTTGAACGGGATGAAGCACGACGTCGACGAGGGCCACCGGCTCCTCTACGAGGCGTACGAACGCGACGGGAACATCGGCCCCATCCAGGCCCTCGACGCGTTCGCCAAGTCCCACCGCGAAAGCTGGAGCAGCCTGCGCGGCCTGCTGCCGGCCCAGCTCGGCGACGTCGGCTCGCAGGTGAGTTCCGTCTTCGACGCCATAGACCAGAAGGTCAACCCGCTCAGGCCACTGCTGCCCACGCTGCCGCAGACCGACCAGAAGCCGTCCGCCCCCGGCACCCACAAGGACCGCCCCGGCACCCCGCACCGCACCGACAGCACCCGCCCCGCCACCCCGGGCACCACCCCGGGCCGCCCCCACCAGGGCAAGCCCGGCAGCCCTCCGCCCGCCTCGTCGGACGGCAAGCCGTCCGAGAGCCTGATCGGCGGCGCCGGCGACCTGCTGGACCCCCCGTCCAACAAGCCCGCCCCGCCCGCCCCCGGCAAGCCGGGCAAACCCGCCAAGCCCGCCGTCCCCGACGTCACGATCCCGCCCATCCTCCCCGACGTGCTCCCGGGCCTGGGCATCGACGGCGAGGACCTCAACAAGCGGTAATCACACGGACATTGCCGGTGCAGCGGCGGTCGGAGCCTAGAAGAACACCGACCGCCGCTGCACGAGCAGCTTGTAGAGGGTGTGCTGGATCTGCTCGCGCACCTGGTCCGTCAGGTTGAACATCAGCATCGGGTCCTCGGCCGCGTCCGCCGGGTAGTCCTTCGTCTCGATCGGCTCGCCGAACTGGATCGTCCACTTCGTCGGCAGCGGCACCGCCCCCAGCGGCCCCAGCCACGGGAAGGTCGGCGTGATCGGGAAGTACGGCAGCCCCAGCACCCGCGCCAGCGTCCTGGAGTTCCCGACCATCGGGTAGATCTCCTCCGCGCCCACGATCGAGCACGGCACGATCGGCGCGCCCGCCCGCATCGCGGTCGACACGAAACCGCCCCGCCCGAAGCGCTGCAACTTGTACCGCTCGCTGAACGGCTTCCCTATCCCCTTGAACCCCTCGGGCATCACGCCCACCAGCTCGCCCCGCTCCAGCAGCGCCTGCGCGTCCTCCGCGCACGCCAGGGTGTGCCCGGCCTTGCGGGCCAGCTCGTTCACCACGGGCAGCACGAAGACCAGGTCGGCGGCGAGCAGCCGCAGATGCCGGCCCGCCGGGTGCTCGTCGTGCACGGCGGCCTGGAGCATCAGCCCGTCCAGCGGCAGCGTCCCGGAGTGGTTCGCGACGATCAGCGCCCCGCCCTCGGCGGGCACGTTCTCGATGCCCTTCACCTCGACCCGGAAGTACTTCTCGTACAGCGGCCGGAGCATCGACATCAGGACCTGATCGGTCAGCTCCTCGTCGTACCCGAACTCGTCGACCTCGTAGTCCCCGGTCAGCCGCCGCCGCAGGAAGGCGAGCCCGCCCGCGATCCGCCGCTCCCAGCCGTCGCCCTGCTCCTGCGGCTGCTCGGCGGGCTCCTGCGGGCCGTCCTCGGCCGACGCCGTCCGCTGCTGCGGTACGGGCGCGAGCGCACCCGCCGAGCCGCTCTTGCGGGCGCCGCCGCGCTTGTGGGCCCCCGCCCGTGCGCTCCCCGCGCCGCGCCGCGACCGGGGCTCGTCACCGAAGGGGATGACCTTGGCGTCGGCCATGTCAGATGCGCTCCTTGGATTCCGTGGCGGGCGGGGCTTCGAAGGACGAGGGCCGGGCGGGCGAGGCCTCGCCTGTCGGCCGTACGACGCGGGCGAGCCCGGAGACCCGTCCTGCCGCCCTGTCCACCGTACGGGCGAGCACCTCGGGCGGCAGCAGGCCCCGGCCCCGGCTGCGGGCGAAGTCCTCGAAGGTCCCGGCCGTCGTGTACGCGGGCTCGAAGCCGAGGGTCTCGCGCATCTGCCCGGTGCGCACCACCCGGCCGTGCGTCAGCAGCCGTATCTGCTCGGGCGAGAAGTCGCTCATCCCGACCGTCCGCAGCGCGGAGCCCACCCAGCGCACGGCAGGCAGCAGGAACGGCACGGTCGGCCGTCCCAGCCTGCGCGCGCACTGCGAGAGCAGCAACACACCGTCGCCGGCGATGTTGAAGGTCCCGCTGTTGAGCGTCCCGCGCCGGGGCTCGTGCGCGGCGATCCGCAGGACCTCCACCACGTCGTCCTCGTGGACGAACTGAAGCCTCGGGTCGTATCCGAAGACGGTCGGCAGCGCGGGCAGCGAGAAGTACTCGGAGAGCGGCGAATCGGCGCAGGGCCCCAGGATGTTCGCGAACCGCAGCACGCACACCGCGACGTCCGGCCGCCGCCGCGCGAACCCCCGCACATACCCCTCGACCTCGACGGCGTCCTTCGCGAAGCCCCCGCTGGGCAGCGCCTTGGGCGGCGTGGACTCCCCGAAGGCGGCCGGATCGCGCGGCGCGGACCCGTACACGCTGGTCGTGGACTTCACCACCAGGCGCTGCACGGTCGGCGACTTCTGGCACGCGCCGAGGAGCTGCATCGTCCCGATGACGTTCGTCTCCTTCACGGTGGCCCTGCCCCCGCCCCCGCCCAGCGGAGTGCCGGTGACGTCCAGGTGGACCACCGTGTCGACGCCGTACTCGGCGAGGACCCGGGCGATCGCGGGCTGCCGGATGTCCGCCCGTACGAAGTCGGCTTCGCCCAGTTGGTGCTCGGGCACGACGGCGTCGACCCCGATCACCCGGTCCACCTCCGGGTCCCGCTGCACGCGCCGCACGAAGCGGCCCCCCAGTTGCCGGGCCACTCCTGTGACGAGCACGACCTTTCCCAAGATCAGCGCCTTCCCCTCGGTCTCCCCTTCGGTCTCCCGGCCGGCCGGGCCGGGTCTCCTGGGTCTCCCCGGGCCACGTTAGCGCCTGGATGTCGCCCTGTGATGTCCTCGCGGCACTCTCGGCCACCCGGGGCCCACCCGGGGCCGGGGGGGCGTGCCGGGGCCGGAACGCAGAACGGCCCCCCTGCCGTTGCCGGCAGGGGGGCCGTTCCGAACTGCGTACTGCGTCAAGCCGTCGCTTACTTCTTGTTGCGACGCTGAACGCGCGTGCGCTTCAGCAGCTTGCGGTGCTTCTTCTTAGCCATCCGCTTACGCCGCTTCTTGATAACAGAGCCCACGACTACCCTCGCTTCTCTCTACTGGTGCGGGGCGTCTGGGCCCACACGACCTACAAGGGCCTAGCCTACCGCCCACCGGGTGAGGGACGTAATCCGAGGGCGGCCCAGGCCATGACTAGGCCGTCTCGACCCCCACGAACGACTCCCGGAGGTACTCGTGAACCGCTTGCTCCGGGACCCGGAAGGACCTGCCCACCCGGATCGCCGGCAGATGACCGCTGTGCACCAAGCGGTACACGGTCATCTTCGACACTCGCATCACCGAGGCGACTTCCGCCACGGTCAGAAACTTGACCTCGTTGAGAGGCCTCTCGCCTGAAGCAGTCATGACCCACCTGTACCTTCCGCACAAGACGCGCACCGGCTTCCCCTTCCGGTGACTCTTCGTCGCTGTGCGCTCACTCCCCAGACTAGGGGCGGGTGATGCGAGTGGGGAAGAGGAGATGCGTTCGGCCCGCTACCGTGACAGACACGCTCGATTGAGTACATAGCGAGTAAGCGGTCGGTAGTAATCAGACCGCACACCGTCATCAAGCGGAACGGCCACGGCAACCCGCCCCTCCGCCTCCCCGACGAACATCGCGGGGTCGTCCACATCCGCCGGCCCGATCGCCTCAAACCCGAGCTGACCTGCGCCGACGACCCAACCGTGATCTCCGACGACCAGCCCGGGCAAGGGCCTGCCACCCTCCGCCGCAGCCCCCAGAACCACCCGAATCGGCAGAGGAGAATGGGAGTGCACGCCGGGGTCACTCGCGCCGCCCCGTGCGCCGGGTTCGCGCATCAGCGCGACTCCTCGTACGTAGTCAAGGTTGTACGTACGTACGCCGAACCGGGTCGTTATGTCGACACGCTTCCCCCGCGCCGGGGTGAGCACTTCACATCCCGCCGCCGACATGGCCCCCGCCAACTCGGCGTAGAAATCGAGCAACCGGTGCGGATGGCCGGTCCCGAACAACACCGGAACCCGCCGCGCGGCCGCCTCCCCGATCCTCTCGGCGAAGGCGTCCAGGGCCGCCAGGGTCCGCTCCGGATCAATCGCGTCGGGCCCCACCCGGTACCCCGGATCCCCCGACACACCACACTTCTGCGCCATCAGGTCGACCAACTCCCCCTCCCCCCACCGCCTTTGGGGCTCCAACCCGAGCAACACCCGCGGATCACCGGCCCCGAACAGCCGATAACTCCGCAGACTCACCTCCCTCGACGTCGCCACGGCCCCCGCCAACCGCGCCGCCAACAAGTGCGCCCTCACTGCCCCACGACTCAACACCCCACCATGCTCCTCGCCCGCCACCCCCCTGTCCCCCGAACCCCGTCCCTCCCCACCGATCAGCCCAATCCCCTGGCTCCCTGGCCCCCTTGGGGCGACGGGGCCGCCCCAAGGGTGCGAGGGGGTGCCCCCTGCTCAAGCGAAGCCGAGAGCTCGGGGGAGGGCGGGCAAGGGGCGACCCCTGCCGCCCCCGGCCCACCCCGGCACCGCCCCGGGCCCGAGCGCCCGCACCGGCCGCACGCCCCCGCCAAGGCCGCGCCCCCGGCCCCGTACCCCCTACGCCAAAAGCCCCCGCAACGGAAACACCGCCCTCCTCGCCGCCACCACCGCCTGATCCACCCGGTCCCCCGGGTCATAACCCTCATCCCACCCCCGCCAAGCCACCGTCCTCCCATCCGTCATCCGCCCCGGCCCCGACTCCCCCCGCAACGAACGGACCCACTCCCGCCACACCTCCGGCACCTCCGCCTCCGGATCCACCGGCCGATGCCCCGCGATCCCCACCAGATGCGTCCACGCCCTCGGCACCACATCCATCACCGCATAACCCCCGCCCCCCAACGCCAGCCACCGCCCGCCCTCCACGTACTCATGGGCCAGCTCATGACACGCCGCCTGCACCGCCCGCTGCGCGTCCAGCGACACCGCCAGATCCGCCAACGGGTCGTCGACGTGCGTGTCCGCCCCGTGCTGCGAAACCAGCACCTGCGGCCGAAAATCGGCCAGCAGCTCCGGCACCACCGAGTGAAAGGCCCGCAGCCACCCCGCGTCCCCGGTCCCGGCCGGCAGCGCCACGTTCACCGCGCTGCCCTCCGCCGCGCCCTCCCCGCCGGTCTCCTCGGGCCACCCCGTCCCCGGAAACAGATGCCGCGGATGCTCGTGCAGCGAGATCGTCAGAACCCGCGGATCATCCCAGAACGCCGCCTGCACCCCGTCCCCGTGATGCACGTCCACGTCCACGTACGCGACCCGCTCGGCCCCCATCTCCAGCAACCGCGCGATCGCCAGCGCCGCGTCGTTGTACACGCAGAACCCCGACGCCGAACCGGGCATGGCGTGGTGCAGCCCGCCCGCGAAGTTCACCGCGTGCGCCGCGTCCCCCCGCCACAGCGCCTCCGCGGCCCCCACGGACTGCCCGGCGATCAGCGCCGACGCCTCGTGCATCCCCGCGAACGCCGGGTCGTCGACGGTCCCCAGCCCGTACGACCCGTCCGCCTCCCCCGGCGCACCGGACGCCGCCCGCACCGCGGCGACGTAGTCCTCCCGGTGCACGAGGTGCAACGTCGAGTCCCCCGCCGCCGGCGCGGCCACCACCTCCACCGCCGCGTCCAGCCCGAGGGCCCGCACCAACCCCATGGTCAGCTCAAGCCTGACCGGATCCATCGGGTGGTGCGGGCCGAAGTCGTACGCCGTGACGGCGTCATCCCACATCAACAGTGCGCGGCCGCTCATGCCCGCCACCGTATCGGTCGCCCTCCGCCGCGAAGGAGCGGGCGTACACCAGCGTCACCAACACCAGAACCATCGGTACGAGCATCGCCCCCCGGTAGTTCCACGCGTCCCCGATCGCCCCCACCAACGGCGACCCCACCAGGAACCCCACGTAGTTGAAGACGTTCAGCCGGGCCACGGCCCGGTCACTCGCCCCCGGGAACATCCGCCCCGCCGCCGCGAAGGTCTGCGGCACGATCACGCACAACCCGAGCCCCAGCAGCGTGAATCCGGCCATCCCGGCCCACGCCCCCGGAGCCGCCGCCACCACCCCGAACCCCATGGCAGCCACCACCGCCCCACCCCGCACCACGGCCGCCGCCCCGAACCGCCGCACCCCGAAGTCCCCGACGGCCCTCCCCAGCAACGTCGTCACCATGTAGAGGTTGTACGGAACGGTCGCCAGCGCCTCCGACGAGCCCAGCACGTCCTGGAGGTACTTGGCACTCCAGTTGGAGACCGTCGAATCCCCGATGTACGCGAACGCCATCACCATGCACAACGGCAACAACAGCTTGAACGAGAACGCCGCCCCCTTCGCCGCCGCGGCCGTCTCCCCCTCCCCGCCGTCCACCGCGTCGACGTACCACCGGCTCCCCACCAGCACCACCGGCACCAGTACACCCACAACCGGCAGGTAGAGGGCGAGCAGCGACAGCTCCCCGTGCGCCCCCGCCCACGCCAGCGAGGCCCCCACGATTCCCCCGAGGCTGTACGCCGCGTGGAACCCGGTCATGATGCTCCGCCCGTACGCCCGCTGAAGGCTGACGCCGAGCATGTTCATGGACGCGTCCAGCATGCCGACCGCCAGCCCGAACACCCCGAGCGCGACGGCGACATGCCACATCTCGCGCCCGGCCCCGACCCCCAGGAGGGCCAGCAGCACCATGGGCTGGGACCACCGCAGCACGGCCGCCGGCCCCGCCCGCTTCGCGATCGCCTCGGCGACGAAGCTGCCCGCGCCCGCCAGGATCGGCACCGCCGCCAGAAAGACCGGAAGCACCGCGTCCGACATCCCGTACTGCCTCTGCAACGCGGGGATGCGGGTCACGAGGATCGCAAAGGCAAGCCCCTGCGCGAAGAAGCTCAACGCCAAGGAAGCCCTGCCGTGCCGCAGGCGCGCATCTTTCATGAACGGTGAGAGTACGACTCGGGTCTACCCGTGGGTAGATGGATCACGCGCCCAATCTCGGCCCGCCCCTTAGCCGAGCAGCCCGAGCAACTCCTTCATGTCCGAGAAGAACCCCTTGGCTCCCGCCAGCCGCTCGGCGGGAGTCATCGCGGTGAACCCGTACACGTCCATCCCTGCGGCTCGCGCGGCCTGGACCCCGAGCGGACTGTCCTCGACGACGACGCACCGCCCGGCCGCCACTCCCATCCGCTCCGCCGCGTACCGGAACAGGTCCGGCGCCGGCTTCCCCTTCCCCACGTCCTCGGAGCTGAAGATCCACTCCTCCTCGAACCACTCGTCGAGCCCGGTCCTGCGGTGCCCGACCCGGATCCGCTCGTGACTCCCGGACGACGCCACGCAGTACGGCACGCCTTCGGCGACCAGGTCGGCGAGCACGTCCTCCACCCCGGGGACGGGCCGCAGCTCCTGCTCGAACGCGGCGAAGACGCGCTCGTGCAGCCGGTCCCCGAAGTCCACCGGCAGTTCCTGACCGGTCCGCTCCAGCACGAGGTCGTGCACCCGGTGCACGGCGGCCCCCATGTAGTCCCTGAGCGAGTCCTCGTACGTCGTGGGGTGCCCGAGCTCCGTCAGGTATCCGGAGAGAATCCTGTTCGAGAGCGGCTCGCTGTCCACGAGGACGCCGTCATTGTCGAAGATGACCAGTTCATAGCGCATGATCTGACCATAAACGCAAAAAAGCCGCTGCCCCCGAGTCAACAGACTCGGGGGCAGCGGCTTTTTAAAATTTGTTCGGCGGCGTCCTACTCTCCCACAGGGTCCCCCCTGCAGTACCATCGGCGCTGAAAGGCTTAGCTTCCGGGTTCGGAATGTAACCGGGCGTTTCCCTAACGCTATGACCACCGAAACACTATGAAAATATGAACACCTGGCTGTTCTCACAGGACTGTTCGTTATTTCAGAACTAACACAGTGGACGCGAGCAACTGAGGACAAGCCCTCGGCCTATTAGTACCAGTCAGCTCCACCCGTTACCGGGCTTCCACATCTGG
>NZ_JBIVLB010000003.1:0-284572 GCF_044751045.1 Streptomyces sp. NPDC088745
GGGCCGGGGTGGGGCTGTGCCCTGCGGGTGGGGGGGGGGCGGTGTGGTCGGGTGTCGTCCGGCAGGGGGGCCGCCGCCGCACCCCTGGTCCGGGGGGCGCCCGTCTCCGCATCGTCGGGTGGGCCCTCGCACTCCTCCGGGTCACGGGCGGTGAGCAGCGCGTCCGGCCGAGCGGAGTGCTCAATTCGGACGTCGGGGGCACCAGCCACCATCTCCGTACCGAGCCCCTCGTTTGCCTCGAACACCCCAGGGGTGATCGAATGCCCTTCCATCAAAGGGTCGCCATTTCCGACGGTTCGTCGTGCTTCGTCGCGTCCCTGCAGCAACGAATCGCACGGGGGTGCGCACACCATGATCTCCCGCTGGCTCGGCCGACGTACGAGCTCCGCAGGCCACGCCAATCCGCTCTCCGGACTCTCCGTCCCCTCCTCCGCCGGCGTCCTCACCTGCCGGGTCCTCGACCCGGTCAACGAGCCCGTGCGGCAGGCCGAATTCGTCGTCACCGACAGTGCCGGGCGCCGCATCGTGGGCGGTGAGACCGACCCGTACGGCACTCTCGTGGCGGCCGTCCCGGCCGGCGAGTACCGACTCGCCGTCACCGCCGAAGGCTTCACTCCCTACCGCGGCAGCGCCACCGTCACCGAGAGCGGGCACTCCGGCCTCGGGGACGTCACGCTCCAGGTCGCCACCCCGCCGCAGCTCCCCGACCCGGGCGAGTGGGAGATCGACCTGATGCACTCCCAGATCAGCTTCTCCGCCCGGCACATCGGCCTGGCACGCATCCGCGGCCGGTTCAACACCTTCGCGGGCGCCGTGCGCATCGGCGAGCGCATGGAGCACTCGGCCATGCACGTCGTCATCGACGCGGCGTCCATCGACACCAACGTCAAGATGCGTGACGACCACCTGCGCTCCAAGGACTTCTTCGACGTCGCGAACTATCCGACGATGGAGTTCTACAGCGACCGTTTCGTGCACCGGGGCGGCAACCGCTGGGCCGTGTCCGGCCCGCTCACCCTGCACGGCGTCAGCCGTACCGTCACCCTCGACAGTCAGTACCTGGGCACGGGCAACGGCATCCAGGGCGAGACCCGCGCCGCCGTGCACTCCACCGCCGAACTGCACCGCGAGGACTTCACCCTCACCTGGCAGACGATGCTCGGCCACGGCATCGCCGCCATCGGCTCCTCCATCGCCGTCGAGCTGGACATCCAGATCATCCCCAAGGGAACGGGCGCCGCACCCTCCTGAACAGGTCATTCGGTAGCCCCGGGCATCCACATCGGTGTCCTCGGTCCTGCCGCGTACCGGACAATGGGCACGTGAGCGATGGACGACATGTTTTGGTGCTGCCGGACCGGGACGCCGCCGAGGAGGTGGCCCAGGAGCTCCCCGACCGTTTCGGGACGGTGGAGGAGCCGCAGCTCGTGCGGGACGCGCTGGCGGGCGAGGACGACGCCGAGGACGCGCAGTGGCTGGTGGTGGTCGAGGACCCCGAGGAACGCCTCGACCCCGCCGCGCTGGACGCGTTGGCCGCAGCGTACGAGGGGTGGCTGGAAGCCCCGTAGACGGCACCCGGCGGGCACTGTCGGTGCCCCGTGGGATGCTTGACCGCGATGGCCACCAGGAAGAATTCGACCGACGATCCGCTCGCCCCCGTCACCCTCGCCGTGGGGCAGGAGGACCTGCTGCTCGACCGTGCCGTGCAGCAGGTCGTGGCGGCGGCCCGCGCCGCCGACGCCGACACCGACGTGCGCGACCTCACCCCCGACAAGCTGGAGCCCGGCACCCTCGCCGAGCTGACCAGCCCCTCGCTCTTCTCCGAGCGCAAGGTCGTCGTCGTACGCAACGCACAGGACCTCTCCGCCGACACGATCAAGGACGTCAAGGCGTACCTGGGCGCTCCCGCCGAAGAGATCACCCTCGTTCTGCTGCACGCCGGCGGCGCCAAGGGCAAGGGCCTGCTCGACGCGGCCCGCAAGGCGGGCGCCCGCGAGGTGGCCTGCCCCAAGACCACCAAGCCGGCCGAGCGTCTGTCGTTCGTACGGTCGGAATTCAAGGCGCTCGGCCGCTCGGCCACGCCCGAGGCCTGCCAGGCGCTCGTCGACTCCGTCGGCAGTGACCTGCGCGAACTCGCCAGCGCCGTGTCCCAGCTGGTCGCGGACGTCGAGGGGACCATCGACGAGGCGATCGTCGGCCGGTACTACACGGGCCGCGCCGAGGCCTCCAGCTTCACCGTCGCCGACCGCGCGGTCGAGGGCCGGGCCGCGGAGGCCCTGGAGGCCCTGCGCTGGTCGCTGTCGACGGGCGTCGCTCCCGTGCTGATCACCAGCGCCCTCGCACAGGCCGTACGGGCCATCGGCAAGCTCGCCTCCGCCCCGCGCGGGGCCCGCCCGGGAGATCTGGCGCGGGACCTGGGCATGCCCCCCTGGAAGATCGACCGGGTCCGCCAGCAGATGCGCGGCTGGTCCGCGGACGGCGTGGCGACGGCCCTGCGCGCGGTCGCCGATGCCGACGCGGGCGTCAAGGGCGGCGGGGACGACCCCGAGTACGCCCTGGAGAAGGCCGTGGTGGCCGTGTCCCGGGCGGCGAGGTCGCGAGGCGGTCGCTGAACGGCTGCCGTAGCCGTCGGCGGGCGCTGGAGGGCGCCGCCAGGAGGGCGCAGCCGCTGCTGACGCTCCACGCGTACGGAGCGACACAAGGAAGGGAAAACACCGGAACCCCGGTCCTCGTCCTGGGGAAGGACGAGGACCGGGGTTCCGGTTCACGCTGTTTCCACCGCGCCCGCGTGGCGAACGCGTTCGGTGCGCGGCGGGGGTGCCGGGTCAGGAGCGGTAGAGAGGGTCCGCTGGGTCCTGACGCCGACGGTGTACTGCAGGTACCTCAGAGACGATTGCTCAGCCCTGCAGGGCGTTCACCTTGGAGGCCAGCGCCGACTTCTTGTTGGCGGCGGCGTTCTTGTGGAGGACACCCTTGCTGGCGGCCTTGTCGAGCGCGCGGCAGGCGTCGCGAACGGCCAGCGTGGCCTTCTCGACGTCACCGGCGACGACGGCCTCACGGGCCTTGCGCACGGCGGTCTTGACCGAGGACTTGACGGCCTTGTTGCGCAGGCGCGCCTTCTCGTTGGTCTTGTTCCGCTTGATCTGGGACTTGATGTTCGCCACGAAAGAGCCTTTACAGGTTCGGTTGAATCTCAATGTGCGCGTCCCGTCACCCACAAGGGTCACGAGACACAGCTGCCCAGGCTACCAGTCGCCCCACGACCGGCCCAAACCGGCCGCAGGCCCCCGCACGTGGGACCATGGGAAGACTTCACAACTTCCGGACCGAGACGAGAACGACGCACGCGCGCGCACGGCGCACACCGCCGCGACGCATCCGCAGTGCCGTCTTCTCAAGAATCAGGACCCTGCGTGCCCGCGACTCCTCTCCACGTGCCCGAGCCGAGCCGTACCGACCCGGCACTGCTCCGAAACTTCTGCATCATCGCGCACATCGACCACGGCAAGTCGACGCTTGCCGACCGGATGCTCCAGCTGACCGGCGTGGTCGACCAGCGGCAGATGCGTGCCCAGTACCTCGACCGCATGGACATCGAGCGCGAGCGCGGCATCACCATCAAGTCCCAGGCGGTACGACTGCCCTGGGCGCCCGGTGAGGGCGAGGGCAAGGGCAAGACCCACATCCTCAACATGATCGACACCCCGGGCCACGTCGACTTCACCTACGAGGTCTCCCGCTCGCTGGCCGCCTGCGAGGGCACGATCCTGCTGGTCGACGCGGCACAGGGCATCGAGGCGCAGACGCTGGCGAACCTCTACCTGGCGATGGAGAACGACCTCGCGATCGTTCCCGTGCTCAACAAGATCGACCTTCCGGCCGCCCAACCGGAGAAGTTCTCCGAGGAGCTCGCCAACCTCATCGGCTGTCAGCCGGAGGACGTGCTGAAGGTCTCCGCGAAGACCGGCGTCGGCGTGGACGCGCTGCTCGACCGGGTCGTGCGCGACGTGCCGGCCCCGGTCGGCGTCAAGGACGCCCCGGCCCGCGCGATGATCTTCGACTCGGTCTACGACTCGTACCGCGGCGTCGTCACCTACGTCCGTGTCGTCGACGGCCAGCTCAACAAGCGCGAGCGCATCAAGATGATGTCGACCGGCGCCACCCACGAACTCCTGGAGATCGGCGTCTCCTCGCCCGAGATGACGTCCTCCGACGGTCTCGGTGTCGGCGAGGTCGGCTACATCATCACCGGTGTGAAGGACGTCCGGCAGTCCAAGGTCGGTGACACCATCACCTCCCTGAACAAGGGGGCGACCGAGGCGCTCGGCGGCTACAAGGACCCGAAGCCGATGGTCTTCTCCGGTCTGTACCCGCTCGACGGCTCCGAGTACCCGGACCTGCGGGAGGCCCTCGACAAGCTGCAGCTCAACGACGCCGCCCTGGTGTACGAGCCGGAGACCTCCGCGGCGCTCGGCTTCGGTTTCCGCGTCGGCTTCCTGGGCCTGCTGCACCTGGACGTGATCCGCGAGCGCCTGGAGCGCGAGTTCGGCCTCGACCTCATCGCGACCGCGCCGAACGTGGTGTACCGCGTCGTCATGGAGGACCGCAGCGAGCACACGGTCACCAACCCGAGCGAGTTCCCCGAGGGCAAGATCTCGGACGTCTTCGAGCCGGTCGTACGGGCCACCATCCTGGCCCCCAGCGAGTTCATCGGCGCGATCATGGAGCTCTGCCAGACCCGCCGCGGCACGCTCATCGGCATGGACTACCTCTCCGAGGACCGCGTCGAGATCCGCTACACGCTCCCCCTCGCGGAGATCGTCTTCGACTTCTTCGACCAGTTGAAGTCCAAGACCCGCGGTTACGCGTCGCTGGACTACGAGCCGACCGGCGAGCAGTCCGCCGCTCTCGTCAAGGTCGACATCCTGCTGCACGGCGACAAGGTCGACGCCTTCTCCGCCGTCACGCACAAGGACGCCGCCTACGCGTACGGCGTGCGGCTCGTCGCCAAGCTGCGCGAGCTCATCCCCCGCCAGGCCTTCGAGGTGCCCATCCAGGCGGCCATCGGCTCCCGGGTCATCGCCCGCGAGACCATCCGCGCCATCCGCAAGGACGTCCTCGCCAAGTGCTACGGCGGTGACATCTCCCGCAAGCGCAAGCTCCTGGAGAAGCAGAAGGAGGGCAAGAAGCGCATGAAGATGGTCGGCAGCGTCGAGGTGCCGCAGGAGGCCTTCATCGCTGTGCTCTCCAGCGACGATTCCGGCGGCAAGGCCAAGAAGTAACACTTCCGCCGCGCCGCGTGAGAAAGCGCCCGTCCGTTCCACGGACGGGCGCTTTCTGCATTGATGGGCGCGAAAAAAACCTTTACGGACACTTATGTGATTCCCAAAAGGGACCGGGGAAATGTTTGTCGGACGCTTCCGCTTCCGTCCCGGACACCGCAGCGGGGGCCGCCGCGGTTGTCGCCGGTTCCGCGACAGACCCGGGCGGGCCCGCCGATTCGGA
This sequence comes from Streptomyces sp. NPDC088745, assembly GCF_044751045.1. Taxonomy (NCBI): domain Bacteria; kingdom Bacillati; phylum Actinomycetota; class Actinomycetes; order Kitasatosporales; family Streptomycetaceae; genus Streptomyces; species Streptomyces sp. NPDC088745. The sequence goes on from NZ_JBIVLB010000003.1 coordinate 5,506, forward strand.
CACGCCGGTGAGCCGAGAACGCCGCCGACGCGCGTGTCGACGCGGAGGCCGACGCCGTCCCGCCGCCAGCGCCGGGCCGGGCCGGGGGTCAAGCCGGCGCCGTGCGGGCCGTTATCAAAAGGAGGGCTCGGAGGCTCTTACGCACCAGGCCCATGCGCTCTAGTCTGATCACTGATCGTTTGTTACTCGCCAGTTAAATACCAGCCAGTCGCGCAGCAATGCCGTGGGCCCGGAGGACGTCGTGAGCGACACACAGACCATGATCGAGAACCGGCCGCCGTCCGTCGCGGCCCTCTTCGTCGAGCGCGTGGCCGCCACGCCCGACACCGAGGCCTACCGGTATCCGGTACCGCCGTCGAGCGGCCGCGGTCCTGACGAGTGGCGCTCGCTGAGCTGGGGGCAGGCCGCCCAGCGGGTGTACGCGATCGGCGCGGGCCTCATCGAGCTGGGCGTCAGGCCCGAGGAGCGTGTCGCTCTCGCCTGCAACACGCGCGTCGAGTGGATCCTCGCCGACCTCGGCGTGATGTGCGCCGGAGCTGCCACCACCACGGTCTATCCCTCCACCAACGCCGAGGAGTCGGCGTACATCCTCGCGGACTCCGAGAGCCGGATCCTGATCGCCGAAGACGCCGCCCAGCTCGCGAAGGCCCGTGAGAAGCGTTCGGAGCTGCCGAATCTGGCGCACGTCGTCGTCGTGAACACCGAGGACGCCACGGCCGTCGACGGCGACCCCGAGGGCTGGGTGCTCTCACTCGCCGACCTGGAGGCCCGCGGCGCGGCGTACCTGGAGAAGAACCCGGAGGCGGTCAAGGAACGCGTCGCGGCCATCACCGCGGAGCAGCTCGCCACCCTCATCTACACCTCCGGCACCACCGGCCGCCCCAAGGGCGTACGGCTGCCGCACGACTGCTGGTCGTACATGGCGAAGGCGACGATCGCCACCGGTCTGATCACCAAGGACGACGTCCAGTACCTGTGGCTGCCGCTGGCGCACGTCTTCGGCAAGGTGCTGACCTCCGGACAGATCGAGGTCGGGCACGTCACCGCCGTCGACGGCCGCATCGACAAGATCATCGAGAATCTTCCGGTCGTGCAGCCGACGTACATGGCCGCCGTGCCGCGCATTTTCGAGAAGGTCTACAACGGCGTCGCCTCCAAGGCGCGGGCCGGCGGCGGGGCGAAGTACAAGATCTTCCAGTGGGCGGCGGGCGTCGCCCGTGAGTACGCGAAGGTGACGCAGGACAACTTCCGGCGCACCGGGCAGGCCACCGCGCCGTTCGCGCTGAACGCCAAGCACAAGGTCGCCGACACCCTGGTCTACTCGAAGATCCGTGAGGCGTTCGGCGGACGGCTGCGTGCCTGTGTCTCCGGTTCGGCGGCGCTCGCCCCCGACATCGGCTACTTCTTCTCCGGCGCCGGCATCCACATCCTGGAGGGGTACGGGCTCACCGAGTCCAGCGCCGCCAGCTTCGTGAACCCCGGCGAGGCGTACCGCACCGGCACCGTCGGCAAGCCGCTCCCCGGCACCGAGGTCCGCATCGCCGAGGACGGGGAGATCCTGCTGCGCGGCCCCGGCATCATGCAGGGCTACCACGGGCTGCCGGAGAAGACGGCGGAGGTCCTGGAGTCCGACGGCTGGTTCCACACCGGCGACATCGGCGAACTCTCGCCGGACGGCTATCTGCGGATCACCGACCGCAAGAAGGACCTCATCAAGACCTCCGGCGGCAAGTACGTCTCGCCCGCCGAGGTCGAGGGACAGTTCAAGGCGGTCTGCCCGTACGTCTCCAACATCCTGGTGCACGGCGCCGACCGGAACTTCTGCACGGCGCTCATCTCGCTCGACGAGCCGACGATCCTCGCCTGGGCGCAGGAGCAGGGCCTCAAGGCGACGTCGTACGCGGAGGTCGTCGCCGCCCCCGAGACCCGGAATCTCGTCGAGGGGTACGTCAAGGAACTCAACGAGGGTCTGCAGCGCTGGCAGACCATCAAGAAGTTCCGGCTGCTGCCGCGCGACCTGGACGTCGAGAACGGCGAGCTGACACCCAGCCTGAAGCTGAAGCGTCCGGTCGTGGAGCGCGAGTACAAGCACCTGATCGACGAGATGTACGCGGGGTCCCGCGAGGTCTGAACCCCGTTCGGCACGGAGATGCGTGGTGACCTTAAGCGCTGTGGTCGCGACGCATCTCCGTCAGGGTCTCCCGCATCCGGGCCACCTGGTTCCGCAGCGGCGACGCGGTGTCCGGGCACTCCTGCTCGACCTGTTCGCCGATCCGCGCCAACTGTCCGGCGAGGATTTCGAACTGACGGCGCTCCTGGGCGAGCAGCCGCTCCAGCTGACGGTTCTTGCGGTGCAGTTCCAGGAAGACGTTGACCTTGGCACGCAGCACCCACGGGTCGAACGGTTTCGTCAGGAAGTCGGCGGCACCGGTGGCGTAACCCCGGAAGGCGTAACCGGAATCGTTCTCCGTGCCGGTCAGGAAGATGATCGGGACGTCCTTCGTCTGGTCGAGCCGTTTGATGTGGGACGCCGTCTCGAAGCCGTCCATGCCGGGCATGCGTACGTCCAGCAGAACCACGGCGAACTTCTGGCGCAGGAGCGCCTTCATCGCCTCCTCGCCGGAACGGGCCCGCACCAGGGGTTCGTTCAGTGCGCCGAGGACCGCCTCCAGCGCGATGAGGTTGTCCTCCATGTCGTCCACGAGCAGGATGCCGGCGCGTTCGGTCCGCAGTGCCTCAGTGGTCATCGTCTACTCGCCTCACAGCGTCGGTGATGGGCCGGCCGGTTCCCGTGGGGCGTCGGCCTGCTTCGGGATGTCGGGGGCCGTCGAACGCGGCGCGGACGCGGGTGACGCGTTTCAGCAGCGGGAGGAGTGCTGGGTCCGGCGGAAGCGCCCGCCTGCGTCTGCGGCAGCCGCACCCCTGAGTCACCGTCCCGCGGAGCGGCTGTCACGGCGGGCCGGGGGCGCGGGGTGCGGGAGTGCGCCCGGTCCTCACCGGCGTGGCGCACCGCGTGCCCGCCCTCGGCGCAGGGGACACCGGCGCTGGTGGCGGCGCGTGTCGGGGCACGGTCGACCGAGCGGGCAACAGCGCGTGGGACTGCACGGGCTTCGTTCATTGCGGCCGACTTCGGTGACTCGGTGCTTATGGGCAGGCTCAGTCTGTCACCCTGTGGTTGTCGTGAGCGGCGCATTACGGCAACCGATCAGCCGTGGGCGGCGCGCTGCGACAAGCGACTCAGGAGCGCATCGTGACATCCATTCCGACGCAGCGGGACGCCGAACCCCCTGCGACAGCCCCGTGGGCCGGGAGGTACGAAATCCAGCCCTACGCCCGCACCAGCCTGCCCGGCAACCCACTCGCCCCGTCCGCCGCCCGGAAGTTCCTGCGCGCTGCGATCGTCGACTGGTCCGGCACCCCCCTGCTGCCGGCCGACGAGAACTTCGCCGGCCGGCTCGCCGACGACGCCTGCCTCGTCGTCAACGAACTCGTCACCAACGCGGTGGTGCACGCCGGCACCACCGTGGAGCTGCTCTGCCGCGTCGAGCCCGCACGCGCCACCGGCGAGGCCGCCGCCCTCGTCATCGAGGTCTCCGACCACCACCCCGCCCGTGTCGTGCGCAACGAACCGCAGCGGCACGACCGCAGCGCCGCCCCCGAGTACGGCAGGGGGCTGCATCTCGTCGCGGGGCTCGCCGAGAGCTGGGGCGTCACCTACCGCACCGGACTCAAGACCGTCTGGGCCGCCCTCCCGCTGGAGGGCTGGCAGCCCTCCCCGGTGGACGGTCCGGCGTTCACGCCCGCCGATCTCACCTCCCCGGCCGCCCACCAGGCCCTCCAGCGGGGGCTGCGGGCCGCGGAGATCCTCGCCCCGCTGCCCCGGCGGCAGGCCCGTGACGAGGACCCCGACTGGATCAACCGGGGGGCCCTGTCGTTCCTCGCCGAGGCCTCCGACCTGCTGGCCGGGCAGTTCGACCAGGACATGGTGGTGGCGCTCGCCGCCCAGCTCCTGGTGCCCCGGCTCGCCGACTGGTGTGCCGTGTGGCTCGACCCGGAGGGCGGCGGACCCTCCGCGGAACCCCGCCTGGCCCGGGTCTGGCACGCGCGCGAGGCGTGCATGGAGGAGCTGCGCACGCTGCTGGAGAAGGAGCCGCCCCGGCTGCCGGACTCGGCGCGCGGCGGTCCGGTCGCGCTTCCCTGGCCCGGCACCGGCGAGGGCTTCTCGGGCGCCGGGGCGGTGCTCGCCTGCCGCATGGTCGTCGGCGGGCGCAGGGTCGGCGTTCTGATGCTCGGCAGGGCGGGAATGCTGCGCATCCCCGACGAGGTCACCGGGCTCATCGAGGACTTCGTCCGCCGTGTCGCCCTCGCCGTGGGAGCCGCCCGCCGCTACACCCAGCAGGCCACCATCTCGCACGTGCTGCAGCGCGCCCTGCTGCCCAGCCAGGTCGCCCAGATCCCCGGGATCACCAGTGCGCTCGTCTACGAGCCGCGCGGCGAGGGCGTCGCGGGGGGCGACTTCTACGACATCTTCCACGCCGCCGACGGACGCTGGTGCTTCGCGCTCGGCGACGTACAGGGCAACGGCCCGGAGGCCGCGGTGGTCACCGGCCTGGTGCGCCCCTGGCTGCGGCTGCTCGCCCGCGAGGGCTACCAGGTGGCGGAGGTGCTGGACCGGCTCAACAGGCTGCTGCTGGACGACGCGACGGAGTCGGCGGACGCCGCCGCCCGGCTGGTCGCCGCCGCCGGGGGACAGGAACTCCCCGACGGGCCGCAGGCACGTTTCCTGTCGATGCTGTACGGAGAGCTGGAGCCGCTGCCGGAGGCCGACGGCGGCGGTGTGCGCTGCACGGTCTCCAGCGCCGGGCATCCGTTGCCGCTGGTGCTGCGACCGGACGGGGAGGTCCGGACGGCCGGCCGGCCCGGAGTGCTGCTCGGCGTCCTCGACGACGCGACGTACGAGAGCGAGACGTTCGTCCTGACACGGGGGGAGACCCTGCTGAGCGTCACCGACGGGGTGACCGAGCGCCGCCGCGGCAGGGCGATGTTCGACGACGGCGAGGGCGTCGCCGCGGAGCTCGCCCGGTGCGCGGGACTGTCCGCGCAGGGGGTGGCGGAGCGGATCACCAGGGCGGTGCACTCCTTCGCGGACGAGCCGCCCGACGACGACCTCGCGCTGCTGGTGCTGCGCGCCGAGTAGCCCGCCGGGCGGCCGCGGGACGGGAAGGCGCGCGGAGGGCGGACAATGGGGGCATGCCTTCCGTACTGCCTGATGGTGAGCCCATGCCCGAGGACGGGGCGCTGCCTCCCGACGCGCTGCGGAACGCGGGGGAGCGGCCCCTCGGTTTCTACCTGCACGTGCCGTACTGCGCGACCCGCTGCGGCTACTGCGACTTCAACACCTACACGGCGACCGAGCTGCGCGGTTCGGGCGGCGCGCTCGCCTCCCGGGACAACTACGCGGCGACGCTGACCGAGGAGGTGCGGCTGGCGCGCAAGGTCCTCAGCGACGACCCGCGCCCGGTGCGCACGGTGTTCGTGGGCGGCGGCACGCCGACCCTGCTGCCCGCTGCCGACCTCGTCACGATGCTGGGGGCGATCCGCGAGGAGTTCGGCCTCGCCGACGACTGCGAGGTCACCACCGAGGCGAACCCGGAGTCGGTGAACCCCGCCTACCTGGCCGAACTGCGCGAGGGCGGCTTCAACCGGGTCTCCTTCGGCATGCAGAGCGCCCGACAGCACGTCCTGAGGATCCTGGACCGCACGCACACCCCCGGACGGCCCGAGGCGTGTGTCGCCGAGGCGCGGGCGGCCGGGTTCGACCACGTCAACCTGGACCTGATCTACGGCACCCCGGGGGAGTCCGACGCCGACTGGCAGGCCTCCCTGGACGCGGCGATCGGCGCGGGCCCCGACCACGTGAGCGCGTACGCCCTGATCGTCGAGGAGGGCACCCAGCTCGCCCGGCGCATCCGCCGCGGCGAGGTCCCGATGACCGACGACGACGTGCACGCCGACCGCTACCTGATGACGGAGCGGGCGCTCGCCGCCGCCGGGTACTCCTGGTACGAGGTGTCCAACTGGGCCACCTCCCGGGCGGGCCGCTGCCTGCACAATGAGCTGTACTGGCGCGGCGCCGACTGGTGGGGCGCCGGACCCGGTGCGCACAGCCACGTCGGCGGGGTCCGCTGGTGGAACGTGAAGCACCCCGGCGCCTACGCGCAGGCGCTGGGCGACGGGAAGTCCCCCGGCGCCGGACGCGAGGTGCTCTCCGACGAGGACCGCAGGGTCGAGCGCATCCTCCTGGAACTGCGCCTCGTGGAGGGCTGCGAGCTGTCCCTGCTGAAGCCCGCCGGGCTGGCCGCCGCCGAGAAGGCGGTAAGGGACGGCCTCCTGGACGACGGTCCTTACACCGAGGGCCGCGCGGTCCTCACCCTGCGCGGCAGGCTGCTGGCCGACGCCGTGGTGCGGGACCTCGTGGACTGAGCCGGGGGCGCCCCCGGTGCCTGACACACCCCCCGGTGCCTGACACACCCCCCGGCGCCGGACACGCCCCCCGGCGCCCCGGCACCGGGTGCCGCCCTCAGCGGTCCTGCGGCGCTCAGTCGTCCTCCGGGGCCGTCACAAAGTCGATGAGTTCCTCGACGCGCCCCAGCAGCTCCGGCTGGAGGTCCTTGTACGTACGCACCCGCCCCAGGATGTGCTGCCAGGCCGCCCCGGTGTTCTCCGGCCAGCCCAGCGCCCGGCACACGCCCGTCTTCCAGTCCTGGCCGCGCGGAACCCGGGGCCAGCCGGGGATGCCCACCGACGACGGCTTCACGGCCTCCCAGACGTCGATGTACGGGTGCCCGACGACCAGGACGTCCGCGTCCGTCACCCGGGCGGCGATCCGGGACTCCTTCGAGCCCGGCACCAGGTGGTCGACCAGGACGCCCAGCCGGGCGTCCGGGCCCGGGGCGAAGTCGGCCACGATCGCGGGCAGGTCGTCGATGCCCTCCAGGTACTCGACGACGACGCCCTCGACGCGCAGGTCGTCGCCCCACACCCGCTCCACCAGCTCCGCGTCGTGCCGCCCCTCCACGTAGATGCGCCCCGCCCGCGCCACGCGCGCGCGGGCGTTCGCGACGGCGACCGACCCGGAGGCGGTACGGGCGGGACGCACCGGACCGGCACCGGAGGACGGGCGCACCAGCGTCACGGGCGTCCCCTCGTGGAGGAAGCCCGCCGGGGTCATCGGGAACACCCGGTGCTTGCCGAAGCGGTCCTCCAGGGTGACCGTCGGCCCCTGCGCCGTCTTCTCGGTACGGACGACCGCACCGCAGAAGCCCGTCGACACCTCCTCCACCACCAGGTCGTACTCGGCGGCCAGTTCGGGGACGGGCTTCGGCTTCTTCCACGGCGGCGTGAAGTCCGGGCTGTAACTGCGCATGCCGCCGACGCTACGACACCGGCCGCGCGACCGGTCGGGAGACCCCGAAACGGCGCGCCAGCGCGTCCCGTTGCGCCCGTACGAACGCCGCGTCCACCACGGCCCCGTGCCCCGGCACGTACACGGCGTCCTCGCCGCCCAAAGCCAGCAGCCGGTCCAACGCCTCGGGCCACCGCCCGCCGACCGCGTCGTGGCCCGCCTGCGGCTCCCCGGACTCCTCCACCAGATCCCCGCAGAAGACGACCCCGGGGCCGCCCCGGAGGCCCGGTACGAGGGCCACCAGGTCGTGCCCGCTGTGCGCGGGCCCCAGGTTGGCGAACAGGACACCGCGCCCGCTGCCCAGGTCGAGGGTGCGTTCGTCGGACACCAGGTGCCGCGGGGCGCGCAGCAGCTCCGCGGCCTCGACGGCGGCGTCGTGCGGCACCCCCTGCCGGGCCGCGTCGTCGGCGAGCGCGTCGCGCTGCGTGGTCAGCAGGACGTCCATGCCGGACGCGGCGAAGACCTCGACGCCGGCGAACGCCCCGGTGCCCAGGACGTGGTCGAAGTGCGGGTGGCCGAGAGCGACGTGCGTCACTCTGCGGCCCAGGAGGGCCTCGGCCTGCGTCCGTACCTCCGCGCCCTCCCGCAGCGAGGAGCCCGTGTCGTACAGCAGGGCCCCCCGGGCCCCCGCCACCAGGCCGATCGTGGCGTCCCAGCCGGGCATCCGCCGCCTGCCGACCCCCGGAGCGAGACGTTCCCAGCCTGCCTCTTCCCATCGCATGTCCATACCGTGACGCTAGCGTGAGCAGCCGCCCTTGCCCGGACCGGACCGCGCCGCCGTACACTGACCCGGGGAATCGCTGGCACTCGCACACGGTGAGTGCCAAGCGGGACACCGGGGCACAAGCTCCACATGTCCGATCGGCACCAGGGAACATCACGGCTTGGAGGTGTGCGCGATGCTCAGTGAACGCAGACTTGAAGTGCTGCGCGCCATCGTCCAGGACTACGTCGGCACGGAGGAGCCCGTCGGCTCCAAGGCCCTCACCGAGCGTCACCAGCTCGGGGTCTCCCCGGCCACCGTGCGCAACGACATGGCGGCCCTGGAGGACGAGGGGTTCATCGCCCAGCCGCACACCAGCGCCGGGCGCATCCCCACCGACAAGGGGTACCGGCTGTTCGTCGACCGGCTGGCCGGGGTCAAGCCCCTGTCGACGCCGGAGCGGCGTGCCATCCAGAACTTCCTGGACGCCTCCGTGGACCTGGACGACGTCGTCGCCCGCACCGTGCGGCTGCTCGCGCAGCTGACCCGGCAGGTGGCGGTCGTGCAGTACCCGTCGCTGACGCGCTCCACGGTGCGCCATGTGGAACTTCTCTCACTGGCCCCGGCCCGGCTGATGCTGGTGCTGATCACCGACACCGGCCGCGTCGAGCAGCGGATGATCGACTGCCCGGCGCCGTTCGGCGAGACCTCCCTCGCGGACCTGCGGGCCCGGCTCAACAGCCGGGTCGTGGGCCGCAGGTTCGCCGACGTGCCGCAGTTGGTGCAGGACCTCCCCGAGTCGTTCGAGCCGGAGGACAGGGGAACCGTCTCGACGGTGCTCGCGACTCTCCTTGAGACACTGGTGGAGGAGACCGAGGAACGGCTGATGATCGGCGGCACCGCCAATCTCACCCGCTTCGGCCACGACTTCCCGCTCACCATCCGCCCCGTACTGGAGGCGCTGGAGGAGCAGGTGGTACTGCTGAAGCTGCTCGGCGAGGCCACCGAGTCCGGCATGACGGTGCGCATCGGGCACGAGAACGCCCATGAAGGACTCAGTTCAACGTCCGTGGTCGCAGTCGGCTACGGTTCGGGCGACGAGGCAGTCGCCAAACTAGGCGTGGTCGGACCGACCCGCATGGACTACCCCGGAACGATGGGAGCGGTACGCGCAGTGGCACGTTACGTCGGACAGATCCTGGCGGAGTCGTAAGTGGCCACGGACTACTACGCCGTACTCGGCGTGCGCCGCGACGCTTCCCAGGACGAAATCAAGAAGGCGTTCCGGCGCCTCGCCCGTGAGCTCCACCCGGACGTCAATCCGGACCCGAAGACCCAGGAGCGCTTCAAGGAGATCAACGCCGCCTACGAGGTGTTGTCGGACCCGCAGAAGAAGCAGGTCTACGACCTCGGCGGCGACCCGCTGTCGGCCTCCGGCGGCGGCGGTGCCGCGGGCGGCTTCGGCCAGGGCGGTTTCGGGAACTTCTCCGACATCATGGACGCCTTCTTCGGCACGGCGTCGCAGCGCGGCCCGCGCTCGCGCACCCGCCGCGGCCAGGACGCCATGATCCGCCTGGAGATCGACCTCAACGAGGCGGCCTTCGGCACCACCAAGGAGATCCAGGTCGACACCGCCGTCGTCTGCACCACGTGCAGCGGCGAGGGCGCGGCCCCCGGCACCTCCGCGCAGACCTGCGACATGTGCCGCGGGCGCGGTGAGGTCTCGCAGGTCACCCGGTCCTTCCTCGGCCAGGTCATGACCTCGCGCCCCTGCCCGCAGTGCCAGGGCTTCGGCACGGTCGTGCCGACGCCGTGCCCGGAGTGCGCCGGCGACGGCCGCGTCCGCTCCCGTCGCACCCTGACGGTGAAGATCCCGGCCGGTGTCGACAACGGCACCCGCATCCAGCTCGCGGGCGAGGGCGAGGTCGGCCCCGGCGGCGGCCCCGCCGGCGACCTGTACGTGGAGATCCACGAGCAGCCGCACCCCACCTTCCAGCGGCGCGGCGACGACCTGCACTGCACGGTCACCATCCCGATGACGGCGGGCGCCCTCGGCACCAAGGTGCCGCTGGAGACGCTCGACGGGGTCGAGGAGATCGACATCCGTCCCGGTACGCAGTCGGGCCAGTCGGTGCCGCTGCACGGGCGCGGCGTGACGCACCTGCGCGGCGGCGGGCGCGGTGACCTCATCGTGCACGTCGAGGTGCTGACGCCGTCGAAGCTGGACCCGCAGCAGGAGGACCTGCTGCGCCAGCTCGCGAAGCTGCGCGGCGAGGAACGGCCGCAGGGCCAGTTCCAGCCGGGGCAGCAGGGACTGTTCTCGCGGCTGAAGGACGCCTTCAACGGCCGCTGAGCCGGTGGGTGGCGGAACGGGGCCGGGCCTGGCGGCCCGGCCCCGTTCCTGTTCGATTCGGCGGGTCGGCCGTGTCGTGAAACGATGCGGGCATGTCTGTTGAGACCCGGGTGGTGCCCGCGCTGGGAGAGCTGTGCCGGCGCGGAATCGTGGCCGCGCCCATGGCCGGCGGGGTGTCCCGCCCCGAGCTGGCCGCGGCCGTGTCGGACGCGGGCGGGCTCGGCTTCCTCGCCGCCGGGTACAAGACCGCCGACGGAACGTACGAGGAGATCAAGCAGCTCCGTGCGCTGACCTCGAAGCCGTTCGGCGTCAACCTGTTCATGCCGCAGGCCGCCGCCGATCCGGCGGCCGTCGACCTGTACCGGCAGCAGCTCGCGAGCGAGAGCGCCTGGTACGAGACGCCGATCGCCGAGCAGGACGACCACGGCACCGACGACGGGTACGAGGCCAAGCTGGCGCTCCTGGTCGACGACCCGGTGCCGGTGGTGTCCTTCACCTTCGGCTGCCCCTCCCGGGACGAGCTCGACGCGCTGGCGCACGTCGGGACGTACACGATCGTCACGGTCACCACCCCGGAGGAGGCGCAGGCCGCCGAGTGGGCGGGCGCGGACGCCGTGTGCGTGCAGGGCATCGAGGCCGGCGGCCACCAGGGCACCCACCGGGACGACCCGCAGACCGACGGCAGCGGGGGCCTGGGGCTGCTGTCGCTGGTGACGCAGGTCCGCGAGACCGTGCAGTTGCCGGTGGTCGCCGCGGGAGGGCTGATGCGCGGGGCGCAGATCGCCGCCGTGCGGGCCGCCGGGGCGGACGCGGCACAGCTCGGCACGGCGTTCCTCGCGTGCCCCGAGTCCGGTGCGCACGCCCTGCACAAGAACGCCCTGAAGAACCCTCTGTTCGTACGGACCGAACTCACCCGCGCGTTCTCCGGCCGGCCCGCGCGCGGGCTGGTGAACCGTTTCATGCGCGAGCACGGGCGGTACGCGCCCTCCGCCTACCCGGAGGTGCACTACCTGACCGCCGGGCTGCGGCAGGCCGCCGCACGGGTGGGGGACGCCCAGGGCATGGCGCTGTGGGCGGGGCAGGGCCACCGGCTGGCGAGGGACCTGCCCGCCGGGCGGCTGGTGCAGGTGCTGTCGGCCGAGGCGGACGCGGCGTGGACGGAGATGGCTTTGAGGAGGTCGACGTCATGACGGCGCCGGTGTTCGTGGTGGAGGACGTGCCCGAGGGCGGCCAGTACGTCCTGGCGGGCCCCGAGGGGCGTCACGCGGTGTCCGTGCGGCGGCTGACGGCGGGGGAGGACGTCGTCCTCGCCGACGGGCGCGGGCGCGGCGCCGAGGCCGTCGTGGTGGCCGCGGAGGGCAAGGACCGGCTCGTCGTGGAGGTCGTCGGGACCGTCGTCGAGGAGGAGCCCCGGCCGCGCATCACCGTCGTGCAGGCACTCCCCAAGGGCGACCGCGGCGAGCTGGCGGTGGAGACGATGACCGAGACCGGTGTGGACGCCGTCGTGCCGTGGCAGGCGGCGCGCTGCATCACCCAGTGGAAGGGCGAGCGGGGCGCGAAGTCCCTCGCCAAGTGGCGGGCCACCGCGCGGGAGGCCGGGAAGCAGTCGCGCAGGCTCCGCTTCCCGGAGATCGCCGACGCCATGAGCACCAAGCAGGTGGGCGCACTTCTGGCCACCGCCGACTTCGCCGCCGTCCTGCACGAGGACCGCGACGCCGACAGCGCCGCGCTGGCGCTCGCGGAGCTGCCCGCGGAGGGTTCCCTCGTGCTGGTGGTCGGTCCCGAGGGCGGGGTCTCGCCGCAGGAGCTGGAACTGTTCGCGCGGGCGGGGGCGGGAACGTACCGGCTGGGCCGCAGCGTGCTGCGGACGAGCACGGCGGGCACGGCGGCCACCGCGCTGCTGCTGGGACGCACCGGACGGTGGTCCTGACCCCGGCGCCGGAGCCGGGCGCCCGCCCGCGGGCACGGGTGCCGGGGACCGGGCCGCGGCCGGATCGCGCGGAAGACCACGGATGTCACTCGCACCGAGGGAGAGCGCCATGGAACTCGCACAGGTGAGGCTGCTGGTCACCGACTTCGCCGCCTGTTACCGCTTCTACGGCGAGGTGCTGGGGCTCCGGGCCCAGTCCGGGTTCGTGGACGGGCCGTACGAGAAGTTCTCCCCGTCGACCGGGTCGGCGGGCATCGCGCTCCAGGACCGCGCGGTGATGGCCGGCCTGCTGGGCGAGGTCGCCGGGCAGCCCGCGGGGCACCGGTCGTTCGTGGTGCTGCGGGTGGACGACCTCGACCGGTACTGCGCGGAGATCACCGCGCGCGGTGCGGTGCTGGTGCACGGGCCGGCGCCGCTGACGGAGCGCATGCGGGCGGCCCACCTGGAGGATCCCGAGGGGAACCTGGTCGAGCTCCAGGAGTGGCTGCTGCTCGGCGGCTGAAACGCGCCTGTCCTTCGCACCGGGGCGGTGGGAGGCTGCCGGACATGGGGGCACGGAGGCGAGCACGGCACAGGCGCGTCCTCGCGGCGGCGGTCCTCGCCGGTGCGACGGCGGCGGGCGCGGCCGCCTGCGAACCCGGCGGCGAAGGCGGCCCGAGTTCCTTCGCGGTGGCGCTGACCACCGACCGGGCCGGCACGCGTGCGCTGGAGCGCGCCGGCTTCGACGTCAGTTGGCTGACCTGTACGTCCACGGTCGGCGGCGGTGCGCGGGGGAGTGCGCTCCCCTCGGTCCGGCCGTCCCCGGCGACGGCGTCCGGCGTCGCCTCCGTGGCGTGCGAGGGGCAGACCAAGGACGGCGAGGAGATCCGCGTCGCCGGGAGGGTCACCGAGGAGCGCGACGGCCGTTGCGTACGGGGCGACCTGGCCGCCGAGGTCGGCGGGCGCACCGTGTTCCGGGTGAGCGTGCTCGGCGACTGCGGAGCCCGGCCCACCACCCGCCCGCCCACCTGGAGCCCGCCCCCGGAGCCCACCGTGCGCCCCACCAGGACGGTCACCGCCACCGCCACCCGGCCCGCCCCCGCCCCCTCGCCCGACCCGCCCGCCCCCCGGCCCACCGTCACGGTGACCGTGACCGTCGGCCCCGCCCCCGCGCCGGACCCCGCACCCACGTGCGGTTGTCCCCCCGGCAAGTGAGCACGCGCGACGGGGACGGCGGCGTACGAGCGGACCCGGCAGGCCCGGCGGACCCGGCAGGCCCGACGGGCCCGGGAGCGGCGCACGAGGCCGCCTCCCGCATACCTACGCGGCGGCGGCCCGCCGAATTAGGTGTACGGATCTCCGGACCGCAGGGGCGCGCGCCCTCTCCGGGCCCGGCCAGAGTGGGTCCCATGCCCCCCGCACACGGCCTTCCCGTCCCCCGGCTCCCCCGCGAGCCGTCCCTCGACGAGCTGCTCGACGTGCTCGCGGACACCCGGCTGGTGACCCTCACCGGTCCCGCCGGGGTCGGCAAGACGCACCTCGCCGCCCGCATCGCCGAGACCGTCACCGACCTCCCCGTGCACCGGGCCGACCTCTCGGACTGCGCGGACAACGCCCTCGTTCCGCAGACCGTCGCCGCGGCGCTCCACGCGGGCACCGCACCCGGCAGCGGCACCGACCCCATGGAGGCGGTGCTGCGGCTGCTGGCGGGACGGCGCGGCCTGCTCGTGCTGGACACCTGCGAGCACGTCCGGGCGGGCTGCGCCTATCTGGTGGGCAGGCTGCACGACGCGTGCCCGGGGCTCCAGATCCTGGTGACCAGCCGCGGCGCGGTCGGCGTGCCCGGTGAGTACCGGGTGCCGCTGCGGCCGCTGTCGCGCGAGCACACCGTGGAACTCCTGCGGGAGAAGGCGGCGGTGCAGGGGGTGGACCTGCCGGTGTTCTGGACCCGGTTGCTCGCCGAGCGCCTCGACGGCGACCCGCTGAGCGTCCTGCTGGCCGCCCGCACCCTGGGGAACAACACCACGCCGCAGCAGCTCTACGGCAGCCTGTGCGAGCCGGGGGCGCGGTTCGGGGTGCTGATACACGGACCCAAGCAGCCGGCCAGGCACCGCACCCTGTTGCGGGCGATCGCGTGGAGCCACGACCTGTGCGGGCGGGCGGAGCGGCTGCTGTGGGCCAAGTTGTCGGCGTTCACCGGCAACTTCACCGCGCAGCAGGTGGAGACGGTGTTCGCGGACGGCGGCGAACTCGACGCGCTGGTCGAGGCGTCGGTGGTGCTGCCGGAGGAGGACGGCACCTACCGGCTGCCGTTGGCGCACCGGGAGTACGGGCAACTGCTGCTGGCGGGGCTGGGCAGGCCGTAACGCCGCCGCCGGTGCCGTGGACCCGCCCGGGCGCGGGCCGCGCGCGGCCGTCGTGCTCGCGGAGAGGCCGCCGTCGGACGGGCCGCCGTCGGACGGGCCGTGTGGTGCGTGTCGTGCGCGGCCGTGAGGCGTACGGGAGGGGTCCTGGCACTTCCGGTACGGCGCGGGGCCCCCGGACGACGGGCGGGGCGTGCCCGGGACGGGGCGGTTCCCGGTGCGGGGCGCCCGGTGCGGGCCGTCCCCCCCCCGCCGGGCCGCGTCCCGTGTGCGGGCCGTGACGCGGCAGGTCGGGAGCGGGAGCGGGCCGATAGCATGCGCCGTGTCCGATCACCCTCTTCCAGGAGGTTTCCATGCCCGGTGAACCGCAGGCGGACTGCCTGTTCTGCAAGATCGTCGCGAAGGAGATCCCCGCCACCGTCGTCCGCGAGAGCGAGACCACCCTCGCCTTCCGCGACATCAACCCGCAGGCGCCCACGCACGTCCTGGTGATCCCCAAGGCGCACCACCCGGACGCGGCGTCGCTGGCCGCCGCCGATCCGCAGGCAGCCGCCGACGTGCTGCGCGAGGCCGGCGAGGTCGCCTTCGCGGAGGGCGTCGCCGAGAGCGGCCACCGGATCGTCTTCAACACCGGTTCCGGCGCCGGCCAGACCGTCTTCCACGCGCACGCGCACGTCCTGGGCGGGCGCGGCCTCACCTGGCCGCCCGGATAGCCGTCGTGTCCGCCCGCGAACTGGTCGTCCTCGGCACTGCCAGCCAGGTCCCCACCCGCCGCCGCAACCACAACGGCTACCTCCTGCGCTGGGACGCCGAGGGACTCCTCTTCGACCCCGGCGAGGGCACGCAGCGGCAGATGCTGCGCGCCGGGGTGGCCGCGCACGACATCGACCGCATCTGTGTCACGCACTTCCACGGCGACCACTCCCTGGGCCTCGCCGGGGTGATCCAGCGCATCAACCTCGACCAGGTCCCGCACCCGGTCACGGCGCACTACCCGGCGAGCGGACAGCACTTCTTCGAGCGGCTGCGGTACTCCACCGCCTACCGGGAGAGCGTCGACATCGCCGAGGCCCCCGTGTCGGCCGACGGGGTCGTGGCCGACACGCCCGGATACACCCTGTCCGCGCACAAGCTGTCGCACCCGGTGGAGAGTTACGGCTACCGGCTGGTCGAGCCGGACGGCCGCCGCATGCTGCCCGAGCGGCTCGCCGCGCACGGCATCGAGGGCCCGGACGTGGGGCGCCTCCAGCGCGACGGCGTGCTGAACGGGGTCACACTCGCCGAGGTGAGCGAGGAACGCCGGGGCCAGCGTTTCGCCTTCGTCATGGACACCCGCCTGTGCGACGGCGTGCACGTGCTCGCCGAGGGCTGCGACATGCTCGTCATCGAGTCGACGTTCCTCGACGAGGACGTGCGCCTGGCCGCCGACCACGGCCACCTGACCGCCGGACAGGCCGCGGGGGCGGCACGGGAGGCAGGCGTACGGCACCTGGTCCTGACGCACTTCTCGCAGCGCTACAGCGATCCGGAGGAGTTCGAGCGCCAGGCCAGGGCAGCGGGTTTCGAAGGGGAACTGACAGTGGCCGACGACCTGATGCGGGTGCCGGTGCCCAAACGGGTGTAGCGACCGGGGCGAGAGGGTGCCGGTGCCCAAGCGGATGTAGCGACCGGGGCGAGAGGGTGCCGGCGGCGTACGGGACGAGGGCGCGTACCGGGGCGGCAGGGCGCCGGAACTCCCTCCTTCCCGCGCGCCGCTACCGCTGACCCCGCGCGCCGCTACCGCCGCGCCCCGACCCCGCGCGGCTCCCGCTCCCGCCCCCGTGGCGCCCGCCCCGGCGCGGTGCGGGCGAACGGCGGGGGGCCCCCCCGGGCCGGCGGGCGGCCCCGGATCACCGCGAGCCCCAGCGCGCGCGGGGCCCCCCCCCCGCCCGGGCCCCCCCCCCCCCCCCCCCCCCCCGGGCGGCCCCCCCCCCCCCCCGCGGGGCGCCCCCCCGGGGGGGGGGGGGGCCCCCGGCGGGCGCGCCCGCCGGGCGAGCGGCCGCAGCGAGATCTCCGCGACCTCCTGCTCCGCCGCGCCCACCTGCGGCACCTGGCCGGCGGGCGCGCCCGTGGTGCCCGCCAGGACGGCCGCCGGGGCCCCGCCCCTGCGCCGTACCGCACCGGCGACCAGCGGACGGCCGCCGGTGTGCAGCGCCACCAGCGTCATCGGCACCGCCGTCAGCAGCAGGACGCAGCCCAGCACGAGCCCCATGGCAGGGAAGCCCGCCCGCGCCGACAGGACGCTGCCCGCCACCGGACCGCACGCCACGCCCAGCGAGGACGCCGACCCCGCGAACACCGCCCAGCGGCCGCGCGGATCCATCGAGGCGGCCAGCCCGATCAGGTACGACAGCACCACCGGGTAGACCGCGTTCCACAGGATCTCGCCCGCCGCGAAGGAACCGGCGCCGGTCGCCGACGCGCTCAGCGCCACGCACAGCGCGATGAACGCCGTACCGGCGCCCACCGGCACCGCACGCCCCAGCCGCGACCCGAGCGCGCCGGCGGCGGTGACGCCGAGCAGTCCGGCGCCCAGGGCCGCCGCGAACACCGCGCCGGCGCTCACCTCGGTGAGACCCGCCTGCACGGTGGCGATGCGGTTGCTGACGCCCCACAGGGCGTTCTGGCACATCGACCAGCACAGCATCGCCGCGGCCAGCACCAGGCCCGCCCCGCGGTGCGGCAGCCGGGTCGCGGCCGCGGCCGCCGCGAGAGGCGACGTCGTGGCGCCCGCCGCCGCGTCCGGCCGGCCCGCCAGACGTCCCGCGGCGGGCCACACCAGCACGGCGATCAGCGCGAGCGCCGCGAACGGCGGCCGGTGCCCGCCGTCCAGGTGCGGCACCGTCAGGTACAGCACGCCCGCCGTCGCCGACACGCTCAGCAGGCCGAGCACGGACGCCCGGTGCGGGTCGCGCCGGGCCGCCATCCCCGCGGCGGCCACCGCGGTCGCCGTGCCCGAGCCGAAGCCGCCGAGCGCCGCCCCCGCCACCACGGGCACCAGGGAGGACGCCAGGGCCGCGCACCCGTACCCGAGCAGCATCAGCAGCAGCCCCGCGCGGGCCGCCCGGCGCGCCCCGGTCCGCTCCACCCGGGAGGCGAGCGAGAAACCCGCGGTCGCCGAGCACAGCAGCAGGGCGCTGCCCACGAGACCGGCCCCGGCGGGCGTGAGCCCGAGCCCGGAGCCGAGCCGCCCCACCACGGTCGGCAGCAGGTACGCCGCGAGATATCCGGCGGTGAACACGGCGACCAACGGCCACAAAGAGGCACGACGGCACGGCAGGACGGCGCGGGAGCGCGACGAAACGCGAAAGAGCGACGAGACAGCGCGAAGGCGCGGCAGAACAGCGCGAGAGCGCGAAGACACGGGCATTCCTGAAAGAAGACGTGCGTGATGACAGGACGTCATGACGGCCGACCGGCAAAGGGGGTTGAGCGACCGTCGAGGGACAGGAACGCGGCCCAATTCTTATCAAGCGCGCAGACCGCAGGAAAAGGGAAACAGCTCAGTGAGCTGCGACACATTGTGTTTGCGGCCCGGAAGGCCGGGTAAGAGTGGCGCTCTCTCCGCGGTCCAGCGGCTCCGCTGCGTGGGCGCGACGCCCCGCGCACAGAGCCCGCACGGCCCCGCCGGTCGTGCACACTGGCCGCGAAACCGCAGCACACGCACGCACGACGGGGAGCGCACAGTGAGCACGCACATCCACCACGGCGACCAGGATCCCGCCCGGCGGGTCGACCCGCTCGACGGCCTGCGCGACCCCGGCGGACCCGAGTGCGACGTGTTCCTCACCGGCACGGTGTTCCTGGACATCATCTTCACCGGTCTCGACAGCGCCCCCGTGCGCGGCACCGAGTCCTGGGCGCGCGGCATGGGCTCCAGCCCCGGCGGCGTCGCCAACATGGCCACCGCCCTCGCCCGCCTGGGCCTGCACACCTCCCTCGCGGCGGCCTTCGGCGACGACCACTACGGCGAGTACTGCTGGGACGCGCTCGCCGACGGCGAGGGCATCGACCTCGGCATGTCGCGCACCGTCCCCGGCTGGCACTCCCCGGTCACCGTCTCCATGGCGTACGAGGGCGAGCGCACGATGGTCTCGCACGGCCACGAGGCGCCCCCGCCCGGCGGCTCCGCGCCCTTCCCGTCCTGCCCGCCCCGCGCGCGGGCCGCCATCGCGTCCCTGACGCCGGGCCGGCGCGAGGAGTGGACCGCCTCCGCCGCCCGGCGCGGTGCGAAGATCTTCGCCGACGTCGGCTGGGACGACACCGGCCGCTGGGACCTGTCCGCGCTCGCCGGCCTGGAGCACTGCGAGGCCTTCCTCCCCAACGCCGAGGAGGCCATGCGCTACACCCGCACCGACTGCCCGCGCCGGGCCGCCCACCGGCTGGCCGAGAAGGTGCCCCTGGCGGTCGTCACCCTGGGGCCGGACGGCGCGTACGCGGTGGACGGGTCGACCGGCGAGAGCGCCGAGGTGCCCGCCATCGCCGTCGAGGCGCTGGACCCGACCGGCGCGGGCGACGTCTTCGTCGCCGGATTCGTCACCGGCACCCTCGCGGACTGGCCGCTCGCCGACCGGCTCGCCTTCGCCGGGCTGACCGCGGCGCTCTCCGTGCAGGAGTTCGGCGGGTCGCTGTCCGCGCCGGGCTGGTCGGAGATCGGCGCGTGGTGGCGGCAGGTGCGCGGATACGAGGCGCAGGACCAGCAGGCGCTGCGCCGGTACGCCTTCCTGGAGGACCTCCTGCCGGAGCGCGCCCGGCCGTGGCCCCTGCGCCGCGCGGTCCCGACGATCGGCTTCCGGGCCTGAGACCGGAACACATCCGTGCGCGTCCGACGGCGAAACCCCCTGGGTGTTGTCAGCGGTGAGTCGTACGCTTGGGGATCCAGAGGTTGTCGAGCAGCGAGAACCCTGCAACGGGAGGTATGCGCAGGCCACAGTGCCGGCCCATGACTCAGACACCCACACGCAAGCCGCAGGCCCGTGCCGAGTTCAAGATTCCCGCCACGCATCCCATGGTGACGGTGCTCGGATCAGGCGACGCCCTGCTGCGCGTGATCGAAGAGGCCTTCCCGGCGGCCGACATCCACGTCCGGGGCAATGAGATCAGCGCTACGGGGGAGACGGCGGAAGTCGCCCTGATCCAGCGACTGTTCGACCAGATGATGCTGGTGCTGCGCACCGGGGCGCCGATGACGGAGGACGCAGTGGAACGCTCGATCGCCATGCTCAGGGCGAACGGCAACGGAAACGGGACGGGCGGGAGCGCCCCCGACGGCGGAGCGGTCACCGAGACGCCCGCCGAGGTGCTCACGCAGAACATCCTCTCCAGCCGCGGCCGCACCATCCGCCCGAAAACGCTCAACCAGAAGCGGTACGTCGACGCCATCGACAGGAACACCGTCGTCTTCGGCATCGGCCCCGCCGGTACGGGCAAGACCTACCTCGCCATGGCGAAGGCGGTCCAGGCGCTCCAGTCCAAGCAGGTCGACCGGATCATCCTGACCCGCCCCGCCGTCGAGGCCGGAGAGCGCCTGGGCTTCCTGCCCGGCACCCTCTTCGACAAGATCGACCCGTATCTGCGCCCGCTCTACGACGCGCTGCACGACATGATGGACCCCGAGACGATCCCGCGCCTGATGGCCGCGGGGACGATCGAGGTGGCCCCGCTGGCGTACATGCGCGGCCGGACGCTCAACAGCGCGTTCGTCGTCCTCGACGAGGCGCAGAACACCAGCACCGAGCAGATGAAGATGTTCCTCACCCGGCTCGGCTTCGACTCGAAGATCGTCATCACCGGTGACGTCACCCAGGTCGACCTGCCCAACGGCACGAAGAGCGGTCTGCGGCAGGTCCAGGACATCCTCGGGGACGTCCCGGACATCCACTTCTCCCGGCTCACGTCGGAGGATGTCGTACGGCACAAGCTCGTCGGCCGTATCGTCGACGCGTACGAGAAGTACGACAGCCGTACCGAAGTCCAGAACGGGCCGGGCGGCCGGACCGGGAAGTAGAGCCACAGCGCACCATGTCGATCGACGTCAACAACGAGTCCGGAACCGAGGTCGACGAGCAGGCGATCCTCGACATCGCCCGCTACGCCCTCACGCGGATGCGCATCCACCCGCTCTCCGAGCTCTCGGTGATCGTCGTGGACGCCGACGCCATGGAGCAGCTGCACATCCAGTGGATGGACCTGCCGGGTCCGACCGATGTCATGTCCTTCCCGATGGACGAACTGCGTCCGCCGGCGAAGGACGACGAGGAGCCCCCGCAGGGGCTCCTCGGTGACATCGTGCTGTGCCCGGAGGTCGCCGAGCAGCAGGGCAAGGACGCCGAGACGGAGCACTCCATGGACGAGGAGCTCCAGCTGCTCACCGTGCACGGCGTGCTGCACCTGCTGGGCTACGACCACGAGGAGCCGGACGAGAAGGCCGAGATGTTCGGCCTGCAGGCGGCCATCGTCGACGGCTGGCGGGCGGAGAAGGGCCTCACCGGTCCCTCCCCGGCGCCGACCGTCTCATGAGCCCGCAACTGATCGTCGGCGCCGTCGCCCTGGTCGTCGTGGCCTGGCTGGCGGCGTGCGCCGAGGCCGGTCTCGCGCGGGTGACGAGCTTCCGTGCGGACGAGGCGGTACGGGCGGGAAAGCGCGGCAGCGCGAAACTGGCGCAGGTGGCCGCCGATCCGACGCGCTATCTGAACGTGGCGCTGTTGGCACGGGTCGCCTGTGAGATGGCGGCCGGTGTTCTCGTCACGTACGGCTTTCTCGAAGTCTTCGACACGACCTGGCAGGCGTTGCTGGTCTCCATCGCGGTGATGGTGCTCGTCTCGTACGTCGCGGTGGGCGTTTCGCCGCGCACGATCGGACGGCAGCATCCGTTGAACACGGCGACGGCTTCGGCGTACGTGCTGCTGCCGTTGGCCAGGATCATGGGGCCGATCCCGCAACTGCTGATCCTCATCGGCAACGCGCTGACGCCGGGCAAGGGGTTCCGCAAGGGACCGTTCGCCAGTGAGGCGGAACTGCGCGCGATGGTCGACCTCGCGGAGCAGGAGTCGCTCATCGAGGACGACGAGCGGCGCATGGTCCACTCGGTCTTCGAGCTGGGCGACACCCTGGTGCGCGAGGTCATGGTGCCGCGCACCGACCTGGTGTCGATCGAGCGGTTCAAGACGGTGCGGCAGGCGCTGACGCTGGCACTGCGGTCCGGGTTCTCGCGGATTCCCGTGACGGGGGAGAACGAGGACGACGTCGTCGGCGTCGTCTACCTGAAGGACCTGGTGCGCAAGACGCACATCAACCGCGACGCCGAGTCCGATCTCGTGTCGACGGCGATGCGGCCCGCTGTCTTCGTGCCGGACACGAAGAACGCCGGCGACCTGCTGCGGGAGATGCAGCAGGAACGCAACCACGTGGCGGTGGTGATCGACGAGTACGGCGGCACGGCCGGGATCGTGACCATCGAGGACATCCTGGAGGAGATCGTCGGGGAGATCACCGACGAGTACGACCGCGAGGTCGCGCAGGTCGAGGAGCTCGGCGAGGGGCGCTTCCGGGTGACGGCACGGCTCGACATCGACGATCTCGGGGAGCTCTACGGGCTCGACGAGTTCGACGACGAGGACGTCGAGACGGTCGGCGGGCTGCTGGCCAAGGCGCTGGGCCGGGTGCCCATCGCCGGGGCGTCGGCGACGGTCGACCTGCCGGACGGGCGGCGGGTGAGGCTCACGGCGGAGTCGCCCGCGGGACGGCGGAACAAGATCGTGACGGTGCTGGCCGAGCCGGTGGCGTCCGAGGACGCCAAGGACTGAGGGGCGTCGGTGGGGGCGGGGGTGCGGTCGCAGCCGTCGGCTCCGATACTGGAACGTATGACTCCTGCTCAGCTCCGGTCGTTCTGTCTTGAGTTCAACGAGGCGGTGGAGGAGTTTCCGTTCACTCCGGAGACGTCCGTCTTCAAGGTGCTGGGAAAAGTCTTCGCCCTGAGCGCGCTCGCGTCCGAGCCGCTCCGGGTGAACCTGAAGTGCGATCCCGAGATCGCGGTCCGGCTGCGCGGGGAGCACCCGGCGGTCGTTCCCGGCTGGCACATGAACAAGCGGCACTGGAACACCGTCACCCTCGACGGGTCCGTCCCCGACCGTCTCGTGCGCGAGATGATCGAGGACTCGTACGACCTCGTGGTGGCCGGCCTGCCCCGGGCGGTCCGGCTCCGGCTGGACCGGGCATGACCCCCTCTTCGTCAGGCCGGGCGCCTCAGGCGCGCCTGCGCAGGCCGACGGCCACCAGCAGGGCGGTGGCGATCACCAGCCCGGCGCACAGGGCCAGCACCAGGCGGACGCCCGTGAAGAGGGTGTCCTGGGTGGTGGCGAGGACGCCCAGGAGGGGGATGCCGATCGTCAGCGAGACCTGCTGGGTCGTGGTGACCAGGCCGGTGGCCAGACCCTGTTCGGAGTCGGGGACGCCGGAGGTCGCGGTCAGCCCGTACGACACGATCGCGCCCAGGTGGGCCATGCTCGCCAGCGAGATGAAGACCGTGACGAGCAGGGCGCCCGAGCTCGTGCCGACGGCCAGCAGGCCGCCCATCAGAGCGCCCTGGGCGAGCAGCGAGAGCACCAGCGTGCGGCGGGCGCCGAAGCGGCCCACGACCCTCGGGGTGAGCGTGCCCGCGACGACGGAGAGGACTCCCTGGACGCCGAAGACCAGACCGGTCTGCGAGGCGGACAGATGCAGGATCTCCTGGAGGTACAGGGTCAGGACGAAAACGGCGGTGGTCATCGTCGCGAACGTGACCAGGCCCCCGATGTTCCCCCAGGCGACCGACGGCCGGCGCAGCATGGGCAGCGAGACCAGGGGTTCCCGCGTCCGGGACTCGACGAGGACGAAGGCCGTCAGCAGGACCAGGCCCGCGATCAGGGCGGCGAGCACGTCCGCGCCGCCGAAGCCGCGTTCGGCGGCCGTGGACAGGGCGTAGATCAGGGCGAGCAGTCCGCCGGTGACGGTGATCGCGCCGGGCACGTCCAGGCGCGGGCGCTCGGGGTGGCGGGACTCGGTGAGGACGCCGGGGGCCAGCGGCAGCACGATCAGTGTGAACAGGGCCAGCAGGCCCATCGTGGAGCGCCAGCCGAGGGCGTCGGTCAGGACGCCGCCCAGCACCATGCCCACCGTGAAGCCGAGCGAGAGCAGGGTGCCGCTGATGCCGAGCGCGCGGTCGCGCTGCGGGCCCTCGGGGAAGGTGGTGGTGAGCAGCGACATGCCGGTGGGGACGATCGCCGCCGCGCCGACGCCCTGGAGCGCGCGCCCGGCCAGGAACGACGCCGGGTCCCACGCGAAGGTGGCCAGCAGGGACGCCGTACCGAAGAGCGCGAGGCCGGCGAGGAACAGTTTGCGGCGGCCGAACAGGTCGCCGGTGCGGCCGAAGAGCAGCAGGAAGCCGCCGGACGGCAGCGCGAAGGCCGTCACCGCCCACTGGAGCGCGGACCGGCTCATGCCGAGTTCGGCGCCGAGCGCGGGCAGCGCCACATTGAGTACGGAGAAGTCCAGCGCCACCATGAACTGCGCCGCGCACAGCACGAACAGGACGAGCGCGGCGCGGCCCGTCAGCCGCGCCGACGGCGCCTGACCGGGAGGGGACGGGGGAGCGGTGGATGTGTCGAGTGCCATGCGCCCCACCCTCCGGTTCCCGGAATGCCCGTGGGGAGCGGGAACTTATCCTGTTGGCGCCACCACCAGGCAGCCGGGACCAGGGGGACGCACAGGATGACGACGGCCGCACGGCACGACGCGGGCATGACGATGAAGGAGCACCGGCTCAACGAACTGAGGGAGTTCCTGCGCAGCCGCCGGGCCCGGGTCACCCCCGCGCAGGCGGGACTTCCCGACGGCGGCGCGCGCCGCCGCACACCGGGACTGCGCCGCGAAGAGGTCGCCGTGCTCGCCGGCGTCGGCGTCAGTTGGTACCAGTGGCTGGAGCAGGGGCGCGACATCACCGTTTCTCCGCAGGTGCTGGACTCGGTGGGACGGGTGTTGCGGCTGAGCAGCACGGAACGCCGTCACCTGTACGTCCTCGCCGGGCTCAACCCGCCCGCCCCCGAGGTCGAACCGGGCGACCAGGACATGTGCGGCGGGCTGCGGCGGCTGATCGACGCGTGGCTGCCGTATCCGGCGCACATCATGGACGTGTACTGGAACGCCGTGCAGTACAACGACGCGGCGGCCGCCGTCCTCGGCATGCGGCCCGACGTCGTGCAGAACTGCCTGCTCTCGTTCTTCTCCGACCCCGTCTACCGCTCCCGGGCCAAGGACTGGGAGGGCACCGCGAGCCGGGTGGTGGCGCAGTTCCGGTCGGCGTGCTCGGAGTGCCCCGACGACGAGGGGTTCCGGGAGATCGTCGCGCAAGCGAAGGAACTCAGTCCCGCGTTCGCCGAGTTGTGGGAGCGCAGGGACATCGCGCCGGGCGGGCAGACGTTCAAGGACCTGTTGCATCCGCTGGTCGGCGAGCTGAAGCTGGAGAGCACTCAGTTGCGGGTGCCCGCCCGGCCCGACCTGACGATCGTGCTGCACACGCCGAGGCCCGGCACGGGCACGGCGGAGAAGCTGGAGTGGCTGGCGACGCCGGAGGGGCGGCGCGGGGCGATGGGGCCGGTGGCGGGCTGAGCCCGTTCGGGCCCCGGCCCCGGGTGCCCGGGTTTGGTGTTCTCTTTACGCGCTGTTTAAGTTCGCGGGAGTAATCGAACACCCTTCTGGAGTACCCCGTGCGCAACCGTCCGCTCCGTCAGGCCAGACCGGTCCGTCGGCTCCTTCTGGTCCCTCCGGCCCGCCCGGCCCGCCCGCTTCGTCTCGCCGCCGCCGGCCTGGCCGCCTCGTCCCTGCTGCTGCTCGCCGCGTGCGCCGACGGCAGTGCCGCCGAGGGCAGCGGCACCGGCGGCGGCGCCGAGGCCATGAAGGGGAAGGCCGCGGCCACCCCCGAGCCGCCCGGCCCCATGACGCCGCAGCAGGCCAAGAGCGTCCTGGTGGGGGAGAAGGACCTCGCCGACGGATGGAAGTTCCAGAAGGACGTCCTCGTCGACGTGGGCGACCCCTCGCAGAACGTCCTCGACAAGGCCGAGCCCGCGAAGTGCCACATCCTGGCCGACGTCCTGAACACCGGCCGGCTGCTCACCGACTTCAAGGTCACCCGGCAGGCGGTCTTCTACGACCGCACCGGGTCCAGCGTCATCGCCCAGGACGTCAGCGGCTACGGGCGTCCCGCCGAGGCCGAGCGGGCCATGGGGTCCCTGGCCGCCGCGGCCAAGGGCTGCGCCTCCTTCGGCGCGACGTACGAGGGCCGCAAGGTCGAGGTCACCGTCGCCGACTTCGCGGTGCCCGCACTCGGCGAGCAGAAGGTCTCCTACCGGCTGAAGATCGACGACGCGGGGAAGGAGCAGGTCCTCGACTACGACGTCGTCTCCCTCCGCTCCGGTGCGAACATCTCCACCCTCTTCAACAACTGGGGCGAGGACGGCGAGCGCGGCGAGAAGCCGTTCGACCGCGCCGTCCACCGGGCCGCCGCCGCGCTCGACGGGGTCGCCGCCGGGGCGAAGAAGTAACGGGCGCCCCGGCCCGCCGCCCGCACCACGTGCACCGGACACGCCTCCCGGCCGCCCCTCGCGCGGGGGAGGCCGGGGCGTTTCCTATGCTCGGGGCCATGACCACGCCCGCGCAGGACGCGCCCCTCGACCCCGAGGACCAGAAGCTGATCACCCTCGCCCGCTCCACCCGCGCCCGCAACGGCGTTCCCGAGGGTGCGGCCGTGCGCGACGAGACCGGGCGCACCTATGTCGCCGGAACCGTCGCCCTGGACTCCCTGAAGCTCAGCGCGCTGCGCACCGCCGTCGCGATGGCCGTCGCCAGCGGCGCCTCGTCGCTGGAGGCCGCCGCCGTGGTGACGGCCGCCGGCACCGCAGCCGACGCCGACCTCTCCGCGGTGCGGGACCTGGGCGGAGAGGGCACACCGGTGCTGGTGGCAGCGCCGGACGCGACCGTGCGGGCACGCCTCACCGCCTAGCCCGGCGGCACGGGCCGCCCCGGGTGTGACACACGGCACAGCGGCGGCGGACGGCGGGTCGGGCGACCCCCGCCCGCCGTCCTGGACACGTGGCTCCCTGGCCCGTGCGGCACCCGCGCCGGGACCTTCGGCCCGGGCCGTTCGTCCCGGTGCCGGGGCGGTGCCGCGGGGGCCGTCCGGCCCCCGTGGACCCCCCCGAAGGACCGTGGAAACGGGCCGCCGGCGC
Organism: Streptomyces sp. NPDC088745; assembly: GCF_044751045.1. Lineage (NCBI taxonomy): Bacteria > Bacillati > Actinomycetota > Actinomycetes > Kitasatosporales > Streptomycetaceae > Streptomyces > Streptomyces sp. NPDC088745. Next base: position 32,598 of record NZ_JBIVLB010000003.1, read on the forward strand.
TGGGAGTGTGGAGGAACGCCGCAAGGGGCCGCACCAGGGCCCCGGCGAGAGGCCGTACCCGCCTCTCGGACGCGGCGGTCCACGTCCCCCAGTGTTAGGCCACTACGTGTTCTCCTCCCTGATCCGCTCCACCGTCGCCCGCCGCGTCACCGGTTCCGTCGTCGCCGCGGGAGCGGCGGCGACGATGATCCTCACCGGCTCGGGCAGCGCCTCGGCCGCCTCCGGTGCCAACTGGTCGGCCGTCGCGGCGTGCGAGTCGGGCGGCAACTGGGCCATCAACACCGGCAACGGCTACTCCGGCGGCCTCCAGTTCACCCAGCAGACCTGGGCGGCCTACGGCGGCACCGCGTACGCGCCGAGCGCCCACAAGGCCACCCAGGCCCAGCAGATCGCCGTCGCCGAGAAGGTCCTCGCGGGCCAGGGCGCGGGCGCCTGGGGCTCCTGCGGCGTCAAGGGCGGGCTGGCCTGAGCGCCTGACGCCGTCCGACGCGTGTCCCGAAGGGCCGACCACTGGTCGGCCCTTCGGCGTGCATCGGGGAGAATGGGCCGCATGAGCGCTCGTACCCCTGAAACCCCCGCAGCCGACCCCGCCCCCCACCGGGCCGGCTTCGCCTGCTTCGTGGGCCGCCCCAACGCGGGCAAGTCCACCCTCACGAACGCTCTGGTCGGCAAGAAGGTGGCGATCACCTCCAGCCGCCCGCAGACCACCCGGCACACCGTGCGCGGCATCGTGCACCGGCCGGACGCACAGCTGATCCTGGTGGACACCCCCGGGCTGCACAAGCCGCGCACACTCCTCGGCGAGCGGCTCAACGACGTCGTACGGACGACGTGGGCCGAGGTCGACGTCATCGGGTTCTGCGTGCCCGCGGACCAGAAGCTCGGACCCGGTGACAAGTTCATCGCCAAGGAGCTCGCCGGGATCAGGAAGACGCCGAAGATCGCCATCGTGACCAAGACGGACCTGGTCGACTCCAAGCAGCTCGCGGAACAGCTCATCGCCATCGACCAGCTCGGGCAGGAGCTGGGAATCGCCTGGGCGCAGATCGTGCCGGTGTCGGCGGTCGGCGAGTCGCAGGTGTCGCTGCTGGCGGACCTGATCGCGCCGATGCTGCCGGAGAGCCCGCCGCTGTATCCGGAGGGCGACCTCACGGACGAGCCGGAGATGGTGATGGTCGCGGAGCTGATCCGCGAGGCGGCGCTGGAGGGGGTGCGGGACGAGCTGCCGCACTCGATCGCGGTCGTCGTCGAGGAGATGATCCCGCGGGAGGACCGGCCGAAGGACCGGCCGCTGCTGGACATCCACGCGAACGTCTACATCGAGCGGCCCAGCCAGAAGGGCATCATCATCGGCCCCAAGGGGCAGCGGCTGAAGGACGTCGGGATGAAGTCCCGGAAGCAGATCGAGGCGCTGCTGGGGACGCCGGTGTACCTCGACCTGCACGTGAAGGTCGCGAAGGACTGGCAGCGGGACCCGAAGCAGTTGCGGAAGCTGGGGTTCTAGGCGGTACGGGGCGCCTCCCGGCCCTGGCGGAGGAGCGCGGCCGGCGCGGGCGCTCGCGCCGGGGCGGCGTCCGGGCGGGCCGGGAGCGCGACGCGCAAAGGAGCGGGCGGGGCGGTCAGGGCACGGCTTTGACGCGGTGGACCAGGAGGGCGCCCAACAGACCCGTCGCCGCGGCCAGTCCGTACAGGACGCGGTAGCCGCCCAGGTGGAGCACGACGGGCGCCGCGAGGGCCGGGGCCACCGCCTGCGGGAGCGAGTTCGCGATGTTGATCAGGCCGAGGTCCTTGCCCCGGGCGGCCGCGGACGGCAGGACCTGCGTCATCAGGGCGAAGTCCACCGAGGTGAAGACGCCGAAGCCGATGCCCAGCAGGGCCGCCGCGACCAGCGCGCCCGGCCAGGTCTGCCACACCGCCAGCAGCCCCGAGGCCCCCGCCATCAGCACCCCGGCCCCCAGCACGAAGGGCTTCCTGCGGCCCACCCGGTCCGACCACGCCCCGCCCACCACGACCGTGGCGAGGAGGGTGACCCCGTTGACGGCGGTCAGGACCAGCACACCGGTCTCCGGGTCGGCGTACCGCACCCGGTCCCGGAGGTAGTACAGCAGGTACAGCAGCACCACCGAGTTCCCCAGGTTGATCAGGAACCGGGTCAGCCACGCCCACCCCAGGTCCGGATGCCGGCGCGGGCTCAGCCAGAACCCCGCCAGGAACCCCCGCCACCGCAGCGGCTCCCGCTCCGCCGGCGACAGGGCCGGGTCCTTGTGCCGTACGACGAACGGCAGCACGCCCACCGCGCAGAACACCGCGCACGCCACGTACCCCGCGAGGACGCCGCCCAGCGACGCCAGTCCCGTCCCGGCGACCACGCCCAGCATCTGTGCCGCGCCCAGCCACCCGCCGACCCGCCCGCGCGTGCGGTGCGGCACCTGGTCCGGCACGGACGCGGTCACCGCGGCGAACGCGGCGTTCAGGGCGAGCTGCACCAGGCACCACCCCAGCGTCATCGTCACCGGGTCCGGGGCGAGGGCGAGCAGCACCAGCGCCGCCGCGCCGGTGAGGGAGCCGCCCACGATCCACGGCGTACGGCGTCCGAAGCGGGACGTCGTACGGTCCGACAGCGCGCCGAAGACGGGGTTGGCGACCATCGAGACGACGGCCCCGGCGCCCGTCACCCATGCCAGCAACGACTCCTCGGCCATCCCCGCGCCGGGCGCCAGCCCGGCCGCCTGGAGCGCCAGGAGGACCTGGAGGGGCCCGAACCACCCCACCCAGATCGCCCCGTTGGCGAGCGACAGGGACGCCGTCCACCCCCGGGAGACCTCCGCGGTGGGTTCCGCCCGCGCCGAGCGGGCGGGGAGGGTCGTCACCGCTGTGCCCGCAGCGCGTCCCGCAGCCATCCGAAGGAGGCCTTCGGGGTCCGCTCCAGGGTGTCGAAGTCGACGTGCACGAGCCCGAACCGCTGCGCGTACCCCTCGGCCCACTCCCAGTTGTCCAGCAGCGACCACACGAAGTACCCGCGCACGTCGACGCCCTCGTCCATCGCGTCGTGCAGGGCGCGCAGGTGCCCGTCCAGGAAGCGGATCCGGTCCTGGTCGTCCAGGCCCTCGTAACTGCAGCCGTTCTCGGTGACGACCACGGGCGGCAGCCGGTCCCCGTACCGCTCCTTGAAGCCCACCAGCAGTTCCAGCAGGGCGGGGGGCACCACCGGCCAGTCGAAGGCCGTGCGGGGGAAGCCGTCGACCCGGTGCACGGAGAAGGGCAGCTCCGGCGGGATCGTGATGCCCGCGAAGTCCGCCGGGACGGACGGGTCGGGGGCGCCCACCCTGGTCGGCTGGTAGTAGTTGACGCCGTACCAGTCCAGGGGCTGCGAGATCAGCCGCAGGTCGTCCTCCACCGGGCCCGGCAGCAGCTCGGCGATGCCCTCCGGGTACGTCCCCAGCAGCAGCGGGTCCGCGAACAGGCGGTTGAGCAGCAGGTCGTAGAAGTCGGCCGCCGCGCGGTCCCCGGCCGACTCCGAGGCCGCCCAGGTCGGCCCGTGCGAGTTGGCGATGCCGATGGAGCCCGAGCCGCGGTCGCGCAGCACTTCCACCGCCAGGCCGTGCGCCAGGAGCTGGTGGTGGGCGACCGGCAGGGCGTCGAAGAGCAGCCGCCTGCCCGGCGCGTGCTCGCCCAGCGCGTGCCCCAGCAGCGTGAGTTCGGCGGGCTCGTTGAGCGTGATCCAGCGCCCCACCCGGTCGCCCAGGCGGGCCGCCACCACCTCCGCGTACTCCGCGAACCGGTGCGCGGTGTCCCGTTCCAGCCACCCGCCCGCCCGCTCCAGCGCGAGCGGGGTGTCCCAGTGGAAGAGGGTCGGCACCGGACGCACCCCCGCCTCGCACAGGGCGTCGACCAGCCGGTCGTAGAAGTCGAGCCCGGCCTTGTTGACGGCGCCCGCCCCCTCCGGCAGCACCCGCGACCAGGAGACCGAGAAGCGGTACGCGCCCACCCCCAGCTCCTTGAGGAGCGCGACGTCCTCGGGGTAACGCCGGTAGTGGTCACAGGCCACGGACGCGTTCGAGCCGTCCTTGATGCGGCCGGGCTCGGCGGCGAAGGCGTCCCAGGAGGACGGCCCGCGCCCGTCGTCGGCCGCCGCGCCCTCGATCTGGTGCGCCGAAGTGGAGACCCCCCACAGGAAGTTGGCGGGGAAGCGGGGCAGCGGGCCGGTTGGACCGGGTGGCAGCGTCGTCATGGGGGAGATGCTCCGTACCGCCGGGTAACGCTGTCAACGGTCGTGACGCCGCCCGCCGTTACGCGCCTTCCTTCAGCACCCTCGTGATCAACTCGCGCTGGGCGTCGGAGAGTTGCGGCTCCGCGCAGTGGAAGGTCTGCCCGTCGACGGTGATCTCGTAGCTGAACCCGTCCGGGACCGCCGCCCCCGGCATCCGGAGCCCCCGCCCGGCGGCCGCCGCCTCCCCGGCGAGCGCGTGCCAGGCGTGGGCGTCGGGCCGGCCCGAGGTGTCGACCTCGGCGCGGCGCTCGATCCCGGCGAATCCTCCGGTGCGGACTACCTGAATAAGCATGGGGTCCGTTCTAGTACGGGTACGGGCGCACCGGTAGGGGGCGCCCCGCCGGCACGGCGAAAGGGGCGTCCCGCCTCGGGACGCCCCCACGACCGCCGACGGCGCCTACGGCTTCGCCTTCTTCGCCACCGGCACTCCGACCTGCTCCCACGCCTTCAGCACGGCCAGGGTCTCCGCGCCGTCCCGGAACCGGGCGCGCGACGCCGCCACCGTGGCCTGCGCGAACTCCGCGAAGGTCGGGGTGACGGAGAGCGTTCCGGCGGTCAGGGTGTCGTACCAGATCTGCCCGGCCCGCTCCCACGCCTTGCCGCCGAGCGCGTCGGCCAGCAGGTAGAAGGCGTGGTTGGGGATGCCGGAGTTGATGTGCACCCCGCCGTTGTCGCGGCCGGTGCTGACGTAGTCGTCCATCGTCGCGGGCTGCGGGTCCTTGCCCAGGACGTCGTCGTCGTACGCCGTGCCCGGGGCCTTCATCGAGCGCAGGGCGACGCCCTGGACGCGCTCGGCGAGCAGGCCCGCCCCGATCAGCCAGTCCGCCTCGGCGGCCGTCTGGTCGTTGACGTACTGCTTGACGAGGGAGCCGATGACGTCGGACACGGACTCGTTCAGCGCCCCCGGCTGGCCGAAGTAGCTGAAGTTCGCCGTGTGCTGGGTGACGCCGTGCGCCAGTTCGTGGCCGATGACGTCGACGGGGAGGGTGAAGTCGAGGAAGATCTCGCCGTCGCCGTCGCCGAACACCATCTGCTCGCCGTCCCAGAAGGCGTTGCCGTAGTCGCGGTCGAAGTGCACGGTCGCGTTCAACGGCAGCCCGGCGCCGTCGACGGAATTGCGTCCGAACGCCGAGAGCAGCAGCTCGAACGTGGCGCCGAGGCCGGCGTACGCGCGGTTCACGGTGGCGTCCTTGACGGGCTCCGCGCCCTCCGTCCGGACGGCCTTCCCCGGCAGGTTCCGGGTGTGCTCGGCGTCGTGAACGGTCCGGTGGACCTTGTTGTCGGCGGCTCCCGGCGAGGGCGCGGCCGCCGGCGCGCCGAGGACCGTGGTGAGCCGGCGGTGGGTGCGCTGCCGGGCGTCCGCCTCCAGGGTGCGGCGGGCGGGACCGGCGAGGGCGGGGTCGTCGGCGCGGGCGAGCCGGTCGAGGACGTGGGGCGGCACGATGGTGCAGAAAACGGGATGGATGGCTTCCATGGCGAGCAATGTGGCACTGGGTCATGCCGCTGTCACTACCCGCGACCATGATTCGGTCCATATTTCATTGCTTGGAGTGAAGGATCACAGTTTCCGCGACACGCATGCCGGGTCTTGCATACTGATACGGACCGGCGCCCCCGCCGCCCCTCGGTTAGGCTGCGGCACATCATGCGTTTCGGGCTGCTTCTCCTTAGCTGCCGCGGCGAGGGCCTGTAAGTCGTAGGCCGACCCCCTCCCCGCGGGATCTGGTGCTGCGCAGACACGTCGGCCGTCCCCTTGCAGGTGACCCGAGGAGCCCCACGCGATGACCCCCCAGCAGGCCCAGCCGTCCGCGCAGTCCGTCGGCAGCCCCACCCCCGTGACGAACGCCGGGCACTTCCAGCGGCCGTCCGGGATGCCGGTCCACAAGTACGGTCCGTACGACGCCGTGGACATCCCCGACCGCACCTGGCCCGAGGCCCGCATCACCCGGGCCCCCCGCTGGCTCTCCACCGACCTGCGCGACGGCAACCAGGCGCTGATCGACCCCATGTCGCCCGCCCGCAAGCGCGAGATGTTCGACCTGCTGGTCCGCATGGGCTACAAGGAGATCGAGGTCGGCTTCCCGTCCTCGGGCGAGACCGACTTCGCCTTCGTCCGCTCGATCATCGAGGAGGGCGCGATCCCCGAGGACGTGACGATCTCCGTCCTGACCCAGGCGCGCGAGGAGCTGATCGAGCGCACCGTGGAGTCCCTGCGCGGCGCGCACCGCGCCACCGTGCACCTGTACAACGCGACCGCCCCGACCTTCCGCCGCGTGGTCTTCCGCGGCACCAAGGAGCAGGTCAAGCAGATCGCGGTGGACGGCACCCGGCTGGTGATGGAGTACGCGGAGAAGATCCTCGGCCCCGAGACGGTCTTCGGCTACCAGTACAGCCCGGAGATCTTCACCGACACCGAGCTGGACTTCGCCCTGGAGGTCTGCGAGGCGGTCTGCGACGTGTGGGGCCCCGAGGAGGGGCGCGAGATCATCCTCAACCTGCCCGCGACCGTGGAGCGTTCGACGCCGTCCACGCACGCCGACCGCTTCGAGTGGATGTCCCGCCGCCTGACGCGCCGCGAGCACGTCTGCCTGTCGGTGCACCCGCACAACGACCGCGGCACCGCCGTCGCCGCTGCCGAGCTGGCGATCATGGCGGGCGCGGACCGCGTCGAGGGCTGCCTGTTCGGCCAGGGCGAGCGCACCGGCAACGTCGACCTGGTGACCCTGGGCATGAACCTCTTCTCCCAGGGCGTCGACCCGCAGATCGACTTCTCGCAGATCGACGAGATCCGCCGCACCAGCGAGTACTGCAACCAGATGGAGGTCCACCCGCGCCACCCCTACGCGGGCGACCTGGTCTACACCGCCTTCTCCGGCTCCCACCAGGACGCCATCAAGAAGGGCTTCGACGCCATGGAGGCCGACGCGGCCGCCGCGGGCAAGAGCGTCGACGACATCGAGTGGGCGGTCCCGTACCTGCCGATCGACCCCAAGGACGTCGGCCGCTCCTACGAGGCGGTCATCCGGGTCAACTCGCAGTCCGGCAAGGGCGGCATCGCGTACGTCCTGAAGAACGACCACAAGCTGGACCTGCCGCGCCGGATGCAGATCGAGTTCTCGAAGATCATCCAGCAGAAGACGGACACCGAGGGCGGCGAGGTCACCCCGAAGGCCATCTGGTCGGTCTTCCGGGACGAGTACCTGCCCAACGCCGAGAACCCGTGGGGCCGCATCCAGGTCCGCTCCGGCCAGACCACCACCGACACCGACGGCGTCGACACCCTGACGGTGGACGCGGTCGTAGACGGCCGGGAGACGGTCCTCACCGGTTCCGGCAACGGTCCGATCTCCGCGTTCTTCGACGCGCTGGCCGCCGTCGGCGTCGACGCCCGGCTGCTGGACTACCAGGAGCACACGATGAGCGAGGGCGCGTCCGCGCAGGCCGCCTCGTACATCGAGTGCGCGATCGACGGCAAGGTCCTGTGGGGCATCGGCATCGACCCGAACACGACGCGGGCCTCCCTGAAGGCAGTTGTCTCCGCCGTGAACCGGGCCGCCCGCTGACCTCGCTCTTTGCACGATGTTTCGGAAGGTCCCGTTCCCGCGCCGCCGGGGGCGGGACCTCCGTCTTTTCCCGGGGTGCTGACGGGGCCCCGCGGATGTGGCTAACATCACGTCCAACCCCGGCAAAGATGCCGAAGCGTTATGGAGGTACGCCGTGCTGCCAGGACGAGGCCGATCGCTCAGTCTGTGGGGCGTGCGCACCACGTGGACCACCGTCGGCGACGGGGAGTTCTTCTGCCCGGGCTGCGGCGGCGACCGCAACTACGCCCGCCGCACCGGCCGGCAGCGCCGCACCGTCCTGGGCGTCCCGCTCGCCGCGCGCGGCACGGTCGGACCCGTCGTGCACTGCGCCTCCTGCGAGGGCGAGTTCGGCCCCGAGGCCCTCGACCACCCCACCACCGTCCGGCTGTCGGCGATGCTCCGCGACGCCGTCCACACGGTCGCGCTCGCCGTCCTCGCCGCCGGCGGCACCTCCTCCCGTACGGTCACGGCCACCGCGGCGGCCACGGTCCGCTCGGCGGGCTTCGAGGACTGTACGGAGGACCAGCTCACCCACCTCGTGGAGGCGCTCTCCGCGGAATCGGGCCGCTACCTCCCCGAGGAGGCGGAGTCCGGGATCGACTGCCCCTACAGCGCCACCCTCGCCATCGAGCTCCACGAGGCCCTGGAACCCCTCGCCCCGCACCTGGCCCCGGCGGGCCGGGAGTCCCTGCTCCTCCAGGGCGCCCGCATCGCGCTGGCCGACGGCCCGTACAACCCGGCGGAGCGGGAGGTCCTGGCGACGGCCGGCGCGGCCCTCCACCTGTGCGCGGCGGACACCGCCCGCCTCCTGGCGGCGGCCCGCACGCCGTCCTGAAGCCCGCCCCTGCGGGCCGGAACCCTCCCGGGAAGCGGCGGCGGGGCGCCTGTGGCACGTTGTGGGGATGGTGCACGAGGAGCAGGCGGAGCGGTCCGGTGAGGAGCGGCGGCACGGGTGGGGCAGCGGGCTCACCCTGACCACGGCCGCGTTCCTCTTCCTGCTGCTGCGGCTGTTCGCCGTGTCCGGCTACCAGTGGCACACCGCCTTCGCCGTCCTGCACACGCTCGACCTCGACGACAGCATCGGCATCCTGCTCGGAACGGTGCTCGCCGACTCCGTCGTGGCCGCCGTGCTGCTCGTCGTCCTGCTGCCCGCGTTCCTCTTCCGGGTGGTCGGCGGTCTCGTGCTGGCCGCCCGGACGCGCGAGGAGGAGCAGCCCGACCGGGGCCCGCGGATCGACATGACCGGGATCGTCGTGCTGGCCATCGTCGTCGCGGGCATGACCGCGTACGTCCTGAGCTTCGGCACCTGGTGGCTGCCGCTGGCGTCGGTGCTGGTCACGGCGGTCATGGTGGGTCTGGGCGCGCTGACCAGGGGCGTGCACGGGCAGGTCGGCGAGGCGTCGCGGTGGGCGGGCCGGCACCTCATGGGGCTGGTGCTGGCCGCCTCGGTCCTCGCGCTGCTGATCAGCGCGGCCGTCGTCCGCACGCCGTGGATGCCCAAGGAGCGCATCGTGGTGAAGGGGCACGGGGAGCCGCTGCGCGGCTATGTGCTGGAGGCCGAGCCCGGGTTCCTGAAGGTCCTGACGGAGGAGGACCGGGAGTTCGTGATCCTCCGGGACGAGGAGGTGGAGTCCCGCGAGGAGATCGTCGAGCACTAGGGCCCGCGCCGACGTCAGGGCCCTAGGGTTCGCGGCTCACCGCCGGAGCCGACTCCGGCAGGGCCGGGGTCGTCGTCGGGCGGGGGGTGTCGACCACGCGCGGCGGTTGCGCGGGCGGCACCGGAGTCGGGTTCACGGGGCTGTGGGGCAGCAGCACGAGCAGGCACACGGCGACCACCGCCGCCGCGCCCACCACCGCGTATGCGATCCCGCGCACCCGGCGCACTCCCCAGGTCCGCCCCTGCGGAACTTCGCCGCGACGCAGCATCGAGTACGTGAGCTGGTCCGCCCGGGCGGCGAGCGCGGCCCGCAGCCTGTCTTCGGTCTGCGTCATGCGGTGGTGTTCTCCAGCTTCTTCTCCAGCGCGTCCAGGGCGCGGCTCGCGGTGGACTTCACCGTGCCACGCGACAGGCCGAGGGCCTGCGCCGTCTGCGCCTCGGTCAGCTCCGACCAGTACCGCAGCACCAGCACCTCGCGCTGGCGCCGGGTCAGTTCGGCCAGCGCCGCCAGGACGTGGCGGTGCTCCTCGGCGAGCAGGAGCCCTTCGTCGACGGGCGGGCCCGCCGCCGGGTGCGGCGGCGTGTACGCGCGTGCCGTGCGCCGTCTGCGCAGCACCGAGCGGGCCGCGTTGAGCACGGCGGTGTGCAGGTACGCCGCGGGGTCCTGGAGCCCGGCCAGCTTCGTCCCGTGGGTGCGGCACACCGCGGCGAACGCGTCCTGCACCACGTCCTCGGCGGTGTGCAGGTCGTCCACCAGGAACAGGGCGAGGCGGACCATGTCGAGGCGGCGGGCCCGGTAGAGGTCGCTGAGGGTGGGCGGCTCGCAGTCGTCGCCGTACGGGGCGCTGCCGTACGGCGTGCCGTCGTACGGCTGGCTCTCGACCGTGCGCAACGGGCGGGCGTCCCGGGGGCGGGACGCCCGTGCCCCGGACACGCGGGCGAGCAGGCGCGACCACCACGGGGGCGCGACGGGGACGGCGTACGCGGCGTACTGCATGGGCCTCGATCCGGTGGTGCGGGCGGCAGGGGACGGCGGGCGGGCCTGCGTACAGGCCCGCCCGCCGGATGAGGCCGCTACTTCTGCGGCGCGGGCGCGGGCGCGCTGCCCGGCTCCACCACGCGGGGAGCGGCATCGGACTTCCCGGCGGGCGCCGGACGCGTCTTGCCGTCGGCCACGGGGGCGGCGGGCGCCGGACGGGTCTTGTCGTCGGCCACCGGGGCGGCGGGAGCCGGACGGGGCTCGCCGGCGGGCGCCGGGGCGGCCTCCGGGGCGGTCTCCGGAGCGGCCGGGCCGGACTTCGGAGGGGCCGGCGCCGGGGTCGTGTCGGCGACGGCCTGGGCCGCGAAGGCGCCGCCCAGGACGACGGCGACCGAGGCGACGGCGCCGAAGAGGCGGGGGCGGGTCAGCTTCCGGTGCATGGACATGGGTACTCCCGAGTGCGGGGCGCGCCGGGCGCCGTACGAGATGACGTACGGCGCCCGGAGCACGATCTGGAACATGGGGTGAAGGGCGCCTTCAACCGACCAGACGTGCGGGTACCCGGGAGGTTGCGTCCGGAGTGCGGAAAGTTTTTGCGGGGACGGGCCGCGGCCGTCCGCGGCGCGGCCGTCCTCCCGGGGCCGGCCGCGCCGCGTCCGTAGCGCGGCAGCCGAAATCCCTCCCGCACGGGAAATTCACGACAATGATGGGGAATCCGCACCCCGGGCGCAGTGCGCCGGGAAGCACCGGAGCAACGGAGGACGTGGTGGAGACAGTGCGCTCGACACGGGGAAGTGCCGGCCTCGTGCCGCCGGACGCGCGGTGAAGCCGCCGCCTCTCGGCTCGTACGTGATGGACCTCACCAGCGGCCGGGTCGGCCGGGTCGTCGCCGCGGTGGGCCGCCTGCTGCGGCTGACCCCGGCGGGCGGCGGCCGCGACTGGAACGTCGACCAGGGCGAGGTCCGCCCCGCCACGGCCGCCGAGCGGCTCAGCGCGGCCACGGCCTACGTCAACGCCCGCAGCCGCGGCGAGCTGCCGTAGCACCTCCGGCCCCGGCTGCCGCCCGGGCCGGAAGCGCCGCCGTCCCCGGCCCCGCCCCCGCGTGCGGGACAATGGGCGTCATGAGTCTGTTCCGTGATGACGGCATCGTCCTGCGCACCCAGAAGCTGGGCGAGGCGGACCGCATCATCACGCTCCTCACCCGCCACCACGGCCGCGTCCGGGCCGTGGCCCGGGGCGTACGCCGCACGAAGTCGAAGTTCGGGGCGCGCCTGGAGCCCTTCTCCCACGTCGACGTGCAGTTCTTCGCCCGCGGCAGCGAGCTGGTCGGCCGCGGCCTGCCGCTGTGCACCCAGGGCGAGATCATCGCCCCCTACGGCAGCGGCATCGTCACCGACTACGGCCGCTACACCGCCGGCACCGCCATGCTGGAGACGGCGGAACGGTTCACCGACCACGAGGGCGAACCCGCGGTGCAGCAGTACCTCCTCCTGGTGGGCGGTCTGCGCACCCTCTCCCGCGCCGAGCACGCCCCGAACCTGATCCTCGACGCCTTCCTGCTGCGCTCCCTCGCCGTCAACGGGTACGCCCCCAGCTTCGACGACTGCGCCAAGTGCGGCATCGACGGACCCAACCGGCTGTTCTCCGTCTCGGCCGGCGGCGTCATATGCGGTGACTGCCGGGTGCCCGGGAGCGTCGTACCCTCTGCGGAGGCTGTCGCTCTGCTGAGCGCGCTGCTCACGGGGGACTGGGCGGCGGCCGACGCGTGCGAGCCCCGGCACGCCCGCGAGGGCAGCGGGCTGGTCTCGGCCTATCTGCACTGGCACCTGGAGCGCGGACTGCGCTCGCTCAGGTACGTGGAGAAGGCGTAGGGCACGCGGCGGGCACAGTCAGTACGGGAAGCACGGGCACATCACAGGGAGAGCTACGAACCATGGCACGACGCGGAATCCTGGGGCGCACCAAGCGCGAGTACAAGATCCCCGAGCCGCACCCGTCCGGCGCGCGCCCCCCGAGGATTCCCGGTGAGCTCGTCCCCGAGCACGTCGCGATCGTCATGGACGGCAACGGCCGCTGGGCCAAGGAGCGCGGCCTGCCCCGCACCGAGGGCCACAAGGTCGGCGAGGGCGTCGTCCTGGACGTCCTCAAGGGCTGCCTGGAGATGGGCGTCAAGAACCTCTCGCTGTACGCCTTCTCCACCGAGAACTGGAAGCGCACCCCCGACGAGGTCCGCTTCCTGATGAACTTCAACCGGGACGTCATCCGCCGCCGCCGCGACGAGATGAACGAGCTCGGCATCCGCATCCGCTGGGTCGGCCGGATGCCCAAGATGTGGAAGTCGGTCGTCCAGGAGCTCCAGGTCGCCCAGGAACAGACCGTCGACAACGACGCGATGACCCTCTACTTCTGCGTGAACTACGGCGGCCGCGCCGAGATCGCGGACGCCGCCCAGGCCGTCGCCCGGGACGTCGCCGCCGGGAAGCTCGACCCGTCGAAGGTCAACGAGAAGACCTTCGCCAAGTACCTGTACTACCCGGACATGCCGGACGTGGACCTCTTCCTGCGTCCCAGCGGCGAGCAGCGCACCTCCAACTACCTGCTCTGGCAGAGCGCGTACGCCGAGTTCGTCTACCAGGACGTGCTGTGGCCGGACTTCGACCGGCGCAACCTCTGGGACGCCTGCTACGAGTACGCGCAGCGCGACCGTCGCTTCGGCGGGGCGGTCCCCAACGAGCAGCAGAACGGCGGCGGTTCCCCGCTCGCGCAGGTTCCCGGACAGGGCTGAGCCGTCGCCGGGCCCCGTGCGGGGCGGGGCCCGGTGCGCGCACCCGCCGGGCCCCGCCCGCCGGGTCAGCCCGCCTGGGCCTTGTCGTACGCCGCCTTCACCTCGTTGCCGAAGTACGGGCCGAACATCCGGCCCGGCAGGAAGGTGTAGCCGAAGCTGTTCACCGAGGCCTGGAGGCCGGTGCCGGCGGACTCATTGAAGGAGTTGAACCACGGGCCGCCGCTGGAGCCGCCGGTCATGTCGCAGGCCAGGCCGTGGTCCTTGGTGAGCAGGAAGTCCTTCGTGGTGTTCCCGGAGCAGTAGACCAGCTTCTTGCCGTCGTACGGGGCGGCCGCCGGGAAGCCGAACGCGTACATCGGCTTGTTGTAGCCGCCGTTGAACTGGACGCCCTGCGCCCCGACCACGTCGGACAGCTTCTGCCCGTTCAGCGGGTTCACCACGGCGAGGCCCACGTCGTAGTTGATGTCCTCGCTCGCCGTCCACTGGTCGGTGGCGGAGAGCTTCGCGGCGGTCCACGTCCCGTACGGGGTGACGCCGTCATTGTAGGCGGGCACGAACACCCAGTTCGTGTGCCAGGCGCCGTCCATCTTGACGCAGTGTCCCGCCGTGACGACGGTCGACTTGTTCTGGCTGGTGACGGAGTTGCCCGAGCAGGAGGCGGTGCGGCCCTGGTACGTGAAGAACACGCGGCCGGAGGTCTTCACCACCGCCCCGCCGCCGGTCCACGCGCCGCCCTTCTGCGGGAAGGCCCGGGTGCCGGGGACGGAGGTCGCGGGGCCGTCGGCCCTCGCCGGGGAGACCTTGGCGGGGGACACCTTCAGCAGGTCGAGCGGCTTCGCCGCACGCATCCGCTCCGGCGTCCAGAAGTTCCGTACCTGCTGCTCGGCGGTGCGGGCGGCGGGGGCGGCGGGGGAGGGGGCGCCGGATGCGGCGGCGGGGGCCGCGGCGGTGGCGAGCAGACCGCCCACGGCGGCCGCCAGACCGAACAGTGCACTGGGGGGACGACGTCTCACGCTGACTCCTTCTGCGAAGAGGTAAGCGGTGCGGAAACCGGTGTGCGTGAGGAGCGTGCCACGGAAGCTGAACATCTGTCAGGAGTGCGTGCGGCACTCCGTGCGACTTGGCCGAAACACGCCGAACGCCCCAACCCGGCAAGGGAGTTGGGGCGTTCGGCAGGCGCGCGGGATCAGGCGGCGGCGCACTCCGCGCAGGTGCCGAAGATCTCCACGGTGTGCGCCACGTTCACATAGCCGTGCTGGGCCGCGACGGACTCGGCCCACGACTCGACCGCCGGGCCCTCGACCTCGACCGCCTTGCCGCACATCCGGCACACCAGATGGTGGTGGTGGTCGCCCGTGGAGCAGCGCCGGTAGACCGACTCGCCCTCACTGGTGCGCAGCACGTCCACCTCGCCGGCGTCGGCCAGCGACTGGAGCGTGCGGTAGACCGTGGTCAGGCCCACCGAGTCGCCCTTGTGCTTGAGCATGTCGTGGAGTTCCTGCGCGCTGCGGAACTCGTCCACCTCGTCCAGCGCCGCCGCCACGGCGGTCCGCTGCCGGGTGGAGCGCCCCTTCACCGGTGCGGTGTTCGTCGTCGCGGTCGCACCGCTCGGCGCCGTCGTCACAGGTGCCTCCTCAGGTTGCCCATTACGCGGGTAGATACGTCGGGCCATTGTGCCAGGAGCGCCGCCGCGCTCCGGCTCAGAGCTTCGCCGCCACGGGCTCGGCCGCGTCGGCCGGTCCCGTCGAGTGTCCCGCGCGGGCCCGGCGTCGTGCCAGCGGTGTGGCCAGAAGTGTCAGTGCGACGAAGGCCACGATGGCCAGCAGCACGATCGTCGCGCCCGGCGGCACGTCGTACTGGTAGGAGGCCACCGTGCCGCCCAGCGTCACCGCCGTGCCGATGGCGACCGCCAGCACGAAGGTGACCGCGAAGCTGCGCGAGATCTGCTGCGCGGCCGCCACCGGCACCACCATCAGCGCGCTGACCAGGAGCAGTCCCACGACCCGCATGGCGACCGTCACCGTCACCGCCGCCACCACCGCGACCAGCAGGTTCAGCGCCCGCACCGGCAGCCCGGTGACCCGCGCGAACTCCTCGTCCTGGCTCACCGCGAACAACTGCCGCCGCAGCCCGACCGTCACCGCCACCACGAACGCCGCGAGCAGCATGATCGCCGTCACGTCCTCCTGGGAGACCGTGGAGAGCGAACCGAAGAGGTACGAGGACAGATTGGCGTTGGAACCGGTCGGCGCCAGGTTGATCAGCAGCACACCGCCCGCCATGCCGCCGTAGAACAGCATGGCCAGGGCGATGTCGCCCCGGGTCTTGCCGTACCAGCGGATCAGCTCCATGACCACCGCGCCCGCGACGGCGACGACGGTGGCCGTCCACACGGGGCTGGCCTGCATCAGGAAGCCGAGGCCGACGCCGGTCATCGCGACGTGGCCGATGCCGTCGCCCATCAGGGACTGGCGGCGCTGCACCAGGTAGATGCCGATGGCGGGCGCGGTGACGCCGACTAGGACGGCGGCGATCAGGGCGCGCTGCATGAAGGCGGTGGAGAGGATCTCGGTCAGCATCAGCTCAGCAGTCCCGTCGGTACGGGGGAGGCGGGTGCCGGGGCCGCGGGCGGGTGGCAGTCCTCCTGGGTCAGGTGGTGCGGTTCGTGGCCGGGCAGGGCGTCCCCGGCGGTCACCGGGCCGTCGTACGCCACCAGGCCGTCGCGCAGGACGACCGTGCGGCCGATGAGCGGCTCCAGGGGGCCCAGCTCGTGCAGGACCAGCAGGACGGAGACCCCGGCGGCCACCTGCTCGCGCAGGGTCGCGGCGAGGATCTCCTGGCTGGCCAGGTCGACGCCGGCCATCGGCTCGTCCATGATCAGCAGTTCGGGTTCGCCGGCCAGCGCCCGCGCGATCAGCACCCGCTGGTGCTGCCCGCCGGACAGGGCGCTCACCGAGTCCTTCGCCCGGTCGGCGAGGCCCACCAGGCCGATGGCCCGCTCGACGGCGGCCTTGTCGGCCTTCGACAGCAGCCCGAACCGGGCGCGGGAGAGCCGCCCCGAGGAGACGACCTCGCGGATCGTCGCGGGCACGCCGCCCGCGGCCGTCGTGCGCTGGGGGACGTAACCGACGCGCGCCCACTGCCTGAAGCGCTTCAGCGGCGTGCCGAACAGCTCGACCGAGCCGCCGGTGAGCGGCACCTGCCCGATCACGGACCGCACCGCGGTGGACTTGCCCGAGCCGTTGGCGCCGAGCAGGGCGACGACCTCGCCGCGCTCGACGGCGAGGTCGATGCCGCGCAGCACGGGGCGCGAGCCGAGCACGGCGGTCGCCGCGCGCAGGGATATGACGGAGTCGTTGTGCACGGTTCGTGCCTCCGGGGCCGCTGGGAGTGGCATCACTTGGCGCCGAGCGCCTTCTTCAGCGCTTCGAGGTTGGACTGCATGACCTCGATGTAGGTGGAGCCCTTGGACTTGCCGGGCGTGATGCCCTCCAGCGGGTCCAGGACGTCCGTCTTGAGGCCGGCGTCCGAGGCGAAGGTCTTCGCCGTCCGGTCGCTGATCAGCGTCTCGAAGAAGACCGTGGAGACCTTGTCCTCCTTGGCGATCTTCTGGAGCTGCTTGATGTGGGCCGGGCTCGGGTCCGACTCGGGGGAGACGCCGTTGATGGCCTCCTGCTCCAGGCCGTACCGCTCGGCGAGGTAGCCGAAGGCGGAGTGGGTGGTGATGAAGGTCTTGGTGGAGGTGTTCTTCAGGCCGTTCCGGAACGCCGTGTTCAGGCCGTCCAGCTTCGTGACCAGTGTCGCGCTGTTCTTCTCGTACGTCGCGGCGTTCTTCGGGTCGGCCTTCGCGAGGGACTTCTCCACGCCCTTGGCGATCTCCGCGTACTTCACGGGATCCAGCCAGACGTGCGGGTCGGCGCCGTCCTCGGCGTGGTCGTGGCCGTGGCCCTCGTGCCCGGCCTCCTCGCCGCCGTGCCCGTGGTCGTGCCCGCCGGCCTCGGCGCCGTGCTTCTCCATCTTCGTCAGGGTCGCGGCGTCGACGGTGGCCTTGGCCCCGGACTGCTTCACGGCCTCGTCGACGGCGGGCTGGAGGCCGCCGAGGTAGAGGATCAGGTCCGCTTCGCCGAGCTGGGCGGTCTGCTTGGGGCCCAGCTCCAGGTCGTGCGGTTCGACGCCCGGCTTGGTCAGCGTGGTGACGGAGACCTTGTCGCCGCCTATCTGCTCGGCCAGGTACTGCAGGGGGTAGAACGACGCGGTCACCTTCAGCCCGCCGTCCGCGCCCTTGCCGTCCGCGGCGGAGGAACCCCCTCCGCAGGCGGACAGGGTGACCAGTCCGAGAGAGGCGGCGGCGGCGGTGGCGGCGGCGGGTATCAGGCGTCGTACGTTCATGACAGTCATTTTCAACAAAAGTGGAAACGATTGTCAATAGTGCGCTTGTCCGCTCTGTCCCCGATACCGATTTGATCCGGGGCCCCCGCACGCCGGTAACCTGAAGCATTCGCCGGGCCGTGCCGGGTCGTGGCCGTGCAGGGGGGCCGCGCGGGGAAGCAGCGCGCACCGGCGGGACCCACACCTTCGTCGTCGTAATGAAGAGAGCACCGTGGCCGCCGACAAGATCGAGACCATCGTCAGCCTGAGCAAGCGCCGTGGCTTCGTTTTCCCGAGCAGTGAGATCTACGGCGGGTCCCGGGCCGCCTGGGACTACGGTCCGCTGGGTGTCGAGCTCAAGGAGAACATCAAGCGCCAGTGGTGGCGCGCGATGGTCATCGCGCGCGAGGACGTGGTCGGCATCGACTCGTCGGTCATCCTGGCCCCCGAGGTGTGGGAGGCGTCCGGCCACGTCGCGACCTTCTCCGACCCGCTCACCGAGTGCACCTCCTGCCACAAGCGCCACCGCGCCGACCACCTGATCGAGGCGTACGAGGCCAAGCACCACGGCCGCGCCCCCGAGAACGGCCTGGCCGACGTCAACTGCCCCAACTGCGGCACCAAGGGCCAGTTCACCGAGCCCAAGCAGTTCTCCGGCATGCTGGAGACGCACCTCGGCCCCACCCAGGACACCGGCTCGAAGGCGTACCTGCGCCCGGAGACCGCGCAGGGCATCTTCACCAACTTCGCCCAGGTGCAGCAGACCGCCCGCAAGAAGCCGCCGTTCGGCATCGCGCAGATGGGCAAGTCCTTCCGGAACGAGATCACTCCGGGCAACTTCATCTTCCGCACGCGCGAGTTCGAGCAGATGGAGATGGAGTTCTTCGTCAAGCCGGGCGAGGACGAGCAGTGGCAGGAGTACTGGATGGAGCAGCGCTGGAACTGGTACCTGGACCTCGGCATCGACCCCGAGAACATCCGCTGGTACGAGCACCCGGCCGAGAAGCTCTCCCACTACTCCAAGCGCACCGCCGACATCGAGTACCGCTTCAACTTCGGCGGCACGGAGTTCTCCGAGCTCGAAGGCGTCGCCAACCGCACCGACTTCGACCTGAAGGCGCACTCCAAGGCCTCCGGCCACGACCTGGTC
Organism: Streptomyces sp. NPDC088745; assembly: GCF_044751045.1. Lineage (NCBI taxonomy): Bacteria > Bacillati > Actinomycetota > Actinomycetes > Kitasatosporales > Streptomycetaceae > Streptomyces > Streptomyces sp. NPDC088745. Next base: position 51,391 of record NZ_JBIVLB010000003.1, read on the forward strand.
TACTTCGACCAGGAGGCCAACGAGCGCTGGACGCCGTACGTCATCGAGCCGGCCGCCGGCGTCAACCGCGCGATGCTCGCCTTCATGCTGGACGCCTACCGCGAGGACGAGGCGCCCAACGCCAAGGGCGTCATGGAGAAGCGCGTCGTGATGGGCCTCGACCCGCGCCTGGCCCCGGTCAAGGTCGCGGTGCTCCCGCTCTCCCGCAACCCGCAGCTCTCGCCGAAGGCCAAGGGCCTCGCCGCGGACCTGCGCAAGAACTGGAACATCGAGTTCGACGACGCGGGCGCCATCGGCCGCCGCTACCGCCGCCAGGACGAGATCGGCACGCCGTTCTGCGTGACGGTCGACTTCGACACCCTGGACGACAACGCGGTGACCGTGCGCGAGCGCGACACCATGAAGCAGGAGCGCGTGTCGCTGGACATGATCCAGGAGTACCTGGCGGTCCGCCTCATCGGCTGCTGACCCCCCGGTACGTCTCCTCCCCGTACGTCCCGGAGCCCCCGGCCGCCCGTTGGCGCGGCCGGGGGCTCCGGCGTGCCCGGGCGGCGCACAGGACGGCCAGCGGCAGCTCGGCACACCCCGCCATGGCGAGGGCGGCGGCGAACTCCGGGCCCGGCGCGGAGACGAGCAGGTCGGCACAGGCGTCGGCGGCGAGCAGCAGGGCGGCCCCGGCGGCGGGGAGACGGGCGGCGCGTCCCTGCCGCACACGGGCTCCCGCGACGAGCAGACAGAGGGCCTCCAGCAAGTCCAGTCCCACCCACGCGGCGGCCTCGGCGGGCGGCAGGGTGGCGGCCAGGTACCCCGTCCACGGAAGCAGGGCCAGCCCGGCCAGGGTGAGCAGCCCGCCCTGCCACCGGGCGGTGGGGAACGGGCAGGCGAAGACGAGGAGTGCCATGGGACGGTTCCTTCCGGGGCTCTTCGGGGAGTACGGACCCGGTTGTCGGGCCTGGCTCCACACTCCGGATTCCGGCGGCCCAAGTCAGGAACGCTGGTTGCCGGACCGGGGTGGCACCAGTTGCACCCCCGCACGGCAACGGGCTTCCTGGTGGGCTGTCGGACCCACCGTCTACCGTCGGATCATGAACCTCCTGACCCGGGGAACTCCCGGGCCGCTCACCCGCCCGAGGGCCGGGACGGGCGCCGAGCGGCGGTCCCGCCGGGCCCGTGCCCGCGCGCGGCTGCGCCGCGACCTCGCGTTCGTGGCCACGGGGGTGCCGCTGCACCTGCTCACCGTGCCGCTGTTCCTGTGGGCGACGACACAGTTCGTCGGGCTCCTGGAGGGACGCCTGGACGCGGCCCCGTACGGGCTGCCGGTGGCCCTCGCGCTGGTCGTCGCCGCCGGGTTCTGGCTCACTGAGGCGCAGCGGTGGCGGTTCCGCGAGCTGTGCGGGGTGGAGATGCCCCGGCTGCGGTTCGCGGCGGCGCGGCGGCAGTTCGGGTACCACTGGCTCGTGGGCCCCTGCCTCGCCCTGCTCGAACTCGCGGTGCTGGCGCTGGTGCTGCTCGCCGTCGCCGGGACGACGGTGTACGCGTGGGAGTGGCTGCTGCCGGACGAGTTCCGGACGGCGCACCGGGACTACACCACCTGGTCGGCGTTCGTCATGGCCGCCGGGATCGGCTCGTTGTTCGCCGTGCCGCCGGCCGCCGGAGCTCTCGTACGGCTGGAACACCGCATCGCCCCCGCCCTGCTGCGGGACGACAGGGCCGAAGCCCTCGAGCGGCGCGTGTCGGACCTCACCGAGAGCCGGGCCGCGGCGGTGGACGCGGCGGACGCCGAACGGCGGCGCATCGAACGGGACCTGCACGACGGGGCCCAGCAGCACCTGGTCTCGATGGCTCTCAACCTCGGTATCGCCAGAGCGACGTTGAAGGACCTGCCGCCCGAGGCACAGGCGGTCATCGACGAGGCGCACCGGGCGGCGAAGGAGTCCATCGAGGAGCTCAACAACCTGGTGCGCGGCCTGCACCCCTCGGTGCTGGACGAACTCGGCCTGGACCCCGCCCTGTCGGGACTCGCGGCCCGCGCGCCCCTCCCCGTGCGCCTGCGCGTGGACATCCCCTCCCGTCCCGCACCCGCCGTCGAGGCCGTCGCCTACTTCGTCGTCTCCGAAGCCCTCACCAACATCGCCAAGCACGCGCACGCGACCAGGGCGGAGGTGACCGTGACCCGGCGCGGGGAGATACTGCGGGTGATCGTCACCGACGACGGAACGGGCGGCGCCGACCCCTCCGCCGGCACCGGACTGCGCGGCCTCGCGCAACGGGCGTCCTCCGTCGACGGCGCGTTCCGCCTCAGCAGCCCCACCGGGGGACCGACCGTGATGACCGTGGAGTTGCCGTGCCGCGCCGCCGCGCAGTGATAGCCGAGGACTCCGTCCTTCTCCGCATGGGCGTCGTCAAGATCCTCGACATGGCCGGCTTCGACGTCGTCGCGGAGTCCGACGACGCGGACGGCCTGCTCGCGGCCGTCGGGGAACACCGCCCGGACCTCGCGGTCGTGGACGTCAGGATGCCGCCCGGCTTCACCGACGAGGGAATCCGCGCGGCCCTCGCCCTGCGCGAGAGATGGCCCTCCACGGCGGTCCTCATGCTCTCCCAGTACGTCGAGGAGCGGTACGCGGCGGATCTCCTCTCCCGGCACACCACCGGGATCGGCTACCTCCTCAAGCAGCGCGTCGCCGACGTGGAGGAGTTCATCGAGGCCCTGTGCCGCGTCGCCGACGGCGGCACGGCCCTGGACCCCCAGGTCGTCGCCCAGCTCCTGGTCCGCCGGGGCAGCGACCCGCTCGACCGCCTCACCGCCCGGGAACGCGAGGTGCTCGCTTCGATGGCGGAGGGCCGCTCGAACGCGGGGATCGCCGCGCAGCTCGTGCTCAGCGAGAGCGCGGTGGCCAAGCACATCAACTCCATCCTCGCCAAACTGGACCTGCCCCGCGCGGACGCCGACCACCGTCGGGTGCTGGCCGTGCTGCGCTTCCTGGAGGGCGGCGGCTGAGCTCCGCCCAGCCGGGGGCGGCGGAAATCTGGTGCGCGGCCCCGTCGGGAGCGGGTACCGTCGTGACCATGTTCTTCCAGACGCCGATTTACGAGTGAGAGCGTGACGGGCCGCCGCTGACGTCCTGCGATGCCGCCGCGCCCGTCCCCCACCGACGAATCCGTAGATCACTTCACATCATTCCGGGAGAACCCGTGACCACCAGCAAGAACATCAACAACCCCGTCGGCCAGGGCGGCGGCCAGCGCAAGCGGCAGTCCCGCGACGAGCGCGCCAACAACGGCCCGCACCGCAACGCCGACCGCGCGTCGGCGGCGGAGAAGAAGGCCGAACTGCTGGCCAAGATGCGCGAGAAGGCCGCCGGCGGCGGGGACGCGCAGCAGGCGGACGGCGACGCCTCCCAGAGCTGACTCAGCCGCGCGTGGGCCCGGACCGTTCCGACGGTCCGGGCCCACGCGTGCGTGGCCCGGCCCCTCGGTGAGCCCGGGAAGAGGGCTCTCAGGGCTGCCGCCCCCGGTGCCGTCGTCGTCCGCCGGGCCGTCCGCGGGAGCGGCGCGAGGCGGGCGGGCAGGTTCACGCGTTGGCCGGCGCGGTCTCCCGGGGCCCCGGCGACGCCAGCCGCTCCGCCGTCCGCAGGGCGGTGCCCTTCGCCCACTTTCCGCTGGTCAGCGCCCCGACCAGGAGGACGGCCAGGCCGCAGCCCGCGATGACCCACCACGCCGGGACGGCCGCCTCCACGAAGCCGTCGGCGTACGAGGTCCCGCTGATCCCCGCCGCGATCACCGCCCCGATCACCGCGACCCCCAGCGTGGAGCCGACCTGGCGGCTGGTCGAGGCGATGGCCGCCGCGACCCCGGCCTGGGCGCGCGGCATCCCGGACACCGCCGTGTTGGTGATGGGGGCGTTCACCATGCCGAAGCCGAGGCCGAAGAGCACATAGCCGGTGAACATCAGCACGTTGTCCGTCTCCGCCCGGAAGCCCGCGAACAGCACCGCGCTCGCCGTCATCGCCGTTCCTGCGACCAGCAGCGGAAGACGGGGCCCGCGCGCCCCCACCAGCCGTCCGGACAGCGGTGCGCAGACGAAGGTCATGGCGGCCATGGGCAGCATGTACAGCCCGGCGTGCAGGGCGGACAGACCGCGCACGTTCTGCAGGTACAGGGTGTTCAGGAAGAGGAACCCGGCCAGCGAGGCGAACGCGCAGACCGCGATCACCGTCGCCCCGCTGAACGGCGCGCTGTGGAAGAACCGCAGGTCGATCAGCGGCTCCGCCCGCCGGGGCTCGTACAGCACCAGCCCGGCCAGGGCCAGGACCGCGGCCCCCGCGAGCGACAGCGTGAGCGGCGAGAGCCAGCCCGCCTCCGGGCCCTCGATGATCGCGTACGTCAGCGAGGCGAGCAGCGCGATCACCAGGAGCTGGCCCACCGGGTCGGCCCGGCGGGCCCTGGAGGCGCGCGACTCGGGGACGTACCGGAACGTCAGCAGCAGGGCCGCGAGGCCGACCGGCAGGTTGACCCAGAAGATCGACCGCCAGCCCACCGAGTCGACCAGCAGTCCGCCGACCAGGGGTCCCGCGGCCATGGAGATGCCGACGACCCCGCCCCAGACGCCGATGGCACGGGCGCGTTCGCGCGGGTCGGTGAAGGTGTTGGTGATGATCGACATCGCGACCGGGTTGAGCATGGAGCCGCCGATCGCCTGGACCGCCCGGAAGGCGACCAGCGACTCCAGGTTCGGGGCGAGCGAGCACAGCAGCGAGCCGAGGGTGAAGAGCACCAGGCCTGCCATGAACACCTTGCGCCGCCCGACGCGGTCGGCCGTCGACCCGGCGAGCATCAGCAGGGAGGCCAGGACGAGGGTGTAGGCGTCGATGGTCCACTGCATCCCGGCGACGCTCGCGTCCAGCTCGCGCTGCATGGCGGGGAGGGCGACGTTGAGCGCCGTGTTGTCGAGGCTGACGATCAGCAGGCTCATGCAGCAGATGCCAAGGATCAGCATCCGGCGGCGGTGCGTCAGCGGGAGGGAGGGGTCGGCGGACATCTTTCGATAGTACGGATAACTAAAGAAACCGCTCGATCGGGTGCGGGGGGTGCGCGACAATGAGTCAATGACCCCGCTCAACATCGGCCCCCATGTCGTGCAGCCGCCCGTGGTCCTCGCACCCATGGCGGGCATCACGAACGCCCCCTTCCGCACCCTCTGCCGTGAGTTCTCCGGCGGGAAGGGCCTGTTCGTGAGCGAGATGATCACGACGCGGGCGCTGGTCGAGCGCAACGAGAAGACGATGCAACTGATCCACTTCGACGCGACGGAGACCCCGCGTTCGATCCAGTTGTACGGAGTGGACCCGGTCACCGTCGGCAAGGCGGTCCGCATGATCGTGGACGAGGACCTCGCCGACCACATCGACCTCAACTTCGGCTGCCCGGTGCCCAAGGTGACCCGCAAGGGCGGCGGCTCGGCGCTCCCGTACAAGCGGCCGCTGCTGCGCGCGATCCTGCACGAGGCCGTGGGCAACGCGGGCGACCTGCCCGTGACGATGAAGATGCGCAAGGGCATCGACGACGACCACATCACCTTCCTGGACGCCGGACGCATCGCCGTCGACGAGGGCGTCACCGCGATCGCCCTGCACGGCCGCACGGCCGCCCAGCACTACGGCGGCACCGCCGACTGGGACGCCATCGCGCGCCTGAAGGAGCATGTGCCGGAGATCCCGGTGCTCGGCAACGGCGACATCTGGTCGGCGGACGACGCGCTGCGGATGGTCCGGGAGACGGGCTGCGACGGCGTGGTCGTGGGGCGCGGCTGCCTGGGGCGGCCGTGGCTGTTCGGCGACCTGGTGGCGGCCTTCGAGGGCCGCGCGGAGCGGGCCGCGCCCACGCTGCGCGAGGTCGCGGTGGTGATGCGGCGGCACGCGGAGCTGCTCGGCGAGTGGATCGGCGACGAGGCACGCGGTGTCATCGACTTCCGCAAGCACGTCGCCTGGTACTTGAAGGGCTTCTCGACGGGCGGCGAGATGCGCAAGAAGCTCGCCGTGTCCTCCTCGCTCGCCGAAATGGACGCTCATCTGAGCGAGCTGGATCTGGACCAGCCGTGGCCCGAGGGGGCCGATGGGCCTCGGGGGCGTACATCCGGAAATGGGCGGGTTGTGCTGCCGGATGGCTGGTTGAAGGACCCGTATGACTGTGCCGGGATCAGTGACGAGGCGGAGCTGGACACGTCCGGAGGGTGAGATCCGGGGTGCTCTGATGAGCGTACGCGCGAGTGATTCTCGCCACGCCTGATGCTGTACTCGCTCAGATGAGCGCTCGGCGACGGGCTGCATTTTTCAAAGGGTGGCACCCAGTGCCACCCTTTATTTTTTCAATCCCCGGGATCAGACGTGACGGATCGTCGATCCGGGCGGGATCTTCTGTGGCTCTGCGTGATCTTGCGTTCAATGCCTGAAGGAATGCGGTACGGGACGCGGACGGCCGCAGCACTTTCGATCTGCTGGCGGACAGGCGGTTAAAGCCGTATGACGGTTAAGTGGACGTACCCAGACACCTTCGATCTGGGTATGTTCCTCGCCGTCAGGGCAGCCAACGCGTCTTCGAGGAGCCGAGACCGTGTCGGAAAACAAAGAACCCCACGTAGCGAAGTCTTCTTCCGGGCAGAAGTTCGTCTACGACTTCACCGAGGGCAACAAGGACCTCAAGGACCTTCTCGGTGGCAAGGGCGCCAACCTCGCCGAGATGACCAACCTGGGTCTGCCGGTGCCTCCGGGGTTCACGATCACGACCGAGGCCTGCAAGGTCTACCTCGACAGCGGCGACGCTCCCAAGGAGCTGCGCGACGAGGTCAGCGCCCATCTGGACGCCCTTGAGGCGAAGATGGGCAAGAAGCTCGGCCAGGCCGACAACCCGCTCCTCGTCTCGGTCCGCTCCGGCGCGAAGTTCTCCATGCCCGGCATGATGGACACGGTTCTCAACATCGGCCTCTCCGACGCCTCCGTCACCGGCCTGGCACAGCAGGTCGGCGGCGACGAGCGTTTCGCGTGGGACTCCTACCGGCGCCTCATCCAGATGTTCGGCAAGACCGTCCTCGGCGTGGACGGCGAACTCTTCGAGGACGCCCTCGAAGAGGCCAAGACGGCCAAGAAGGTGAAGGTCGACACCGACCTGGAGGCCGCCGACCTCAAGAAGCTCGTCAAGAAGTTCAAGAAGATCGTCTCCGACGAGGCCGGCCGCGACTTCCCGCAGGACCCGCGCGAGCAGATGGACCTCGCGATCAACGCGGTCTTCGACTCGTGGAACACCGACCGCGCCAAGCTCTACCGCCGTCAGGAGCGCATCCCGGGCGACCTGGGCACCGCGGTCAACGTCTGCTCGATGGTCTTCGGCAACCTCGGCCCGGACTCCGGCACGGGCGTCGCCTTCACCCGCGACCCGGCCTCCGGCCACCAGGGCGTGTACGGCGACTACCTGCAGAACGCGCAGGGCGAGGACGTCGTCGCGGGCATCCGCAACACCGTCCCGCTCGCCGACCTGGAGTCGATCGACAAGGCGTCGTACGACCAGCTCATGCAGATCATGGAGACCCTCGAAACGCACTACAAGGACCTGTGCGACATCGAGTTCACCATCGAGCGCGGCCAGCTCTGGATGCTCCAGACCCGCGTCGGCAAGCGCACGGCGGGCGCGGCCTTCCGCATCGCCACGCAGCTCGTGGACCAGGGCCTCATCGACGAGGCCGAGGCGCTCCAGCGGGTCAACGGCGCGCAGCTCGCGCAACTGATGTTCCCCCGCTTCGACGACAGCGCGAAGACGCGGCTGCTCGGCCGGGGCATCGCCGCCTCGCCGGGTGCGGCGGTCGGCAAGGCGGTCTTCGACTCGTACACGGCCGTCAAGTGGTCGCGCTCGGGCGAGAAGGTCATCCTGATCCGCCGGGAGACCAACCCGGACGACCTGGACGGCATGATCGCCGCCGAGGGCATCCTGACCTCGCGCGGCGGCAAGACCTCGCACGCCGCCGTCGTCGCGCGCGGCATGGGCAAGACCTGTGTCTGCGGCGCCGAGGAGATCGAGGTCGACACCAAGCGCCGCCGCCTCACCGTCGGCGACACGGTGGTCGAGGAGGGCGACGTCGTCTCCATCGACGGCTCCTCCGGCAAGGTCTACCTGGGCGAGGTCCCGGTCGTCCCGTCGCCGGTCGTGGAGTACTTCGAGGGCCGCATGCACGCCGGCGCCGACGACGCCGACGAACTGGTCGAGGCCGTGCACCGGATCATGGCGTACGCGGACCGCCGCCGCCGGCTGCGGGTGCGCGCCAACGCCGACAACGCCGAGGACGCGCTGCGGGCGCGGCGCTTCGGGGCGCAGGGCATCGGCCTGTGCCGCACCGAGCACATGTTCCTGGGCGAGCGCCGCGAGATGGTCGAGAAGCTGATCCTCGCGGACACCGACAACGAGCGCGAGGAGGCCCTCAAGGGGCTGCTGCCGCTCCAGAAGCAGGACTTCATAGAGCTCTTCGAGGCCATGGACGGCCTGCCGGTCACCGTCCGCCTCCTCGACCCGCCGCTGCACGAGTTCCTCCCCGACATCACGGAACTCTCCGTGCGCGTCGCCCTCGCCGAGTCCCGCAAGGACGCCAACGAGAACGACCTGCGGCTGCTCCAGGCCGTGCACCGGCTGCACGAGCAGAACCCGATGCTGGGTCTGCGCGGCGTCCGCCTGGGCCTGGTCATTCCGGGCCTGTTCACCATGCAGGTGCGGGCCATCGCGGAGGCGGCCGCCGAGCGGCGCGAGGCCAAGGGCGACCCGCGTGCGGAGATCATGATTCCGCTGGTGGGCACCGTCCAGGAGCTGGAGATCGTCCGCGAGGAGGCCGAGGCGGTCATCGCGGAGGTCCAGGCGGCCACCGGGACAGACCTCAAGCTGGCGCTGGGCACGATGATCGAGCTGCCGCGCGCCGCCATCACCGCCGGGCAGATCGCCGAGGCGGCGGAGTTCTTCTCCTTCGGCACGAACGACCTGACCCAGACGGTGTGGGGCTTCTCCCGCGACGACGTGGAGGCCTCCTTCTTCACGGCGTACCTGGAGAAGGGCATCTTCGGGGTGTCCCCCTTCGAGACCATTGACAAGGACGGCGTCGGCTCGCTGGTCCGCTCCGCGGTGGAGGCCGGCCGCAAGACCCGTCCCGACCTGAAGCTGGGCGTCTGCGGCGAGCACGGCGGCGACCCGGAGTCCGTCCACTTCTTCCACGAGGTGGGCCTGGACTACGTGTCCTGCTCCCCGTTCCGCATTCCGGTCGCCCGGCTGGAGGCGGGGCGGGCGGCGGCCCAGTCGGCGGGCAGCGACAGCCGCTGACGCGGTTTCCCTTCCTCCGCGAGACCCCCGAGTCCGTCGCCGGGACTGCACCACCCCACCCTCACCGCCCGGCGGCGGGCTCGGCTCCTCACGAAGCGGCGGCACCCTGTGCGGGGGTGCCGCCGCTTCGGCGTACGGGGCTTCCTGGGGCTGCGCTTCTGGCGCCCCGTCCAGGGGCGCGGGGAACTGCGCGACCAGCCACCCACTCACCCGCACGGGAACCGTGGGCGGCCGCGCGGCGAGCGCTTTAGGGAAAGGGGCGGGTTCGGGGCCTCTCTGCCTGAGCCGGGCGGGGCTGAGGCGTTCGGTACGGGGCTGAGCTCTCGGCCTTGGCGGAGGAGCGTGCCTGGCACAGGCGCTCACGTAAGGGGCGGCACCCGGGTGGGCCGGGAGCGGGAGGGGCCGCCCCCTTGCCCGCCCGTTCCGCCCCCTTGGGGCGGCCCCGTCGCCCAAGGGGCCGGGGGTGGAGCCCGAGGGGCCGGGGGTGGAGAGCGGCTGCGGAGCCCGAGAGGCAGGGTGGCTGCGGCGACCGAGCGGGTGGGGGCGCTGGCGCCCGAAGACGGGGTGGGGTGGGGAGTCGTCCCCGCGGAGCGTGAAGCTTGGTCCTGGTGCGCGAAGGTGGCAGTTGAAAAGTTGACCTTCGCAGTCGGGGGTTCGCCGGGACTTCTCCCGGCGTTTCCCGGGCGGCGGCACCGGGCACGGCCGGCAGATCCCCACCTGCCGACCGCGCCCCGGCGCCTCGGCCGGACACCGATTCCGCCGGCCCCGCGCGTCGCCGTCAAGTACGGCGAAGCCCCCCACGGCCTTCACCGAACCCCTCGGACGTGCGGGGCGGCCGGTGTCCGACGTCGCTCAGCTTCGCCCCTGGCCTTCCGTCGCCGCGAGGCGTTTCAACTGTGGCCGAAAGGCCGTGGTGACGGGGCGTGAGGGCGTGCATACTCGTTCCCTGGGACGGTTGCGGATGCAACCGGTGGGCGAGGGTGGGGAGTTGGGCCGGTGGTGCTGCGCATCCACTTCACGGGGGAGGACCTCGCACGGGTGAGGCTCGCCGCACGGCCGGACGCCCTGTGGGAGACGGTCCTGAGCCTGCACCGGCTGCGGGACCGCCGGGGCGGACGGACGTACGGCGACTGGCGGGACCGGGCCCGCGCCGGGTGGGCGGGCGGCGGGGACGGCCGCCGGCTGCTGCGGGCGGTGGTGCCGCCCCGGGGGTACTTCCCCGACTTCCTCACGCCGGAGGAGGGGGCGGTGGGGTGGGAAGAGGGACTGGCGGCCGTGCGGGGCACGCCCGACGGGCGGGTCGGAGCGGAACTGGCGGTGCTGGGCGGGGAGGTGGACGTACCGCTCGCCGGGCTGGTGGACGCCCTGGTCGACTACCACCGGGCGGTGGTCGCCCCGATGTGGCCGCATCTGCACGCACGGGTCGAGGCGGACCGGGCGGCGCGGGGGCGGGCGCTGCTCGACGGCGGCGCCGACGCGCTGCTGGCGTCGCTGCCGCCGGGGCTGCGGTGGCACTCGCCCGTGCTGGAGGCGGACTACCCGGTGGAGCGCGAGGTATATCTCCAGGGGCGGGGGCTGCGGCTCCAGCCGTCCTTCTTCTGCCAGGGGGCGCCGGTGATGCTGTACGACCCGGGGCTGCCGCCCGTGCTGGTGTACCCGGTGGCGCACGCGCCGGGGCCCCCGAGTGAGCGGGCCGGGGCCTCGCTGGGGCGGCTGGTGGGGTCCACGCGGGCGGCGGTACTGCGGGCCATCGACCACGGGTGCACGACCAGCGAACTGGCCCGGCGGGCGGGGGTGTCCCTGGCGTCGGCGAGCCAGCACGCGGGGGTGCTGCGGGAGGCGGGGCTGGTGGTGACGCTGCGGCACGGCAGCGCGGTGCTCCACTCGCTGACGCCGCTGGGCACGGCGCTCCTGCGGGGCAACGCGTAGGAGCAGCCGTAGCAGCCCGGCCCTCGGCCGCACCGAGGCCCCTCGAACCGCGCTGAAGCCTCTCGGGCCGCCCCGAGGCCCCCGGGCCGCCCCGAGGCCCCCGGCCGCCCCGAGGCCCCCGGGCCACCCCGAGGTCCCCGGACCGCGCCGAGTCCCCCGTACCACCCCGAGCCCCCCCGTACCGCCCCGAGCCCCCGCCCCGGGCGTCAGTCGTCGATGCCCGAGCGTTCCACGCCCGCCACGATCCACCGCTGGAAGAAGAGGAAGACCAGCAGCAGGGGGAGGACCGAGACCGCCGCGGCGACGAAGAGCCCGTGCAGGTTGACCGTCTGGGCGGTGTTCAGGGTGGACAGCGCCACCTGCACCGTCCAGGAGTTCTGGTCCTGGCCGATGACCAGCGGCCACAGGAACGCGTTCCAGGCGCCGATGAAGGTGATGGTGGCGACCGCCGCGAACACGGGCCGCGAGTTGGGGACCACGATCCGCCAGAAGGTGCGCCAGTACCCCAGCCCGTCCACCCGCGCCGCGTCCTCCAGCTCCCTCGGGAAGCCCAGGAAGTACTGCCGGAAGACGAAACACGCGAAGGCCGAGAAGAGGGTGGGGATGATCAGGCCCCGGAGGGAGGACACCCACCCCAGGGAGGAGACCAGCACGAAGCTGGGCACGAAGGTCACCGCGGCGGGGACCATCAGGGTGCCCAGGATCGCGTAGAAGACGGCGTCGGCGTGACGGTAGGGGATGCGGGCCAGCCCGTATCCGGCGAGCGCCGCGAGCAGCACCGTGCCCAGCGTCGTGGCGACCGCGATCAGCGCCGAGTTGAGCAGCGAGCGGGCGAAGGGGACCGTCGTGTCGGAGAAGACCTCGGCGATGTTGCCCCACTGGAGGGTGGCGGGGAAGAAGGTCCAGTCGGGGGAGGTGATCTCGGCGTCCGTGGACAGGCCGTTGCGGACCAGGAGGTAGAAGGGGATCAGGAAGAGCAGGGCGAGGGCGATCAGCAGCGCCACGCGCAGCGCACGGCCCACGCGCACCAGGGCGTCGTTCATGACGGCTCAGTCCTCCTTGCTGCCGAGGCCGAAGAAGCGGGCCTGGAAGACCGTCACCACCGCGATGATCAGCGCCAGGATGATCGCGCCCGCACTGCCCAGGCCCAGGTTCTGCCCCTGCCCGAGGGCCGTGTAGTAGAGGTAGACCAGCGGCGGCCGGGCGTACGGCGGGTAGCCGCGCGAGTCCGAGAGCAGGTTGTAGAACTCGTCGAAGGCCTGGAAGGCGTTGATGACCAGCAGCAGGACGACCGCGACCGACGTCGCCCGCAGCAGCGGGAAGGTGATGTTCCGGAAGACCTGCCAGCCCGGACGGGCCCCGTCGACGGCGGCCGCCTCGTACAGCGTGGGGGAGATGCGCTGCAGGCCCGCCAGGAAGAGGATCATGTAGAACCCCGCCTGGAGCCAGAGCCGTACGGTCACGATGACCAGCCAGTACCAGGGCGGCGAGGTCGTCGACAGCCACGCCGTCTGGTCCGCGCCGAACCAGCCGAGCACGGTGTTCGCCAGCCCGAACCGCACCCCGTTGAAGATCGACATCTTCCAGATCAGGGCGGCCACCACGTACGAGCAGGCCGCCGGCAGGAAGAACACCGACCGGAAGAAGGCCTGCGCGAAGCGCAGCCGGTTCACCATCAGCGCCAGCGCCAGCGAGAGCGCGTACGTCGCCGGGACGATGAAGGCGGTGAAGAGGACGAAGGTGCCGAGGCTGCCGGTGAACGCCTCGTCGCCCAGCATCGCGGTGTAGTTGTCGAGGCCGACGAAGTCCGTGGGCACGACCGTGTTGCGGGCGTCGAAGAAGCTGAGCCAGAGGCTCCAGAGCAGCGGTACGTACGTGAACAGGCCGAGCCCGAGCGCGAAGGGGCCGACGAACACCCAGAACCACAGCGTCCGGTTCTGGGCGCCGAGCAGCCGCTCCCGCACGGTCCTTTCCGCGGCCTGCGTCACGAGGCCTTCTTCTGCACGCGCTGAAGCTCCGCGTTCGCCGTGCGGATCACCTTCCTCAGCTCCGTTTCCGGGTTCGCGCCGTCCTTGACGATGCGGCTCAGCGCGTCCTGGTAGGCGGTCGCGGACGCCGGGGTCCACAGGAGGGGCTGCGCGTAGGCGTTCTCCGTCGCGTACCTGACCGCGTCGGCCGCCGCCCCCTGCTTCAGCTTGTCCGCCTTGCGGGCGAGCGAGACGCGGGCCGGGATGTGGAAGCCGTAGGAGAGCGCGAAGTCCGTCTGGTGCTGCGCCTGTTCGATCCAGAGCCACTTGACGTACGCCTTGGCGGCGGCCTGCTGCTTGCTGCGGGCGTTCACCGCCGCCCCGTACGCCCCGACCGGCACCGACGGCTTTCCGCCGCTGCCGTCCTTCGGGAACGGCAGCACGCCGAAGTCGTCACCGAGCGCCTTCTGCACGGCGGGCAGCGCCCACAGGCCCGACCACTGCATCGCGGTCAGCCCCTGGATGAAGGCGGAGGGGTCCGACCAGTCGGTGGGCGCGCCGAGCAGGAGCGACTTGTCGGCGTACAGCCGGCGCAGCTTGCCGAGCGCGCGGGCGGCGGCCGGGTCGTCGAAACCCACCTTGCCGTCCCCGGTGACCAGGGAGAGCCCGGCCGCGTACAGCGGGGTGCCGCCGACGGCGCCCGCGCCGCCGTCGTTGCCGAGGAAGAGCCCCTTGGTCTTCTCGTCCGTCAACGCGGCCGCCGCGTCCACGAGTTCGTCCAGGGTGCGCGGCGGCCGCACGCCGGCCGCCGCGAGCAGGCTCCTGCGGTAGAAGAGGAGCTGCGTGTCGACGACCTGCGGGACGGACCAGATCTTCCCTTCGTACGTCTTCGGGGCCAGCACGGCGGGATTGAAGTCCCCCCGCACCCCCTCGAACAGGTCGGTGAGGTCGACCACCTGGCCGCCCCGGATCTGGTCCAGCGTCGGCCCGTTGACCTCGAACACGTCCGGTCCGTCGGCGGTCAGCAGGGCCGCCGCGGTCTGCTGGTCGTAGTTGCCGGGCCGCCACTGCACGGTGACCTCGGTCTTCCGGTACGCCGCCGCGTACCGCCGCACGGCCTGCTCGGTGCCGGGCTCCCCGTACTGGTGGTACCACTGGGTGATCCCCGGCCCGCCGCTCGCGTCACCCCCGCCCCCCGAACCGCCTTCCTCGCGGCCGGTGTTGGAGCCGCAGGCGGTGAGGGCGCCGCCGGCGGCGAGCGCGGTGCCGGCGGCGAGGAGCGTGCGGCGGCTGATCGACATGACGTGTTTCCCCCAGTGCTTCCCGGTGGTCGGTCGTCGGACCCGGCCATCGTGCGGACGGACCTCCCAACGATCAACCATGCGGGGGGATGACGACCAGTGTGTTGCGCCGGTGTGTCGCTTCGTGAGACGGGAGCGGGGGTGCTTCCGGCCGTGCCCGCTCCCCGCCGTCGGCGAGCAACTCCCGCAGTACATACAGGTGTTCCCGCCGGAGGGCTTCGCCGCCGTCACCGCGTCCGCGTCGCCCGGCCCGCAGGGCGTCCGCCGGGGCGCGGTCGGCGACGCGCCTGACGTGTTGCGGGGAGGTCTGCGGCTTCACCGGGCCGTCGTTCGAATCCTGTGTCATTTTTCTTCCCCGGGGGCGATGAGTTTCGCGATCACCCCTGGTCTACATCTGTGCAGGGCGACGGCAAGCGGGCCGCGCCCGACGAGCGGGACGACGAGAGACAGGGGCGCACACCATGGCGACGTACCAGCAGATGATCTTCCTCAACCTTCCGGTCAAGGACCTGGAGGTGTCGAAGAACTTCTTCGCCAAGCTGGGTTACGGCTTCAACGAGCAGTTCAGCGACGACAGGACCGCCTCCATGGTGGTCAGCGAGACCATCGTCGTGATGCTGCTGACCGAGCCGCGCTTCAAGGAGTTCACGACGAAGCAGATCACGGACACCGCCACCCACACCGAGGCCCTGATCGCCATCAGCGCCGAGAGCCGGGAGAAGGTCGACGAGCTGTGCGACGCGGCGCTGGCGGCGGGCGGCACCGCGGCCAACGAGCCGCAGGACCACGGCTTCATGTACGGCCGCTCCTTCCAGGACCCGGACGGCCACATCTGGGAGGTCGTCTGGATGGACTCGGCGGCGGTCGAGGGCTGAGCGGCCGGGCACGGAGCGGGTGGGGGTTCGGTTTGTCCCACCCCCGGTGTCCGTGCCCGCACGATGGAGGCGCGCGGGCCCTGCCGACAGCATGGAGGCATGGACATCGCCGCGCAGTCGCAGACGAGGGCCGTGAGGGGCCGGAGGTTTCCCGGGTGGCGGGAGACCGGGCGGGAGCCGTTCCGCCCGGAGACCTGGCGGCGGGCGGGGTATCTGGTGCTGGCCGTGCCGGTGAGCGTGCTGTGTGTGCCGCTCGCGATGGTGGGCGGGCCGGTGGGGCGGGTGCAACGCGCGCTGCGGGAGCGGGTGCTGGGGGAGCGCTTCGGCTTCGAGGTGCGGGAGGGCGGCGGCGCGGCGGCCGCCGCGGTGTACGTCCTGGCGGCCGTGCCGTTGAGTCTGGCCGGGCTCGTGGTGACGGCGTACTGGTGGGCCGTGGTGGCCCTCAACCTCGGGTATCCGTTGCGGCCCGGCGTCGACCCGACGGACGCCTGGGGCGGGCCCGCCCTGGCCGGGGCGTGGGCCGTGCACGGCATCGGCGGGATCGGGTTCCTGCTGCTCGCGCCGTGGGTCGGGAAGGGCTTCACCGCCCTGCAGACGCGGCTCGCCGTCGGGCTGCTCGGGCGGGACGGGCGGGGCCGCGGACGGGCGCTCGGGTTCGCGGCGGGGGTCGTGCTGGTGTGCGGGCTGCTGTCCGTGCCCGTCGTCCATCAGCTGTAGGGGACTTCGGTGACCGCTGTGACCCGCTCGTTCAAGGCGCTGCTGCACGCGCTGCTCGCCTTCCCCCTGGCCCTCGTCGGCATGCTGCTCGTCGTGGCCGGGCTGCTGGCGGGCGGGGCGCTCTCGGTCACCGCGCTCGGGCCGTGGCTGATCGCCGCGACCCTGCGCGGTGCGGGCGCGCTGGCTTCCGTACAACGCGCCCTGGCGGGGCGGCTGCTGGGGGTGCGGGTCGAGGACCCGCCGCCGCTGCCGCCGGTCGGCGGGCCGTTCGCGTGGCGGCGGGCCGTGCTCGCCGACCGGCGGGCCCGGCGGGCGGCCGGGTGGGTGTGCCTGGCGCCGCTGCTGGCGCTGCCGGGGCCGGCGGTCGCCGTCGGCGGATACGTGTACGGGCTGCTGTTCCTGCTCCATCCGCTGCTGCGCCACGTCAACCACACCACCGTCCGCACCCCCGACGGCGGGGAGCGGCGGGTCTCGCTGGAGGTGTTCGGCGCGCAACTGGACACCTGGCCGCGGTGGCTCGCCGTGGTGGCGGTGGGGGCGCTGCTGCTCGCCGCCGCGCCGCGGCTCGTACGGCTGGCCCTCCGTCCGTACGAGAGGGTCCTGCGTTCCCTGCTCGGCCCGGGGGCCGCCGACCGGCGCATCCGCGCGCTGGAGGAGACCCGCGCCCGGGCCGTCGAGGACGCGGCCGCCACCCTGCGGCGCATCGAACGCGACCTGCACGACGGGACGCAGGCCCGGCTCGTCGGCCTGGGCATGCACCTGACGATGATCAGGGAACTGGTGGCGGGCGGAGCGCCGGACGAGCAGGTGCTCGCGGTCGTCGAGACCGCGCGGAACAACGCGAAACAGGCCGTCGCCGACCTGCGGGTCCTGGTCAAGGGCATCCATCCGCCGGTCCTCGACCAGGGCCTGGACGCCGCCCTGGCCACGCTCGCGGCGGACAGCCCGCTGCGGGTGGAGGTACGGGTGGGGATCGGCGAAAGGCCCTCCCCGGCCGTGGAGTCGATCGCCTACTTCTGCGCAGCGGAACTGCTCGCCAACGCGGCCAAGCACAGCGGGGCGGACGCCGTGGAGATCGAGGCCGTGGGCGACGGAGAGGCACTGAGCGTGGTCGTACGGGACGAGGGGTGCGGCGGCGCGGCCGTCGGGGCGGGCAGCGGGCTGACCGGTCTGCGTGGACGGGTCGGGGCGGTGGACGGGATGCTGCAGTGCGACAGCCCGGCGGGCGGGCCTACGGTGGTGCGCGTGGTACTGCCGTACCGGTGAGCAGCGGTTCGGCCGTGCCCCGCCGGGCCGCGCAAGGCGTCCTGCCGTCCCGTGGAGAGGAATCGACCCACCATGCGCGTTGTCGTCGCCGAGGACTCGGCGCTGCTGCGGGACGGACTCGTCCAGCTCCTCGGCATGCGGGGCGTGGCGGTGGTCGCGGCCGTGGACGACGCGGACGCGCTGCTGGCGGCGGTCGCCGAGCACGCGCCGGACGCGGCGGTCGTCGACGTGCGGATGCCGCCGACGCAGACGGACGAGGGGCTGCGGGCGGCCGTCGAGATCCGGCGGGCGCATCCGGGGACCGGGGTGCTGATCTTCTCGCAGTACGTCGAGACGAAGCACGCGGCCGAGCTGCTGGGGAGCGGCGCCGGGGGAGTCGGCTACCTGCTCAAGGAGCGGGTGGTGGACATCGGGGAGTTCGTCGACGCGCTGCGGCGGGTCGCCGCCGGGGGCACGGCCCTCGACCCGGAGGTCGTCTCGCAGCTCCTCGGCGCGAGCCGGCGCGGCTCGGCGCTGGACGGGCTGACGCCGCGCGAACGGGAGGTGCTGGGACTGATGGCGCAGGGACTCACGAACCAGTCGATCGCGGCACGGTTCGTGGTGTCGGAGCGGGCGGTGGAGAAGCACGTGGCGAACATCTTCGCCAAGCTGGGGCTCGCGGTGGGCGAGGGCGGGCACCGCAGGGTGCTGGCGGTGCTGCGCTATCTGGAGGGGTGAGGAGCGGGCCGGGTACCGGGAGGGGTGAGGAGCGGGCCGGGTACCGGGAGGGGGGAGAACGGGGTGGACACCGGGAGGGGTGCGGGGCGGGCTGCCCCGCACCCCTCCCGGCGCCGGTCAGATCCGGAGCTCGCCCATCTCGCTCCAGTCCGTCTGGCCCTCGATCGTCGTGCTGACGATCTGCGGGGTGTGCCGCAGCAGCGGGCGCATGGCCTCCAGGCCGGCCCGGAAGTGGTCGGAGTTCACATGGGCCTCCGCCGCGTCGTCCTGGAAGGCCTCCACCAGGACGTACTCGTTCGGGTCCGCGACACTGCGCGACCAGTCGAACCACAGGTTGCCCGGCTCGGCGCGGGTGGCCGCGGTGAACGCCGCCACGTGCTCCGGCCAGGACTCGACGTACTCGGGCTTTACCGGAAACTTCACCACAATAAAGATCATTGGCCCATTCTAGACCTGCCCTTAATCCCCGTTCAGGCCTCCCTCAAGGCTGCCTTAAGAATCTTCCCGGACCGCCCTGACCAGCCACTACGCCCCTGACCGCGGCCTAGTTTGGCAACCGTGACGACCCAGGCCCCCGCACCGCCCCAGCCGGACGCCTACCCGGCCCTCTCGGCCTACCTCTCCCGGACCGCCCGCCGGGCCGCGCCCCGGGCCGCCGCGCCCGGCGCCCCGGCGGCGGAGCCCGTCCGCGTCCCGCGGGTCACGCCCGGCGCCCTGCGCGCCGGCATCCTCACCGGCCTCGGCGCGGTCTGCCTGGCCTGGGGCGTCCAGGCCGTCCCCTCCTTCCGGCTCGACGCGCTGTTCGCCGCCGGGGCGCACCTCAGCGGGCTGCTCGCCGGGTACGGGGTCCTCGTCCTGCTCTTCCTGATGGCCCGCGTCCCCGCCGTCGAGCACGGCGTCGGCGCCGACCGGCTCGCCCGCTGGCACGCGCTGGGCGGACGGTACGTACTGTCGCTGTGCGTGGGCCACGGCCTGCTGGCCCTGTGCGGACACGCCGCCCACACCGGCGCCGACCTCCTCTCCGCCGCCGTCGAACTGCTCGGCTACGCGGGCATCCTCACCGCCGCGCTCGGCACCGCGCTCCTCGCCGTCGTCGGCGTCACCTCCGCACGCGCCGCCCGCACCCGGCTGCCGTACGAGACCTGGCGGGCCCTGCACCTGCTCACCTACCTCGGCGCGGCCCTCGCCTTCGCCCACCAGCTCGTCGGCCCCGACGTGGCCGGCAGCCCGCTCACGCTGTGGCTGTGGGCGATGCTGCACGCGAGCGTGGGCGTGCTGCTGGTCTGGTACCGGGCGGTGGTGCCCGTACGACAGGCCCTGCGGCACGGTCTGCGGGTGCGGGAGGTACGGGACGAGGGGCCGGGCGTGGTGTCCGTGCTCGTCCAGGGCGTCGGGCTCGACGAACTGCGGGCCGAGCCGGGCCAGTTCTTCCGCTGGCGGTTCCTGCACCGGCGGCTGTGGCACACCGCGCTGCCGTTCTCGCTGTCCGCGCCGGTGCGCGACGACGTGCTGCGGATCACCGTGAAGGCGGCCGGCGACCACACCCGCCGGCTGCGCCGGCTGCGCCCCGGCACCCGGGTGCTGGCGACCGGGCCGTTCGGCGCGCTCACCGCGCACCGGCGCACCCGGCGCAAGGTGCTGCTGCTCGCGGGCGGGGTCGGGATCACCCCGATGCGGGCCCTGTTCGAGACGCTGGAGTGCGCGCCGGGGGAACTGACCCTGCTCTACCGGGCGCGCAGCGAGGCGCAGTTGGTGCTGCGCGAGGAGCTGGAGGCAATCGCCCGGGCGCGGGGCGCGGGGCTGCGCTTCCTGCTCGGCCCCTCCGACGGCGCGTACGATCCGCTCGCCCCGCAGGCGCTGCGCGCACTGCTCCCCGACCTCGCCGAGCACGACGTGTACCTGTGCGGGCCGCCCGGGATGGCCGATGCGGCGATGGCGTCGCTGCGGCGGGCGGGGGTGCCCGAGAGGCAACTGCACGTCGAGATCTTCCGCTTCTGACGCCCACCGCGTTCCGACCTCCGAGGACTTGGCCATGCCCCGTCACCGCAGACCGCTGCCCGTCACCACCGCCGCCGTCGCCCGCCGGGCCCGTACCCGGGTCGCCGTGGCGCTCTTCGGCGTGAGCGCGCTCGCCGCGACCGTACTGGCCGCCGTCGTGGAACCGGCTGCCCCGCCGGCCCCCGACCGGGCGCCGGAGGTGACCGCGGACCGGGGCCCCGCTGTCACCTCGGACCGGGGTCCTGCTGTCACCTCGGACCGGGTTCCCGCTGTCACCTCAGGTTTGGCTCAAGTATCCGAGAAGTAAGTGGTGCCCCCGCCTCGCGCTCCGTACTGTCGTGCCCATGCCCGATATCTCGATCACCGCCGTCCTGCTCCTGTGCCTCGCCGCCGCCACAGCCGGGTGGGTGGACGCGGTGGTCGGCGGCGGAGGGCTCCTGCTGATCCCCGCGCTGGTCATGG
This sequence comes from Streptomyces sp. NPDC088745, assembly GCF_044751045.1. Taxonomy (NCBI): domain Bacteria; kingdom Bacillati; phylum Actinomycetota; class Actinomycetes; order Kitasatosporales; family Streptomycetaceae; genus Streptomyces; species Streptomyces sp. NPDC088745. Next base: position 71,974 of record NZ_JBIVLB010000003.1, read on the forward strand.
GCCTGCCGCCTGGCATGGCGGGCACCTTCGCGCTCGGCACCAACAAGGCCGTCGCCATCGTCGGCACCACGGGCGCGGCCATCACGTACGTCCGCAGGACCCCGATCGACGTGAAGATCGCGCTGAAGGTCGGCGTCGCCGCCGTCGCGGGCTCCATGTCCGGAGCGCTGTTCGCCGCCGGGATCAGCGACGCGCTGCTGCGGCCCATGATCATGGTGGTGCTGGTGGGCGTCGGCACCTTCGTCATCTTCCGGCCCAGCTTCGGCACCGCGCCCGCCACCGGCCCCGCCACCAGGCGGCGCGTCCTCGCCGCGATCCTCCTCGCGGGCTGCGGACTGGGTTTCTACGACGGCCTGTTCGGGCCAGGCACCGGCACCTTCCTGGTGCTCGCGCTCACCGCGCTGCTGCACTTCGACATGGTCAACGCCTCCGCCACCGCGAAGATCGTCAACGTCTGCACCAACGCGGGCGCGCTCGTCATGTTCGCCGTCCAGGGGTACGTCCTGTGGCAACTCGCGCTGCTGCTCGCCGCGTTCAACCTCACCGGCGGTCTGATCGGAGCGCGTACCGCCCTGAAGAAGGGCAGCGGGTTCGTGCGGGTGGTGCTGCTGGTGGTGGTGTTCACGCTGGTCGCGAAGCTGGCGTACGACCAGTGGGTGGCGTGAGGTCCGTACGGCTCACGCTCGTACGGCTCACGTTCGTAGGGGTGGAGTTCGTACGGGTGACGTGCGTACGGGCGGCGCTCTCGGCGACCGTCCGCACCCCCGTGAGGTGGGCGAAGACCACCACGTTCCCCCGGTAGCCCTTGCCCTCGACGAAGCCGCCGCCGCAGGTGATCACTCGCAGCTCGGGCCGGGCGGCCTGCCCGTAGACCTTGCTGTCGGGGAAGGCGGCGGCGTCGTACACCTCGATCGCGTCGATGGTGAAGACGGCGGTACGACCGTCCTCGCGCAGCACCTCGACGGTGTGGCCCCTGCGCAGCGAGCCCAGGCGGTAGAAGACCGCCGGGCCCTCCGCCGTATCGACGTGGCCTGCGACGACGGCGGTGCCAGGGCTGCCGGGCGCGGTGCCGTCCTGGTACCAGCCGGCGATGTTCGGCTGGTCCCGCGGCGGTACGTCGAGGCTTCCGGCGGCGTCCAGGCCCAGGCGCATGACCGGGGTGTCCACGCTGATCCGCGGGATGCGCAGGCGCACCGGCTCGGAGGCCGGGAGCGGGGCGACGGCGGACCCGTCACGTGTGCTGCCGACCCGCTCCGCGGCCGCCCGGCCCGCGTGCTGGGGGGCGAACGCCTCGGCCGCGGAGGGCTGGGGCGGCGGGGCGGCCGGAGAGGGGTCGCCCTGGATCAGCCACACGCCGGTCAGGACGGCGAGCGCGAGGGCGGCGCAGTGGGTGCGGAAGCGGACGGTGTCGGCGGGGGAGAGGGCGGGGAGGCGGGGCAGGCGGGGCGGCTGGGGTCGGGGAATCCTTGGCACGGGGGTCCTCCCGCTGGCATACGTGCTGGTGGTGGCCGGTGGGACGGGCGTCCCGCGCCCCCGCCCGGGGCTCATGGTGAAGGGCGGGGACACGGGACGGTGGCGGGCGGCCGCAGGGGCCCGTGCTTCCGCACGGGCCGCGCGGCCGCTAGTGCGAGCCGCTCGCCCGGCGGCGCAGCAGCCAGGTGCCGCCTACGGCGGACGCGACCAGGACGGCCGCCCCCGCCGCGATCCGGGGGGAGCCGGGGTCGGCCGCGGCGGTGCCGCCGACTCCGGTGCGGACGTGGCCGGTGGGGGCGGTGTGGTTCGGAGAAGGGGCCGTGCCGGCGGTGACCCAGAGCTCGCCCGTCGCGGACCGCTTGCCGTCGGTGCAGGACACGGTGACCGCGTACGCGCCCTTGGCCGTGTCCGACGGGACCGTGAACTGTCCGACCAGCACTTCCCGGTGGGTGCCGGTCGTCATGGTGAAGTCACCGACGCCGAGCGAGGACGCGTCGCCGGTGCCGGGCCTGCCGGGGCCGCAGGCGGTGGTGTTCACGGTGACGACGGTGCCGGGGGAGGCGGTGGCGGGGTGGAACTCCAGCTTCCCGGAGGGCGCGCGGCCCTCGGTGAGGGCGCCGGGGGCGGCGGAGGGGTCGAGTGCGGGGAGTGGGTCGGTGGGGGTGTCGGGGCCGGTGCCGGCGTCGGGGTCCGTGCTGGTGTCGGCTTCCGTGCCCGTGCCCGTGCCCGTGCCCGTATCCGTGTCCGTGCCCAGGCCTGTGTCCGTGCCCATGCCCAGGCCCGTGTCCGTTTCCGCGTCTGTCTCGGTCTCCGGGTCTGTGCCCGCGTCCATGTCCGTGCTCGTGTCCGTGTCCATGTCCGGTGCGGCGGGTGCGGCGGACATTTCGGCGGGGTCGGGGAGGTCGGCCGCCCGAGCCACGCCGCCTGCCGTGCCGCTCAGCGCGAGTCCGGCGACGACGAGCGCGGCGAGGGCCGTTCCGGTCGGCCGGGGGCGGCGGCTGGGGTGGGGCGGGGAGGGCATGGGCCGGCTCCTTCGGGGCGGTGGGGGCGTACGGGTGGGACTTCCGCTGCTTCGAGGTAAGCGGCAGGGGGCCGGGGCCGCCTCCTGAGGGGGGTGTGCTGTGGGGGGTCAGAGGTGGGGCTCCTCACCCGTCCGCCGAGCCGTCCGGGCAGGTCAACGGGCTTTCCGGGGCTCAGCCCGACAGGCCCCGCCCGGACCACCCCGAACGGGTGACGCCTCCTCACTTCCCCCCGGCTCCGGTGCTGCGGACACCATCGCCGCCCCCGCATCCCGCCCCTTCTTTCCCCGAGCCTCCTCGACCTCCCTGCGCCTTCTTGATCTCTACAACCCCCCTCGGTCTCTTCGCCCCGACCCCCTTCGCCCCCCGGCCTCCTTCGCCCCCCCCGGGCCCCCTCGGCCTCCACGGCCCTTCACCCCGTCCCCTTGGGTTTGCGCAGCCGCCCTGCGCCCCCGCTCCCTTGGGCGACGGGGCCGCCCAAGGGGGCGAGGGGGGCACCCCCTGCTCGAGCGAAGCCGAGAGCTTGGGGGAGGGCGGGCAAGGGGGCGGCCCCTCCCGCTCTCGGCCCACCCGGGTGCCGCCCCCTGCCCCAGCACCTGCGCCGGACGCGCGACCCCGCCAAGGCCGAGAGCTCAGCCCCGTACCGAACGCCTCAGCCCCGCCCAGCTCAGGCAGAGAGGCCCCGGACCCGCCCCTTCCCTAAAGCGCTCGCCGCGCAGCCGTGCACGGTTCCGTGCAGATCCGTCGTGGCTGGTCGCGCAGTTCCCCGCGCCCCTGAAGGGGCGCCCCCGGTGGGAGATGTGCACGCGCGTCGTGGTTGCTCGCGCCGCCCCGCAACAGCCCTTGACCTCAAGTCAACTTGACGTATGAGAGTTCTCGCATGGACACCAACACCACCCCCCTCCGCCTCGCCCTCATCGTCGGCAGCAACCGCGAGGGCCGCTTCGCCCCCGTACTGCGCGACTGGTTCCTCTCCCGGGCCGAGCAGTTCGGCGAGTTCGACGTGGACGTCGTCGACGTCGCCGAGGCCGACCTGCCGACCGCCCTCACCCCCCGTCCCTCCGACACCGTCCAAGCCGAACTCGCCAAGGTGTCCGGCCGGTTGGCCGCCGCCGACGCCTTCGTCGTCCTCACCCCCGAGTACAACCACTCCTACCCCGCCGGTCTCAAGAACCTCATCGACTGGCACGGCCCCGAATGGCACGCCAAACCCGTCGGTTTCGTCTCGTACGGCGGACTCTCCGGCGGCCTGCGCTCCGTCGAGCACCTGCGCCAGGTCTTCGCCGAGCTGCACGCCGTGACCCTGCGCGACACCGTCTCCTTCCACGGCCCGTGGGGACAGTTCGACGCCGACGGCCGGCACCTCGACCCCGAGAGCGCCGACACCGCCGCCAAGGCGATGCTCGGCAAGCTGGGCTGGTGGGCGCACGCCCTCCGCGACGCCAAGGCCGTACGCCCCTTCGCCGCCTGACGGCCGCCCGACCGCCTTCGAGGGCCGGCGTCCGCCGTGCGCGCCCTCCTCGCCCTGCTCCGGCCGCACCTGCACCCGTGCCGCCGCACCCTCGCCGGGGCGGGCCGCACCGGCGAACAGGGCTCCGGCGATTCCGTACGGCACGCACAGGGGTGGGCCGTGCTGCGGTTCACCCCTGCGGCGGTGCCTCCGGCAGCGTCACCGTGACCACCGCGCCCCCGTCGTCCGGATGGTTCGCCAGCTCCACCCGGGCCCCGATCGCCCGCGCCTGTCCGAACGCGATCGTCAGGCCGAGGCCGCTGCCCTGACCGCGTTCGGCGGCTCCCGTCAGGAACCGCTGCGGGCCCTCGGCCAGCAGTTGGCGCGGAAAGCCGGGGCCGTGGTCGCGGACCACCACCCGGGGGCCCTCCAGTCGTACCTCCACCGGGTTCTGGCCGTGCTTGCGGGCGTTGACCAGCAGGTTCGTCAGGATCCGCTCCAGGCGGCGGGCGTCGGTGCGCACCTGCGTCCGCCCGTCGTCCCCGGTCAGCTCCACCGCGCAGCCGAGCCGGTCCACCAGGGCGGCCACCAGCCGGCCCAGCGGGTGCACCGCCAGGTCGGGCTCCTCGGCGTGCGAGTCCAGCCGGGCCACCTCCAGGAGGTCCTCGGTCAGGGTGCGCAGAGCGGCCACCCGGTCGCGTACCAGCTCCGTCGGACGGGACGGCGGGAGCAGCTCGGCGGCCGTCTGCAGCCCGGTGAGCGGGGTGCGCAGCTCGTGCGCCACATCGGCGGTGAACCGCTGCTCCGCCTCGATGCGGCGCTGGAGGGAGGCCGCCATGGTGTTGAGCGCGGCGGACAGCTCCGCCACCTCGTCCTTGGTGCCCGGGGGGCCGTCGGGGCAGCTCGCGACACGGGCGTCCAGGTCGCCGTGGCTGATCCGGCGGGCGGTCGCGGCGGCCGTGCGCAGCCTGCGGCTCAGCCGGGACGCCAGCGCCGCCCCGCCCAGCGCGGCCAGCCCCACCACGACCGCGCCCCACACCACCAGGCTGCGGTCCAGGTCGCGGATCTCGGCCCGCTGGGCGCCCAGCGGCAGCCGGACCGACAGGACCTGGTCGCCGATGGGCCGGGCCGCCCATACGCTCGGGGAGGCGCCCGACAGGTCCAGATAGGTGTTGCGGGTGCCCGCCCGGGCCTGGGCGCGCAGCGCGGCCGGCAGTTCGGGGGAGTCGAGGGCGGCCCCGGTGTCCTGCGGGTCCACGTGCCCGGTCAGCTCGTACAACTGGCGCACCCGGTACAGCTCGGCGATCGCGGACTCCCTGGCCGTCTCGGCGACCTGCGCGGTACGGGCCTGGTGGATCACCACACCGATGGCCAGCGCCACCAGGGCCGCCCCGGCGGCGGGCAGCGCGGCGATCTTCCAGCGCAGGCTGAGCCCGGCGACGAAGGCCCGCAGGCGGCGGACGGGACGGGGGGTCACGGGGTGGGCTCCCGGGTGGCCCGCGGGGGCGCGACGTCCTGCGGGGTGGGCTGCTCCCTGCCCGGGACGGACTCGGGGACGTCGTCGTCCGTGCGGAAGCTGCGGACCTCGCTGACGGTGATCATCCGGTTGCCGTCCCAGCGGTAGCGGATCGCCTGCTCGCCGCCGTCGGTCGCCGAACCCCGCACGACCAGGTCGACCCCGACGGACTCGACGACCGGGCGTACGCCGCTCGTGTGGAGGATCGGCACGATCCTCGCGTCGCGGACCGTGTACGCGGCCATCACCGTCCGGCCGCTCTCCAGGTCCACCGCGCTGATCAGCTCGGGTGTCCCGTCGCCGGTCAGGTCGTGCAGCACCGCCGGGCGGACGCCCGGCTTGCCCGGCCGGTCGACGGGTTCGCGCCGGGTCAGCCGCGCCATGCGCGGGTCGGCGCGCAGGACGTCCAACTGGTCCATGGCGGCCAGGCCGCCCGCGGGGACGGCGGGGGACTGGGGGAGCGGCTGCGGGGCGGGCTGGAGTTCGGGGTCGGTCACCGCGTCCGAGGGCGACGAGGACTCCGGCGACCAGGCGGGCCACAGGGTCCGCGGCCGGGGCTGGGCGGTGGCGGAGGGCGCGGGCTCCCCGGCGCCGAGGCCGTCGGGGGAGCCGCACCCGGCTAGGAGGGCGGCACAGAGCGCCGTGGCGGCAGCGGCGGGGCCGGCCGGAACGGATCTGCGCGCGGTGCTCGGAGGGCAGGACATGGGTCTACCGACCCTATGTACCGAGCATCACAAGAACCGGGACATTCTGTAACAGCCATGCGTACGGTCCATCGGCCGCCGCCCGTGCCCGCGTGCGGCGCTCGCCGCGCCGCTTCCGGGGTCCCCGCCCGGGGCGACACGCGATACACCCGAACGGGTGTTGCGGGTTTGGAAGTTGGGTGGGGCCAGTAGCAATGTGCCCCCCATGCACAGCTCCCACCTCAAGACCCTCGTCACGGCAGCAGCCCTCGCGGCGACCTTCTTCGCCCCCGCCGGCGAGTCCCACGCCGCCGGTTCCTGCGCGTGCGGCCCCGCCCAGCCGGCCGTGGCCGTCGCCCCCGACTACGACCGGTGGATCGGCAAGACGCTGGTGCGCGACGGGGACACCGACCCCGTCGGGGTGCCCGCCGACCGCCTCGTCCACGAGCGGGACATCCCGCGGCCGTACCGGATCGTCAAGCCGGGGACCTTCCTGACGCAGGAGTACCGGCCGGACCGGCTCAACGTCCACGTCGACGACGCCGACCGCATCACCCGCGTCACCGTCGGCTGACCGGATTCCCCGTGTCGTTCCGGGCCGACCGGCCCCTGCTCACCGGGCCCTGGCGTCCCGCCGGCCGCTGCGGCACCAGTCCCGCCGTCCAGCCTCCGTCCACCGCCAGCTCCGCCCCCGTCACGTACGCCGCCGCGTCCGACAGCAGGAACGCCACCGCCGAGGCGATCTCCTGGGGCACCCCCACCCGCCCCAGGGGCGTGCCGGGGTACTTGCCCGCACCGACCTCGATGCCCACGTGCGCCGTCATGTCCGTGTACGTCATCCCCGGGTGCACCGAGTTGACCCGGATGCCCGCCTCCGCCAGCTCGACCGCGCCGATCTTCGACAGGCCCCGGACGCCCCACTTGGACGCCCCGTAGCCCGCCGTGCGGGCCATCCCGGTCAGGCCGGCCGCCGACGAGATGTTCACGATCGAGCCGCCGCCCGCCTCCCGCAGGGCCGGCACCACCGTCTTCACGCCGATGAAGACGCCCACCAGGTTGACCTCGACGATCTCGCGGAAGCGGGCCACGTCCGCCTCGGCGAGCAACTCCCCGCCCGATATTCCGGCGTTGTTGACCAGCCCGTCCAGCCGGCCGAACTCCCGCACCGCGAAGGCGACCGCCGCCTCCCAGCCCGGCTCGCTCGTCACGTCGTGCCGGTGGAAGCGGGCCGCGCCGTCCCCGTACTCCCCGTTCAGCTCCTCGACGAGCGCCGTGCCCTCGGCCACGAGGACGTCCGTGACGACCGCCCGGCCGCCGCCCGCCGCCACCGCCCGCGCGACCGCCGCGCCCAGACCCCGGGCGCCCCCGGTGACCAGGACGACCTTCCCGTCCAACTGCCCGCCCGCACCGGTCACGTGGACCCACCGCCTCCGTCTGACCACACAGCACCGACGTATGCCTGTCCGGCACAGTCGTCTCGGACGGCGGTCAGTGTGTCAGCGCCCCGCGGCCCCTGCCAACGCCTCGGTGACCCCCTTTTCCCGCTCACCGAGAAAGCGCGGGTCCGGCCGCAGCGTCGCGTCCAGCAGCGCCTTGCCCGCCGCGAACACCTCGCGGGCGCCGCCGTAGTACCAGGTCGCGTCGTGCGCGTCGTCGACGCCGACCCCGAAGCCGTCCACCCCGGCCGCCTCGCACAGGGCGACGGCGCGCCGTATGTGGAATCCCTGGCTGATCAGGACCGCCCGGTCGACCCCGAAGATCTTCCTGGCCCGCACGCACGAGTCCCAGGTGTCGAAGCCGGCGAAGTCGCTGACGACGTGCTCGTCCGGGACGCCGTGGCGCACCAGATAGCCGCGCATCGCGTCCGGTTCGTCGTACTCCGCACGGCTGTTGTCCCCCGTGACCAGGACGACCTTCACCCTGCCCGTCCGGTACAGCTCCACCGCCGCGTCCAGCCGACGGGCCAGGTACGGGGTCGGCTCGCCCCGCCACAGGCCCGCCCCGAACACCATCGCCACCTCGCGCGCGGGCGCGTCCGCCACCTCGCCGACGCGGTCGGCGGTCGAGGCGTACGTCCAGGTGGAGGGCATCAGGGCCAGCACGCACCCCGCCATCACCGCCTGTACGAGCCGCCGTCTGCCCCGGCGCCCGCGCGGCAGCCGGGGCCACGAACCGCCGACGCTTCTCCACCGCATGGTCTTCCCCCCGTACCGCACTGTCTTCATCTGCCCCTTCTGACGTGTGGACGGGCGGCGGAGTTCCCGTCGGGCGGCCCGGCCCGGCCGTCGGTGACGCGGAGCGGGACGGCACGCTGTTCGATTGCTCGGCGCATGGGGCGGGCGGCTCGGGGCAGGCGTCCGTGCGGAGGTTGATAGTCATGGTTCCCCTGCTTCTGGTACTTCTGCTCGTCCTGCTCCTGTTCGGCCTCGGTTTCGTGGCCAAGCTCTTCTTCTGGATCGCCATCGCGGTCCTGGTGCTGTGGCTGCTCGGGTTCGTCGCCCGCTCCGGCAGCGGCGGCCGTCGCGGCCGCTGGTACCGCTGGTAGTCCGGATATCCGGATGAGGGATCGCGCGCGGAGTCCGATACTGCGCGCATGACCTTTGACGACAGCAGGGCCGTACTGCGGGTCGGCGGCGAGGACCACGACCTCGCCGACCGGCTGGACGCGGAACTCACCGCCTTCAACAGCGAGGCGTCGGGCGCGCCGGTGGAGGAACTGTCCGTGCGCGTCACCGACGCCTCGGACGAACTCATCGGCGGCCTCACCGGTTTCACCTGGGGCGGCCTCGGCTTCGTCCACCTGCTCTGGGTCCGCGACAGCGCCCGGCGCGAGGGCTGGGGTGCCCGGCTCATGCGGGCCGCCGAGGAGGAGATGCGGCGGCGCGGCTGCGACCGGGCGGGCGTCTCGACGTACACCTTCCAGGCCCCCGGCTTCTACCGGCGGCTCGGGTACGAGGAGACCGCCCGCCTGCCGGGCGTTCCGGGCGGGCACGAGGACGTGTACTTCTTCAAGGAGCTGTAGGGCGTCTGCTTCCTCGAGCGGCTCCAGACTTCCCCGAGCCGCTCCGGACCTCCTGGAGCGGCTCCAGGGCTTTCGGGACCGCCCCGGTCCGCCCGCCGGACCAGGTCACGGGGCGGCGGGGGATTGACTGTCGGTGCGTGCGGTTACGGTCATCGGTATGGAAAGCACCGCATACGACTCGGCCGCGACGCAGCGCTGGGACGCCGAGCCCGACAAACGGCCCGGCAGAACCGCGTTCCAGCGCGACCGCGCCCGTGTGCTGCACTCCTCGGCACTGCGCCGTCTCGCGGGCAAGACCCAGGTCGTCACCCCCGGTTCCCGCAGCCAGGTGTGGGACTCCAGCCCCCGCACCCGGCTCACCCACTCCCTGGAGTGCGCCCAGGTCGGCCGGGAGCTGGGCGCCGCCCTCGGCTGCGACCCCGACCTCGTCGAAGCGGCCTGCCTCTCCCACGACATGGGCCACCCGCCCTTCGGCCACAACGGCGAACAGGCCCTCAACGACTTCGCCAAGGACTGCGGCGGCTTCGAGGGCAACGCCCAGTCGCTGCGCCTGCTCACCCGCATCGAGCCCAAGCGGTTCGTGCGCTCGCCGCAGAGCGGGGAGCTGGTGAGCGTCGGGCTCAATCTCACCCGGGCCGCGCTGGACGCCGCCACCAAGTACCCCTGGACGCGGGGGAGCCACCCCACCGACCCCGCCTCGGTCAAGTTCGGGGTGTACGAGGACGACCTCCCCGTCTTCCAGTGGGTCCGGGAGGGAGCGCCCGGGCACCGCACGTGTTTCGAGGCGCAGGTCATGGACTGGTCCGACGACGTCGCGTACTCGGTGCACGACTTCGAGGACGGCCTGCACGCGGGCCACATCGACCCCGGCCTGCTTGACGCCGAACCCGAACGGAACGAGATCTTCCGGGTGGCGCGGGGCCGTTACGTCCCCGCCGACACCGACCCCGCCGAACTGGCCGAGGCGCTCGACCGGCTCATGGAGCAGGAGTGGTGGCCGCACGGCTACGACGGCTCGGCCCTGGCCCAGGCCCGGCTGAAGGACGCCACGAGCCAGCTCATCGGCCGCTTCTGCCTGTCGGCGGAGGGCGCGACCCGCACGGCGTACGGACCCGGCCGCCTCACCCGGTACGGCGCGGAACTGGTCGTACCGCGCGCCACCCGCAACGAGTGCGCGGTCCTCAAGGCGGTCGCCGACCGGTACGTCATGCAGCGCGACGAGCAGGAACGGCTCCGCGCCGACCAGCGCATCGTCATCGCGGAGCTCGCCGAGGCCCTGACCCTGCGCGCGCCCGCCGAGGGCCTGGACCCCCAGTTCCGCGCGCTGTACGACGCCGCCGAGGACGACCGCGCCCGCCAGCGCGTCCTGGTCGACCAGATCTCCTCCCTCACGGACTCCTCCGCCCGCTCCCTGCACGCCCGCCTCACCTCGAACCGGTGAGCGGGCACTCCCCCGGCACGCCCCGCCCCCGCACCCCACCCCCCTTCCCCCGCACCCCTCCGTGCGGGACGCTCAAGAGCCACGCGCACATTGATGGAGGCACCAAGTGGTCGACGCAGATCAGACCTATCTCATCGTCGGCGGCGGTCTCGCCGGCGCCAAAGCCGCCGAGACCCTGCGCACCGAGGGCTTCACCGGCCGGGTGATCCTGATCGGCGACGAACGCGACCACCCCTACGAACGCCCGCCCCTCTCCAAGGGCCTCCTCACCGGCAAGAGCGACCGCGACGGCGTCTTCGTCCACGACGCCGCCTGGTACGCCGCCCACGACATCGAGCTGCACCTCGGCCAGAGCGTCGTCCACCTCGACCGCGAGGCGAAGACCGTCCGCCTCGGCGACGACAGCACCCTGATCCGGTACGACAAACTCCTCCTCGCCACCGGCTCCGAGCCCCGCCGCCTCGACATCCCCGGCACCGACCTCACCGGCGTCCACCACCTGCGCCGTCTCTCCCACGCCGAGCGCCTGCGCGGGGTCCTGGCCACCCTCGGCCGGGACAACGGCCATCTCGTCATCGCCGGAGCCGGCTGGATCGGGCTGGAGATCGCCGCCGCCGCCCGGGGCTTCGGCGCGGAGGTCACGGTCGTCGAGGCCGAGCCCACCCCCCTGCACTCCGTCCTCGGCCCCGAACTCGGCCAGCTCTTCACCGACCTGCACGCCGAGCACGGCGTCCGCTTCCACTTCGGGGCCCGCCTCACCGAGATCGTCGGCCAGGACGGCCTGGTCCTCGCGGCCCGCACCGACGACGGCGAGGAGCACCCCGCCCACGACGTCCTCGCCGCCATCGGCGCCGCCCCCCGCACCGCCCTCGCCGAGGCCTCCGGGCTCGCCCTCGTCGACCGCGCCCACGGTGGCGGCATCGCCGTCGACGAGCACCACCGCACCAACGACCCCGACGTCTACGCCGCCGGCGACGTCGCCGCCGTCCCCCTGCACCTCCCCGGCACCCCCCTGCACGGCCGGCGCCTGCGCGTCGAGCACTGGGCGAACGCCCTCAACGGCGGTCCCGCCGCCGCCCGCGCCATGCTGGGCCGGGGCACCGCGTACGACCGCGTGCCCTACTTCTTCTCCGACCAGTACGACCTCGGCCTCGAATACTCCGGCTGGGCGCCCCCGGGAACGTACGACCAGGTCGTCGTGCGCGGCGACGCCGGAAAGCGCCAGTTCATCGCCTTCTGGCTGAAGGACCACCGCGTCCTCGCGGGCATGAACGTCAACGTGTGGGACGTCACCGAGTCGATCCAGCGCCTGATCCGGAGCGGTGCGGAGGTCGACCAGCACGCCCTCGCCGATCCGTCCGTACCGCTGGACTCCTTGATCGCGTAGCCGCCGCCGCAGACTGTCCGACCGGCCCCGTACACTTCACGCGTGGCAGGCAGGATCAACGACGACGACGTGAAGGCGGTCCGGGAGGCGCTCCCGATCGACGCCGTCGTGTCCGAATACCTTTCGCTCCGCAACGCGGGCGGCGGCAACCTCAAGGGCCTCTGCCCCTTCCACGACGAGAAGTCCCCGTCCTTCCAGGTCAGCCCCAGCAAGGGTCTCTTCCACTGCTTCGGCTGCCAGGAAGGCGGCGACACGATCGCCTTCGTGATGAAGATCGACCACCTCACCTTCGCGGAGACGGTCGAGCGCCTCGCCGCGCAGGCGGGCATCACCCTGCGGTACGAGGAGGGCGGCTACAACCCCTCCACCCAGCGCGGCGAACGCACCCGCCTGGTCGAGGCGCACAAGGCCGCCGCCGAGTTCTACCTCCAGCAGTTGGAGAGCCCGGAAGCGGAGATCGGCCGCGCGTTCCTCGCCGAACGCGGCTTCGACCAGGCCGCCGCCGCCCACTTCGGCGTCGGCTACAGCCCGGCCGGCTGGGACCACCTCACGCGTTACCTGCGCGGCAAGGGCTTCACCGACAAGGAGCTGCTGCTGTCCGGGCTCGCCCAGGAGTCCCGCCGCAGCCCCATCGACCGCTTCCGGGGCCGCCTGATGTGGCCGATCCGCGACATCGGCGGCGAGGTCGTCGGCTTCGGCGCGCGCAAGCTCCGCGACGACGACAACGGGCCCAAGTACCTCAACACCCCCGAGACCCCGATCTACAAGAAGTCCCAGGTCCTGTACGGCATCGACCTGGCCAAGAAGGACATCGCCAAGTCCAGCCGCGCCGTCGTCGTCGAGGGCTACACCGACGTCATGGCCTGCCACCTGGCCGGCGTCACCACCGCCATCGCGACCTGCGGCACGGCCTTCGGCGGCGACCACATCAAGATCCTGCGCCGGCTGCTGATGGACAACGGATCGGCCCGCGTCATCTTCACCTTCGACGGCGACGCGGCGGGTCAGAAGGCCGCCCTGCGTGCCTTCGAGGACGACCAGAAGTTCGCCGCCGAGACGTACATCGCGATCGCCCCCGACGGCATGGACCCCTGCGACCTGCGCCTGGCCAAGGGCGACGAGGCCGTCGCCGACCTCACCCAGCCGCGCACCCCGCTCTTCGAGTTCGCGCTGCGGCAGATCATCGCCCGCTACGACCTGGAGACCCCGGCGGGCCGCGCCGCCGCCCTCGACGAGGCCGGCCCCGTCGTCGCCCGCATCAAGAACAGCGCCTCCCAGCACGAGGTCGCCGTCCAGCTCGCGGGCATGCTCGGCATCCTCGACACCCAGTTCGTCGTCAAGCGCATCGCCCAGCTCGCCCGCTGGGCCAAGGACCGCGGCGGCCGCGGCCCCTCCGCGGACCCCCGGCAACGACAGCGGGCCTACGACGCCGCCCCCGCCGCCCCCGCCGTGCGCGGCCCCGCGCTCAACCTGCGCAGCCCCGTCCACCGCACCGAGCGCGAACTCCTCAAGCTCGCCCTCCAGCGCCCCGACCTGGTCTCCCCGGCCTTCGACGCGTACGGCGCCGACGAGTTCACCGCCCCGCCGTACGCGGCCGTCCGGCAGACCATCGAGGAGGCGGGCGGCGTTGAACTCGGCGCGCAGGCCCCCGCCGACTACCTCGCCCGGGTCCGCGAGTGCGCCGTCGACGACCAGGTCAGGGCCATGGTGACCGAGCTCGCGGTGGAGGCCCTGCACGCCAAGACCGTCGACGAGGTCTACGCGGGCGTCCAACTCGTCCAGGTCCGGCTGCGCGCCGTCGACCGCCGCATCCTGGAGGTCCAGGGCTCGCTGGCCCGCCTCGGCCACCACGGCGACCCCACCGCCGTGCAGAACGAGCTGTGGGTCCTCCAGCAGTACGCCCAGTCCCTCCGCAACCACGGCGCGGCAGCCCTCTAGCTCCCCCGGGTCACCACTCGGTCACGGACCGGACTCAAAAAGTCACCGCACGCCCCTCGCGGCGGCCGTGTGTCGCACCCCACACTGAGTGCGGTGCTTGTGGCCCGTGATGGGCGGCCGCAGTCGTCGGTCGTACGAGGGGCCGTACCCGTGCGTGGCCCGTGCCCCCGGCTCCGCCTTGGCAGCGTTCACCCTGGAGGTCGCCCCCGTGCAGACCCAGACCCTGGCCGATCTGGTCGCGGCCGTACCCGCGCAGAGCCGCGCCGAACGCCCCTTGCGGACGCCCGGGGAAACCGCCGAGGTCCCGGAGCCCGCCGGGGCCGCGCCCACGGGGCGCGAACCGGAGGAACCGGCCGACCTCGAACGGCCCGACGTGCCCGAACGTCCCGCCCGCGCCGACACGTCCGGCCCCTCCTCCGACCTCTTCCGCCAGTACCTGCGCGAGATCGGCCGCATCCCCCTCCTCACCGCGGCCGACGAGGTCGAGCTCGCCCGGAGCGTGGAAGCGGGCCTGTTCGCCGAGGAGAAGCTCGCCGGATCGACCGACCTGGACTTCCAACTCACCCTGGACCTGGACACCTTGGTGGTACGGGGCCGGATGGCGAAGCGCCGACTCATCGAGGCCAACCTCCGCCTGGTCGTCTCGGTGGCGAAACGCTACGTCGGCCGCGGCCTGACCATGCTCGACCTGGTCCAGGAGGGGAACCTGGGCCTGATCCGGGCCGTCGAGAAGTTCGACTACGCACGCGGCTACAAGTTCTCGACGTACGCCACCTGGTGGATCCGCCAGGCCATGTCCCGGGCCCTGGCCGACCAGGCGCGGACGATACGGGTCCCCGTCCACGTCGTCGAACTCATCAACCGCGTCGTGCGCGTCCAGCGCCGCCTGCTCCAGGAGCGGGGGTACGAGCCCACCGCCGAGGAGGTCGCCGCCCAGCTCGACCTGACGCCGGAGCGGGTGGGGGAGGTGCTGCGCCTGGCCCAGGAGCCGGTCTCCCTGCACGCGCCGGTCGGCGAGGAGGACGACGTCGCCCTCGGCGACCTGATCGAGGACGGCGACGCGGCGTCCCCCGTCGAGTCCGCCGCCTTCCTCCTCCTGCGCGAGCACCTGGAAGCCGTCCTCTCCACGCTCGGCGAACGCGAGCGCAAGGTGGTCCAGCTCCGCTACGGCCTCGCGGACGGGCGTCCCCGCACGCTCGAAGAAATCGGCCGGATCTTCGGCGTCACCCGCGAACGCATCCGCCAGATCGAGTCCAAGACCCTGAACAAACTCCGCGACCACGCCTTCGCCGACCAACTCCGCGGCTACCTCGACTGACCCCCGCCCCTCTGGGCGGCGGGGCCGCCCCCCCCCGGGGAGGGCGGACAAGGGGGCCGCCCCTCCCGCTTCCGGCCCACCGGGTGCCGCCCCTGCCCCAGCGCCCGCGCCGGACGCCCGGTCCACTCGGGCCCCGGCCCGCCCCCGTACCGGCGGGCCGGCGGCCTACTCCACCTCCACCACCGCCCTCGCGAACTGCGCCGCGTACAGCCGCGCGTACGCACCCCCCGCCTCCAGCAGCCCCGCATGGCTGCCCTGCTCCACGATCGCCCCGTTCTCCATCACCAGGATCACGTCCGCGTCCCGGATCGTCGACAGCCGGTGCGCGATCACGAACGACGTCCGCCCGTGCGCCAACCGCGCCATCGCCTTCTGGATCAGCACCTCGGTCCGCGTGTCGACCGAGCTCGTCGCCTCGTCGAGGACCAGGATCACCGGGTCCGACAGGAACGCCCGCGCGATCGTGACGAGCTGCTTCTCGCCCGCGCTGACCCCCGACCCCTCGTCGTCGATCACCGTGTCGTACCCGTCCGGCAGCGTCCGCACGAAACGGTCCGCGTGCGCCGCCCGCGCCGCCTCCTCGACCTGCTCCCGCGTCACCGGCCCGGCCGCCCCGTACGCGATGTTGTCCGCGATCGTCCCGCCGAACAGCCAGGTGTCCTGGAGCACCATTCCGACCCCGGACCTCAGCTCCTCCCGGGACATCTTCGCGATGTCCACCCCGTCGACGGCGATCCGGCCACCGGTCACCTCGTAGAAACGCATCAGCAGATTGACCAGCGTGGTCTTGCCCGCGCCCGTCGGCCCGACGATCGCGACCGTCTGGCCGGGGGAGACCCGCAGCGACAGGTCCTCGATCAGCGGCTTGTCCGGCTCGTAGCGGAAGGAGACGTTCTCCAGCTCCACCGCGCCCCGCAGCGCGTCGGGACCCGTCACCGGCAGCCCCGGCGCGTCCACCGCGTCCGGCTCCTGCTCCTCCGCGTCCAGCAGCTCGAAGACGCGCTCCGCCGAGGCCACCGCCGACTGCACCAGGTTCGCCATCGACGCCACCTGCGTCAGCGGCATCGAGAACTGCCGCGAGTACTGGATGAAGGCCTGTACATCACCGATCGACAGGGTTCCCGAAGCGACCTTCAGACCGCCGACCACCGCCACCAGCACGTAGTTCAGGTTCGACACGAACATCATCAGCGGCTGCATGATCCCGCTGTTGAACTGCGCCCGGAAGCTCGCCTCGTAGAGCTGCTCGTTCTGCTCGCGGAAACCCTCCGCCGACTCGTGCTGCCGGCCGAAGACCTTCACCAGCGAGTGACCGGTGTACATCTCCTCGATGTGCGCGTTCAGCGTGCCCGTCGTCTTCCACTGCTGCACGAACTGCGGCTGCGACCGCTTGCCGACCTTCGCCGCCACCACCACCGACAGCGGCACCGTGATCAGCGCGACCAGCGCCAGCAGCGGCGAGATCCAGAACATGATGACCAGGACCCCGATCACCGTCAGCACCGAGTTGATGAGCTGGCCCATCGTCTGCTGCATCGTCTGGCCGATGTTGTCGATGTCGTTCGTCGTCCGCGACAGCACCTCACCGCGCTTGGCGCGGTCGAAGTACGACAGCGGCAGGCGCGACAACTTCGCTTGGACGTCCTGACGCATCCGGTACACGGTCCTGTTGACCGCCCGGTTCACCATCCGCGTCGAGACCAGCATCAGCAGCCCCGCGCCCACGTACACCGCCAGCACGATCAGCAGCACGGTGCCGATCGCCCCGAAGTCGATGCCCTGGCCCGGCGTGAAGTCGACGCCCGACAGCATGTCCGCGAGCCGGCCGTCACCCGCCGCGCGCAGCCCCTCGACGGCCTCTTCCTTGGTCGGGCCCGCGTCCATCGTCCGGCCGACGATTCCCGCGAACAGCAGGTCCGTCGCCGAGCCGAGGATCTTCGGTCCGATCACCGACAGCGTCACGCTGAAGACCAGCGCCACGAACAGCACCCACAGGGTGACCTTCTCCGGTGCCAACTGTCGCAACAGCCGCTTCCCCGACCCGCGGAAGTCCATCGACTTCTCGGTCGGGGGTCCCATCATGCGTCCAGCGGGCCCGCTCATGCCGCCTCGGCCTCCGTCAGCTGGGAGAGCACGATCTCCCGGTAGGTCTCGTTGGTCTCCATCAGCTCGTGGTGCCGTCCGGCGCCCACGACCCGGCCCTCGTCCAGCACGACGATCCGGTCGGCGTCCCGGATGGTCGACACCCGCTGCGCCACGATGATCACCGTCGCCTCCGCGGTCTCCCGCGCCAGCGCCGCCCGCAGGGCCGCGTCCGTCGCGTAGTCCAGGGCGGAGAAGGAATCGTCGAAGAGATAGATCTCCGGCCGCTGCACGAGCGTCCGGGCGATCGAAAGCCGCTGCCGCTGCCCGCCCGACACATTCGTGCCGCCCTGCGAGACGGGGGCGTACAACCCGTCGTCCAGCCGCTGCACGAAGTCCTTGGCCTGCGCCGTCTCCAGCGCCGCCCACAGTTCTTCGTCCGTGGCGTCGGGATTTCCGTACCGCAGATTGCTCGCTACCGTCCCCGAGAACAGGTACGGCTTCTGCGGAACAAGTGACACCGTCTTCGCGAGCAGCACCGGGTCCAGGGTGCGTACGTCGACGCCGTCGACCAGCACCTCTCCGGCCGTGGCGTCGAACAGCCGCGGGATCAGGCCCAGCAGCGTCGACTTGCCGGAGCCCGTCGAGCCGATGACCGCCGTCGTCTCGCCCGGCCTGGCCCGCAGGGAGATGTTCTCGAGTACGGATTCCTCCGCGCCCGGATAGCTGAACCCGACGCCCCGCAGCTCCAGTTCGCCGTGCCTGCTCAGCTCCACGACCGGCGCGAGCGGCGGCACCACACTGCTGTCCGTCCCCAGCACTTCCTCGATGCGCTCGGCGCAGACCTCCGCGCGCGGCACCATCATGAACATGAAGGTGGCCATCATCACGGACATCACGATCTGCATCAGGTAGGCGAGGAAGGCGGTCAGCGCGCCGATCTCCATCCCGCCGCTGTCGATGCGCTGCGCACCGAACCAGACCACCGCCACGCTCGACACGTTCACGACCGTCATCACGATCGGGAACATCAGCGCCATCAGCTTGCCGGTGGCCAGCGACACCTCGGTCAGGTCCTCGTTGGCCCGCTTGAACCGCTCCTTCTCGAAGTCGTCCTTCACGAAGGCCCGGATGACGCGGTTGCCGGTGATCTGCTCGCGCAGCACCCGGTTCACGGTGTCCAGCTTCTCCTGCACGGACCGGAACAGCGGGCGCATCCTGCGGATGATCAGCGAGACGGCGACGCCCAGCACCGGCACCACCGCGAGCAGCACGCTCGACAGCGGCACGTCCTGACCGAGCGCCATGACGATGCCGCCGACGCACATGATGGGGGCGGCCACCACCAGCGTGAAGCTCATCAGGACCAGCATCTGCACCTGCTGGACGTCGTTCGTCGTGCGGGTGATCAGGGACGGAGCCCCGAACTGCCCGACCTCCCGCGCCGAGAAGCTCTGCACCTTCCCGAACACGGCGGCCCGGATGTCCCGGCCGAGGGCGGCGGCGGTACGGGCCCCGTAGAAGACCGCACCGATGTTGCAGACGACCTGCACGACGCTCACCGCGATCATGAAGGCGCCGAACTGGAGGATGTAACCCGTGTCCCCCTTCACGACGCCCTTGTCGATGATGTCGGCGTTGAGGGTGGGGAGGTAGAGGGCGGCGCTGGTCTGCAAGAGCTGCAGCAGCACCAGCAGGGCTATCGGTTTCCGGTACGGGCCGAGGTGGGCCCGCAGAAGCTTCAGAAGCACGCGCGGTCTTTCGTCGGACGGCGAGGGGGCGGAGGGATCGCCCCCCATCCTGCGCCACCCGCCCCCGGCCCGCCCACGGGTTTACCCCAAACCCCGGTCAAGCATCCCGCCGCCCGGGGCGCGCCCCTGCCGCTATTCGGCCCCGGTCTCGAAGGCCCCCGGGTGGACCTGGTCGCGGGCCGCCTTGAACTGCTGGCGGACGGCGGCGCCCACGGCGACCTCGTCCCCCGGCTCCAGCACCTGCGCCACCGCACCCCGCCAGGCCGGCGGCTCGTCCGGCGACAGCGTCCCCTGCGCGACCCCCAGCGCCCACGCCGCCTGCCGGGCCGCGCCCAGTGCCGCGTACTGCGCCGGAGCCGGCACCACCACCTGCGTACCGAAGATCATCGGTGCCATCGCCTGCACCGCGGGCAGCTCCGCCGCGGCCCCCAGCAGGAACACCCGCCGCACCTGCACGCCCCGTCCCCGCAGCACGTCCATCGCGTCGGCCAGCGAGCACAGCATCCCCTCGAAGGAGGCCCGCGCCACGTGCTCCGGTTTCATCGACTCCCGCCGCAGCCCGAACAGGGTCCCGGCCGTGTGCGGCAGCCACGGCGTCCGCTCGCCCTCCAGATACGGCAGGAGCACCAGGCCCGACGCCCCGGGCGTCGACTTCAACGCCAGCGCGGACAGCTCCTCCAGCCCGCCGCCCTCCACGCCCAGCATCTCCGCCGTCCCGCGCAGCGCCCGTACCGCGTTGGAGGTGTGCACGACCGGCAGGTGCATGCCCGTCGCGTCGGCGAAGGACGTGATCGTCCCGCTGGAGTCGACGAGTGCTTCGTGGTGCACCGCCATCACGGAACCGGAGGCCCCCAGCGAGACCACGGCGTCCCCGACGGCCACCCCGAGCCCGAAGGCCGCGGCCATCGTCTCCCCGGTGCCCGCCGAGATGAGCAGCCCCTCCGGCGTCGTGCCCGCCGCCTCACTGGGCCCGAGCACCTCCGGCAGCGCCACCTGGTGCCCGAGCGCCAGCTCGACCAGGTCGGGACGGTACGAGCCGGTGGCCGCCGACCAGTAACCCGTCCCCGAAGCGGCCCCCCGGTCCGTGGTCCTGCGGGCCGGCCGGCCCAGCAACTGCCACACCAGCCAGTCGTGCGGCTGCATCACACCGGCGGTCCTGGCGGCGTTCTCCGGTTCGTGCCGGGCCATCCACGCCAGCTTCGCCAGCGGCTGCGGCGACGTCGGAACCGACCCCACCGCCTGGGCCCACGCCTGCCGGCCCCCGTACCCCTCCACCAGGTCCGCCGCGGCGACCTGCGCCCGCTTGTCGTTGCCGAGCAGCGCGGGCCGCACCGGCTGCCCGTTCACGTCCAGCGGTACGAGACCGTGCTGCTGCGCCGACACCCCGATGGCGGCCACGTCGTCCAGCAGCCCGTCCGCGGCGGCCTCGCCCAGCGACAGCAGCCACACCTGCGGATCGGCCTCGGTGGCCCTCTCCTCGATCGGATGGGGGGCGTACCCCTCACGCAGTACGGCGCCCGTGTCCGTGTCGCAGACCACGACGTGTGTGAAACCGGAGGAACTGTCCAACCCCGCGACTATGCCCATGCACATGATTCTGCCGCACCCCGCCGAGGCGGAATGCGGCAGCCGGGAAACCCGCGACGAGGGGGGCGGGGGCGAGACCCGCGACGGGGGAGCCGGCTCGCACCGACACCTCCGCCGCGCCCGCTCCCGCGACGTCGCTCAGGTGTTGCTGGTCCCCCAGTCGTCCTCGCCGCCCTGGGTGCGCTCCCGCAGCGAGCGCACCCGCTGGGCGACCGACTCCGGGACCCGGCCGCTCACCCTGTCGCCCATCTTCTCGGTGACGGTGTGCACGGCCTTGTCCGCGAACTCGCGCCCGGTCTGGGCCGCCGACTCCGCGGTGTTCCGCACGGCCGGGTTCTGGGAGATCCGCCGCGCGGACTTCCTGATCTGCTCGTACCGCTCGCGCCCGGCCCGGGTCCCGAACACGTAACCCAGGGCCAGTCCGGCGACGAACGTGAGCCGGTAGCGCATGGCTGCCACCCTTCTCCTGCAACGGTCTCGGTGTGTGATCCGCCTACCCGTCGTGCCCGCAGATCATCCCGGGGCATACCGATTGGCGGAGCACCCCCCTGCTTGCGCTAATGTATGTCTCGCAGCGGGCGCACGCCCCCGGGAAGACCGGCGGGAGGTGCATTCGGTGCAAGCACAGCAATCCCCTGTAGCTCAATTGGCAGAGCAGCCGGCTGTTAACCGGCAGGTTACTGGTTCGAGTCCAGTCGGGGGAGCGCGGTCCCCTGTAGCTCAATTGGCAGAGCATTCGGCTGTTAACCGGAGGGTTACTGGTTCGAGTCCAGTCGGGGGAGCAGGAAGAGAAGAGGGCCTCTCCGGAGGCCCTCTTTTTCGTGCGTACGACGGCCGCTCCGCCCCTCTTCGTGTGGCATGCGGCACGTTCGGGAACCGTCCGGACGGCAGGGCAGTCCTCATGGTCATGTGTTGCCGGGCATCCGAGGCGGGAGATCGTATGACCGGCTATGCTGCGGCAGACGGCGCGTACATGTGTACGCGCCACGCCGTGTGGGGGCGGTAGCTCAGCCGGTTAGAGCAGCGGACTCATAATCCGTCGGCCGTGGGTT
Source organism: Streptomyces sp. NPDC088745 (assembly GCF_044751045.1). Taxonomy (NCBI): domain Bacteria; kingdom Bacillati; phylum Actinomycetota; class Actinomycetes; order Kitasatosporales; family Streptomycetaceae; genus Streptomyces; species Streptomyces sp. NPDC088745. Next base: position 93,693 of record NZ_JBIVLB010000003.1, read on the forward strand.
CGAGTCCCACCCGCCCCACCACAACGGAATGTCGCAGAAACGATCCGAGCTGCACGGCAGTCGGCGCAGGGCCTCCACCTCAGGGTGGGGGCCCTGCGGCGTTCGAGGTCCTGGGGCTTCGAGGGCAGGGCCCGGTTCGCCCCGGTGGGAGGGTGGCGCGGTTTCGGATGCGAGTTCGATGTATGAGACAACTGAGCGAGCCGTTCCGGTCGGGTGACCGGCGCGGTGGCGGTCGTCTCCAGTGAAAGGTGAACTCCATGGTCCTCTCCCTCCTCCGGCGTGCGCGGGCGAAGTCCGGCGGGGCGAGCGGCGGTGGGCTCGTGCTGCCGGTGCCGCGCGGTGCCGGAACCGTGAGCTGTGAGGTCGTGGACCCGGTCGGGCAGAAGCTCGGCGGGGCGGAGATCACGGTGACGGCGAAGAGCGACGGGCGGGTGGTGGCCAAGGGGACCACCGACCTGTTCGGGCTGTTCACGGCCGCGCTGCCGGCCGGGGAGTACGGGCTGCTGATGACCGCCGAGTCGATGCGGCCCGCGAGCTGGTCGTTCTACATCGAGCCCGGCGAGGCGCTCGGCATGGGGCGCGTCGAGCTGGAGGTGGCGCAGCAGTTGGAGCCGCCGAGCCCCGGCATGTGGCTGATCGACCCGCCGCACACCGCGATCCGCTTCATCGCCCAGCACGTCGGGATGGCGAACGTGCACGGCAGGTTCCAGAAGTTCGAGGGCGGGGTCAGGGTCGCCGAGAACCCCGAGGAGTCCGAGGTACGGGTGCGGATCGAGGCCGCCAGCCTCACCACCGGCAACAAGACCCGCGACACCCACCTGCGCTCCGCCGACTTCCTCGACGTGGAGAACTATCCGTACATCGACTTCGTCAGCGACCGCTTCGTCTACCGGGGCGGCAACGCCTGGTCCGTGCAGGGCGCGCTGACCCTGCACGGGGTGAGCCGGTCGGTGGCGCTCGACACCGTGTACCTGGGGGCCGTCAACGGCGGGTACGGCGAGGAACTGCGCTGCGCCGCCCGCGCCACCGCCGAACTCCACCGCGAGGACTACACCCTGAACTGGCGGAACATGCTCGCCAAGGGGATCGCCGTCGTCGGGCCCACGGTGAAGCTGGAGATGGACATCCAGACGATGTTCCAGGGGCCGGACACCCCGACACCGCCCGAGTAGGCGAGCGGGCCGCTGTGCGGTGGGCGGTGGGCGGTCATGTCGTGATCCAGTAGCGCTGGGTGCGGCCCAGGGCGGTCGTGCGGGTGTCCTCCAGGACGCCGCCGTTGCGCTCGATGGTGCGGGCCGAGGCGGTGTTGGTGTCCTCGCAGGTGACCAGGACCCGGTCCAGGCCGAGGGCCCGGGCCTCGGGGAGGACCGCCCCGAGGGCCCAGGTGGCCAGGCCGCGCCTGCGGGCGGAGGGGCGGATGCTGTAGCCGACGTGCCCGCCGGCGTCGAGCAGGAAGTCGTTCAGGGTGTGCCGCAGGTCGATGGCGCCCAGGTACGTGTCGCCCTCGGCCACCCACCAGTGCGTGGCCGGCACGCGGCCCTCGTCGAGCTCCGCCGAGGGGTCCGACTGCCGCTTCAGCGTCTCCACCCACGCCGCGAAGACCCCGGGATCGGTGAGGTCTCCGTCCGCCAGGACCACCGCCGCACCGGGCAGGTGCGCGCCGGGGTCCCACTCCTCGCGGGCGTCGAGCCAGGAGGAGTGGAGCCGGGCGGTGGGCGCGATCAGTTCGGGCATGCGGGGGAACGTAACACCGGAGCGCCCCGCTGAGCAGGGGATTTACGGGGGTGGGGCGGGGGTACGGCTACGGATGCGGTTGCGGCCAGGTCGCCGGGGCCGGGCCGAAGGCGCGGCGGGCGGAGCGGACCGCGAGGGAGGCCATCGCGGCGTTGGCGCCGCCCCCGATGACCGCGCCGATGCCGAAGGGGGCGACGCGGCCGAGCACGATGATGCCCTGCTTGGTGCCGTACTTCGTGACGAAGTTCCGGCCCAGGACCTTGTTGATCTGCTTCAGCGTCTCGGCGGGCACCTTGGCGACGACCTGGCGTCCCCAGTGGGCTCCCGTGCGCCCGGCGGCCTTGTTGATGGTGGCGGAACCGGAGCCGCCGAGCATGACGCCCAGGACGATCGTCCGGCGGCGTTCGATCTCGTCGATGGGGACGCCGTGGACCTCGGCCACCGAGAGCGCGTAGAGGGCGCTCAGTTCGAGCGAGGAGAACACCTCGCCCGCCGACATCGCCAGGGCGATCCCGGTGCCGACGCCGGGGGCGGCGGCGGTTCCGCCCACCGCCGCCCCCGTGCCGGTCAGGGCGCTCACGTACATCCGCTCCAGCGTGCGGATCACCTGCTCCGGGGTGGCGTCGGGGTTCCGCTGGCGGGCCCGGGCGATGTTCTTGTGCACCAGCAGGCTCTGGGCGGCTATGGCCTTGTCCAGGAGGGCGAGGACTCGCCCTGCCGACGGTTCGGGCTCGCTGGGGGCTTCCGTGGTCACGCGGGGACTCCTCGGGTCGTCGCATCACGACGCGTCCAGGCGTGAGGGGCCGCCTAGTTGCCGGTCGTTCCGTCGAGCATTTCGCGCAGGATATCCAAGTGGCCGTTGTGGCGGGCCGTTTCCTCCACGAGGTGGTGGAGGATCCAGCGCAGGTCGACCCGGAGGCCGTCGCGGATGGTTCCCACGGACTTCTGGTCGAGGGGGGTGGCCGCCGCCAACTCGCGGTAGCGCCGGCTCTGTTCGGCGTACTCGGCGAGGAGCTGGGGGAGCGGGAAGCCGACGGCGATGCGCATCTCGCGGTCGGGGTCCTCGTCGGTCATGGGGGCCAGGTCCTCCTCGCCGAGGAGGATCACCTGGAACCAGTAGTACTCGACCCAGCGGAGGTGGTTGATCACCCCGCTGACGGTCATCAGCGGCGAGTTCGGGAGGGGCGCGGTGCGGGCGTTCTCCTCGGAGAGGCCCTCGCACTTGGCGCGGGCGGTGTCGCGGGTGTAGTCGAGGAAGGTGGTGAGCTGGGTGCGTTCGTCCCAGGCGGCAGGTGTGTCGGTGCATCGGGTCATCGGGCGAAGTCTGTCCGGTCCGGGGGCCGGTGTCGACGCCTTTGTGGTCCAGTGGGGGCGGGACAGTGGGACAAGTAGGACCTTTCTTGTCCTACTTCTTGGCTAGGGTCGTGGATGTCGGAGCGCGTCGGGGACCACCGGAAGCAGGCAGTGATATGACCGTGAGCGAGTCGAACACCTCCGTCCTCACCACCCTCACCGGAGAGCGGGCGGACCTCCTCGCCGCGCTCGCCAAGAACCGGTTTTTCCTGCGGAACACCGCCCGCGGTCTCACCGACGAGCAGGCCGCAGTGCGTACCACCGTGAGCGAGCTGTGCCTGGGCGGGCTGATCAAGCACGTGACCGCCGTCGAGCGGGGCTGGGCCGCCTTCATCGTCGAGGGGGCCGCGGCGATCGAGGACCCGGCCGCCGAGACGGAGCGGGGACGCAAGGAGCGCGAGGACGGATTCCGGATGCTGCCCGGGGAGACCCTGGAGGGGGTGCTCGGCGCGTACGAGGAAGCGGCCCGGGCGACGGACGAACTCGTCCGTACCGTTCCCGACCTGGACAGGACCTGGCCGCTGCCCGAGGCTCCCTGGACCGAGCCGGGGGCGGCGTGGTCGGTGCGCGGCGTGCTGCTGCACATCATCGCGGAGACCGCCCAGCACGCCGGGCACGCGGACATCCTGCGGGAGTCCCTCGACGGCGCGCAGAGCATGGCCTGACCCCGTCGGCGCGGGCGGTCCGTCACGCGTCCCGTGCGGGGGCCGGGGCGGCGACGGACTTGCTGTGCAGGACCTCGCGGGCCTGTTCGGCGGCGCGGGCGCTGGCCTCGGCGACGTAGTCCATGAAGCGTGCGACGTTCTCCAGGCGGGTGGCGGCCGGGGTGCCGGGGCCGAGCACCGCGACGCCCTCGCGTGCCGTCTGCACGACCTGGAGGGTGGCGCGTGCGCTGGTGATCATCGCCTGGTACCAGATGTCGTCGTCGACCGTGTACCGCTCCCGGCGGCCGTCGCCCTTCTCCCGGCGCACCAGGCCCTGGCCGTCCAGGAACGCGATCGCCTTCGAGATCGACGCCGGGCTCACCTGGAGGTGCCGGGCCAGTTCGGCGGCGGTGAGGCTGCCGGAGTCGGTCACCATGAGCGCGGCCATCACCCGGGCCATCATCTGCGGCATCCCGTTGGTCATCTGAACGGTCGTGAACACCTCCTCGTACGCGCGCACCGCCTCCGGGTCGCGGCCGTGCGGCAGCGGTGCCGCCGCCGGACCGCGGGTGGCCGGGGCGGCGGGCCTGCGGCGCTGGGTGCGGCGTTCGGTGGCGCGGTGGGCGAGGTCGGCGCGGTAGGAGGCGGGGCCGCCGTTGCGCATGACCTCGCGGGTGACCGTGGAGGTGGGGCGGTCCAGGCGGCGCGCGATCTCCGCGTACGCGAGTCCGTCGGCCAGGCCGAGCGCGATCTGCTGGCGTTCCTGCTGGGTGAGTCGGCCTCCGGGCATCGCGGTCTCCTTGGGGTGGGGGAGGGGTCGTGCGGCGCGTCAAGTTTCGCTTCACGCACGGCACTTGGTGGCGCAGCATAGCGTTCAGCTTCAGTCCATTGCAATGGAAGCGCGTGGTGTTGTTGCGTTATGCGGCAGGACGTCGCAATGAAATTGGGCCCCTGAGCTGCGATAACACGGTTTGTACGCAACATAGTTGTTGCCGGGTCGGTGAAGGCAACGTAGCGTTCAGGTCATCGGAAAGAACGAGCCGGACGCAACCCCGGCCCGAAACAAGGGAATTGACATGCAGACCTTCGCCACCGCCGCCCCCGTCACCGCCCACCTCGACCTCCCCGCCGGCAGCATCCGCCTCATCGCCGCCGACCGCGCCGACACCACCGTCGACGTCCGCCCCGCCGACCCGGCCAAGAGCCGTGACGTCAAGGCCGCCGAGTCCACCAGCGTCAGTTACGAGAACGGCGTCCTGCGCGTCACCGCCCCCGAGGCCAAGAAGTTCGGCCCCTCCGGCGCGGTCGAGGTCACCGTCCAGCTCCCGGCCGGATCGCACGTCGAGGCGACGACGGCCACCGCCGAGTTCCGCGGCGTCGGCCGGCTGGGCGACGTCACCTACGAGAGCGCCCACGGGCAGGTCAAGCTCGACGAGACCGCCGCTGCCCGCCTCTCCCTCCAGGCCGGCGACATCCAGGTGGGCCGCCTCAACGGCGCCGCCCGCCTCAGCACCGCCAAGGGCGACCTGACCGTCGCCGAAGCCGTCCGGGGCGAGGTCGCCCTGCACACCGAACACGGCGACATCACCGTCGGCGCCGCCCGCGGCACGGACGCCACCCTCGACGCGGGCACCGCCTACGGCCGCGTCTCCAACACCCTCCGGAACGCGGGTACTTCGGACGCCGTGCTCACCGTCCGCGCCACCACCTCCCACGGCGACATCACCGCCCGCAGCAACTGACCCGGCCGTGCCCGGCCACCGCCCCGTCCAGCCCGCACCGCCCCGGGGCGGCGGAGTCCCGCCGCCCCGGAAACCCCCGGCACCGCCGCCCCGAAGGAGACCGCCGCCATGTCCGCAACCCCCTCCCGCCCCGAACTCCACAAGGCCGTCGCGTCCATGGTCGAGGCCGGCTTCACCGGTGTGCAGCTCCGCGTCCGCGACGAGCGCGGCACCTGGTCCGGCACCGGCGGCGTCGCCGAGCTGGGCGGCAGCGAGCCGCCCCCGCTCGACTCACCGGTCCGCATCGGCAGCAACACCAAGACCTTCGCCGCCACCGTGCTGCTCCAGCTCGTCGGCGAGGGCGGCGTCGGACTCGACACCCCGGCCGCCCAGTACCTCCCCGAGTTCGGTCTCGACCCCCGCATCACCGTCCGCATGCTCCTCCAGCACACCAGCGGCCTCTTCAACCACACCGGCGAGGTCTACGAGGACGGCACGAAGGTCCACGGCATCCCCTGGTCGGGCCGCGAGTGGGTGGAGAACCGGTTCAGGGCCTACTCGCCGCGGGAGCTGGTGCGGTACTCCCTGGAGCGGCCGGTCCGCTTCGAGCCGGGCGCCGACTGGAGCTACGCCAACACCAACTACGTGCTCGTCCGCCTGATCGTCGAGCAGGTCACCGGCCGTACTTTCGCCGAGGAGACCGGGCGGCGGATCCTGGAGCCGCTCGGCCTGACCGGCACCCGCGTCCCCTCGCCCGCGCATCCGCAGACCGACCTCGCCGGGCCGCACGGCCACGCCTACCACCGCTACGAGGACGCCGACGGCCGGGAGCGGGTCGTCGACGTCACCCGGCAGGACCCCTCCTGGGTCTCCACCGGCGGCGACATGGTCTCCACCACCCGTGACCTCGACGTCTTCCTCTCCGCGCTCGTCACCGGCGAGCTGCTGCCCGCGCCGCTGCTGGCCGAGATGTACGGGACCCACGAGAAGGTCCCGTACGGACTGGGCGTCTTCGTCCAGCCCACCGGCGACGGCGGCACCGTCATCACCCACAACGGCGGCATCTCGGGCCACGGCGCCCTGATGTACGCCACCCCCGACGGCAGCCGCACCCTCACCGCCGCGTTCAACTACGTGGACGACCCGGACCTGTCGCTGTCCGCCGCCTTCCAGGAGGTGACGGCGATGCTGGTCGCCGAGGTCTTCGGCCGGGGCGGCACCGGACCGGCGGAGTGAACCCCCGCCCCCGCACCCGGGGCGCGGCCCCGCGCCCTCACTCCTCCAACTGCCCCCGCAGCCACTCCTCCACCGCGCCCACGTGCGCCGCCGCCGCCGCCCTGGCCGCCTCCGGGTCGCGGTTCACCAGCGCCCGGTAGATCCGCGTGTGCTCCTCCCGGGTGCGGGGGAACGCGTCCGCCTCCTGGCGGCCCCGCCGCACCCTGGCCCGGAAGGTCCGTGACGACAGGCCCTCCACGATCGCGGCCAGCGCCTCGTTGCCCGCCGCCTGCGTGATCGTACGGTGGAACGCCATGTCGGCGGCAAGGAACTCCTCCGGGTCCTCCGCCTCCCGCATGGTGTCCAAGTGCACGGCGAGCTGCGCGAGTTGGGAGGCACTGATACGGGCCGCCGCCAGCGCCGTCGCCGAGGACTCCAGGATCCGGCGCACCTCCAGGAGTTCCGCCAGCCGGGGCTTGGGGGAGATCTCCGCGACCACCCCGAAGGTGTCCAGGAGGTCCCCGGCCTCCAGGTTCGTGACGTAGACGCCGGAGCCGTGCCGCGACTCCAGGATGCCGATGACCGTCAGCGCGCGGATCGCCTCGCGCATCGAGCTGCGGGAGATGCCCAGGTGCACGGCCAAATCCCGCTCGGTGGGCAGGCGTTGGCCCGGGGTCAGGTTACCCTCAGTGATCATGGCCTTGATGGCCTCGATCGCCCGCTGGGTGACCGAGCCGCCCTTCAGCGGCGCGGTGTCCGCATCCGGCTCGGGAACGGTCTCGGGTGGGGTCGTGGCCATGGGGCTCCTCCGGCTTCGACGGTGCTTCGCAAGGGTGGCGGGCGCGGCGCAGTTTATCCAGCCCACTGTGCCCGATCGGCCAAGTCATCGGACCAATTCGCCAGTTGTTCAGGAAAAATACGCCCAGAGGGGTGTTGGAGCACCTGAAAGGTCTGATAAATATTCGGCGCGCGCACTCCGTTCGTTGGAGAACGGGATTCGATCAAGAGCCGAGGAGCCGCCAGATGGCCGGCAGCAGGAGCAGGGCAGTGAACAGAGCGAACAGCGGGACGACGAACGGGCCTTCGGCCGCCACCACCCGGACGCGGACGGTACGGGTGGCCGCTCTCGCGGCCTGCGCCGCCCTCGCGCTCAGCGCGTGCGGAAGCACCAAGGGCGCCGGCGCTTCGGGCGCCGGCGGCGAGGGCAAGGTCGGCGTCATCCTGCCCCTGCTGACCTCCCCGTTCTGGCAGTCGTACAACGACTACCTGCCGAAGATGGCGAAGGAGGAGAAGGTCGACGCGCTGAAGTCGGTCAACTCCAACTCCGACCCGGCGCAGCAGATCACCGACATGAACAACCAGCTCAACCAGGGCGTGAAGGGCATCGTCGTCGCCCCGCTCGACAGCGCCGCGATAGCCGCCGGCCTCGACCAGGCCGAGCGCAAGGGCGTCCCCGTGGTCGCCGTCGACGTCGCCCCCGAGAAGGGCAAGGTCGCCATGGTCGTGCGGGCGAACAACGTCGCGTACGGGCAGAAGGCCTGCGAGTTCCTCGGGGAGAAGGTCAAGACCGGCAAGGTCGTCCAGATCATGGGCGATCTGGCCTCGGTCAACGGCCGTGAGCGCTCCGAGGCGTTCCGGGCCTGCGCCAAGAAGAAGTACCCCTCCCTGAAGGTCCTGGAGATCCCGGCCAAGTGGGAGTCCGACGCGGCGGCCGCCCAACTGGACACCGTGCTCAACCAGAACCCCGACGTGAAGGGCATCTACTTGCAGGCGGGCGGCGTCTACCTCGCGCCGACCCTGCAGACCCTGAAGTCGAAGAAGCTCCTCAAGCCGGCCGGCGAGGAGGGGCACATCGCCATCGTCTCCAACGACGGCATCCCGCAGGAGTTCGAGGCCATCCGCAAGGGCGAGATCGACGCCACCGTCTCGCAGCCCGCGGACACCTACGCCAAGTACGGCATGTACTACATCAAGAAGGCGATGGCGGGCGAGACCTTCAAGGAGGGCCCGACCGACCACGGCTCCACGATCGTCCGGCACTGGAACGGCTCCCTGGAGGACCAGCTGCCCGCGCCGCTGGTGACGAAGGAGAACGTCGACGACAAGAAGCTCTGGGGCAACAACGTCAAGTGAGCGCCGTGACCCGCTCCGACGCCTCCGACCCGGTACCGCTGGTCGAGGCGTCAGGGATCACCAAGCGGTACGGTCCCACGACCGCTCTGCAGGACGGCCGGCTGACCGTGATGCCGGGCGAGTCGCACGCACTGGTGGGGCGCAACGGTGCGGGCAAGTCCACCCTCGTGACCGTCCTCACCGGGCTCCAGGCCCCGGACGCGGGCACGCTCCGCTTCGACGGGGAGCCCGCTCCGGCGCTCTCCGACCGGGACGCGTGGCGGCGCAAGGTCGCCTGCGTGTACCAGAAGCCGACCGTCGTGCCCGAGCTGTCCGTCGCCGAGAACCTGTTCATCCACCGCCAGCCGACCGGCCCCGGCGGTGTCATCAGGTGGAAGCAACTGCACGCCCAGGCGCGCGAGTTGCTGGACACCTGGGACGTGCGGGTCGATCCCGGCGCGCGGACCGCCGACCTCAGGGTCGAGGACCGGCAGATGGTCGAGATCGCCCGCGCGCTGTCCTTCGGGGCCCGGTTCATCGTCCTCGACGAGCCGACCGCCCAGCTCGACAACAAGGAGATCGAACGGCTCTTCGCCCGGATGCGGACCCTCCAGGAGTCCGGGGTCACCTTCCTGTTCATCTCGCACCACCTCCAGGAGGTGTACGAGGTGTGCCAGGCGGTGACGGTCCTGCGGGACGCCCGCTGGATCACCACCGCCCCGGTCGCCGAACTGCCCCGCACCGCCCTGGTCGAGGCCATGGCGGGCGAGGCCGTGACGGTCGCCCGGGACGCCGCCCGCGCCGAGGTGCCCCGCGACGCCCCGGTGCGGCTGCAGGTCACCGGGCTCGGCTCGGCGGCGTACGAGGACATCGACCTGACCGTCCGCGAGGGCGAGGTCGTGGGGCTCGCCGGGACCAGCGGCAGCGGCAAGATCGAGCTGGCGGAGACCTTCGCCGGGCTGTACCGCCCGGAGCGCGGGATCGCCCGGCTCGACGGCCGGGAGCTGCCGTTCGGGGACGTGCCCGCCGCGCTGGCGGCGGGCGTGGGCTGTGTCCCGCGCGACCGGCACGACCAGGGCCTGGTCTCCGGCATGAGCATCGGCGACAACGCCACGATGAGCGTGCTGGACCGGCTCGGGTCGTACGGGTTCGTCGGTGCGGAGAAGAAGCGCGCGGTCGGCGAGGAGCTGATCGAGCGGCTCGACATCCACGCGGAGGGCCCGCACCAGCCCGTCTCCGACCTGTCCGGCGGCAACGCCCAGAAGGTCGTGATGGCCCGGGCGCTGGCCTCCGATCCCCGGCTCCTCGTCCTCATCAACCCCACGGCGGGTGTGGACGTGAAGTCCAAGGAGTCCCTCCTCGCGCGGATGGACAGCGCCCGCGAGGACGGCACGGCGGTGCTCGTCGTGTCCGACGAAATAGACGATCTGCGGCGCTGCGACCGCGTTCTGGTCCTCTTCCACGGGCGGGTCGTCGCCGACCACGCGGCCGGATGGAACGACCACGAGCTGATCGCATCCATCGAAGGAGTAGACCGTGGCTGACACGACAGCCTCGAAGGCGGCCGCGCACGCACGGGAGCCGGCGGGCACCCCCGCCGACCGGAAGAAGTCCCTGCTGCTGAGCCGGGCGCGCGAACTGGCGCTGCTGCCGGCCCTGCTGGTGCTCGTCCTCTTCGGCGCGCTGACCAACGACACCTTCTTCACCAGCGGCAACATCATCTCCATCCTGGGCGCGTCCGCCGCGCTCGCGATGGTGGTGCTGGCGGAGTCGCTGGTGCTGATCACCGGCAAGTTCGACCTGTCGCTGGAGTCGGTCGTGGGCATCGCGCCCGCGATGGGCGCGCTGCTGGTGCTGCCCGCGGTCAGTGCCGGGTTCGGCACGGAGCTGCCGGCGTTCGTCGGCATCCTGGTGATCCTGGTGGTCGGCGGACTCGTCGGGGCGTTCAACGGCGCGCTCGTCGTGAAGCTGAAGCTGAACGCGTTCATCGTGACGCTGGCCATGCTGATCGTGCTGCGCGGGCTGCTCGTCGGGGCGACCGAGGGCAAGACCCTCTTCGGCATGCCGGACGCCTTCTTCGCCCTGGCCACCTCGACCTTCCTCGGCATCCCGCTGTCGGTGTGGATCGCGGCCCTGTGCTTCGGCGCTGCGGGCTTCGTGCTCAAGTACCACCGGGTGGGCCGGGCGCTGTACGCGATCGGCGGCAACCCGGCGGCGGCGCGCGCGGCGGGCATCCGGGTGGACCGGGTCATGCTCGGGGTGTTCGTCACGGCCGGTGTGCTGGCCGCGCTCGGCGGGCTGATCCAGACCGGGTACGTCGGCGCGATCAACGCCAACCAGGGCCAGAACATGGTCTTCACGGTGATGGCCGCGGCCGTCATCGGCGGGATCAGCCTGGACGGCGGCAAGGGCACGATGTTCGGCGCGCTCACCGGTGTGCTGCTGCTGGGCGTCGTGCAGAACCTGCTCACCCTGGCCCAGGTGCCGTCCTTCTGGATCCAGGCCATCTACGGCGGCATCATCCTGATCGCGCTGATGATCGCCCGGGTGACCACGGGACGCGCCCAGGACTGATCCGGGGCCGGCCCCCGTCCGGGCCCGGGAGCGTTCGCGCCCGCGCCCGGGACCACCCGTGCCCGGGTTCGGGGCCCGTCCGCACGGTCCCGGGGCCGGCCCCCGGCCGGGGGACCGTACCCGGGACGGACGGCCGTGGTCCCTGGCGGCCGGACGGCCATCCGGTCCCGGGAGGCGGGACGCGGGACGCGTCGCGGAGCAGCCCGAGGCGTGTCCGCCCCCGTCCTTCCCCGCTCGCCCGCACCCCATTCGCCCACTCGCCCACCCCGAACGAGGAGTCCAACCGGCATGAAGTTCCAGCGACTTGGTGAGCGCGGCAGCGAGACGCCCGCCCTCCTCGCCGACGACGGCACCGTCCACGACCTCTCCGGCCTCACGTCCGACATCGACGGAGCGTTCCTCGCCTCCGGCGGCGTCGAGCGCGTCCGTGCCGCCCACGCGGCCGGTGAGCTGCCGCTCCTCGCCGGCGCCGCCGGCCTGCGGGTCGGAGCGCCCGTCGCCCGGCCCGGGAAGATCGTCTGCATCGGTCTCAACTACCGCGACCACGCCGAGGAGACCGGGGCCGCCGTCCCGCCCCGGCCCGTCGTCTTCATGAAGGACCCGGGCACCGTGGTCGGCCCGTACGACGAGGTGCTGATCCCGCGCGACTCCACCCGTACCGACTGGGAGGTGGAGCTCGGCGTCGTCATCGGCAGCCGCGCCCGCTACCTGGACGGGCCCCGGGAGGCCCTCGCCTGCATCGCCGGGTACGCGGTCAGCCACGACGTCTCCGAGCGCGAGTTCCAGCTCGACTTCTCCTCGCAGTGGGACCTCGGCAAGTCCTGCGAGACCTTCAACCCGCTCGGCCCCTGGCTCGTCACCGCCGACGAGATCGCCGACCCCCAGGACCTGTGCCTGCGGCTGTCCGTCAACGGCGTCGAGCGCCAGGACGGCCACACCGGCGACATGATCTTCGAAATCGCCGAGATCGTCGCGTACTTGAGCCGCTACATGGTGCTGGAGCCCGGCGACGTCATCAACACCGGCACCCCGGCCGGCGTCGCCCTGGGCCTGCCCGGAAATCCGTATCTGCGCGCCGGCGACTCCGTGGAGCTGTCCATCGACGGCCTCGGCAGCCAGCGCCAGACCTTCGCCCAGGCATGAGAGGCCTTCCTCGTGACCCCAACCACGGCTCGTATCACGGCAGTTGACACGTACGACATCCGCTTCCCCACCTCCCGCGAGCTCGACGGCTCCGACGCGATGAACCCGGACCCCGACTACTCCGCCGCGTATCTGATCCTGCGCACGGACGCCCCCGAGGGCCCCGGCAGGATCGAGGGGCACGGCTTCACCTTCACCATCGGGCGCGGCAACGACGTGCAGGTCGCCGCCATCGAGGCGCTCCGGCCCCATGTGATCGGCCGCTCCGTCGACGAACTGTGCGCCGACCCGGGCAGCCTGGGCCGGGCCCTCGTCGGTGACAGCCAGCTCCGCTGGCTGGGACCCGAGAAGGGGGTGATGCACATGGCGATCGGCGCGGTCGTCAACGCCGTCTGGGACCTCGCCGCCAAACGCGCCGAGAAGCCGCTCTGGAAGCTGCTCGCCGACGCCGATCCCGAGTGGCTCGTGGCGCAGATCGACTTCCGCTACATCGCCGACGTGCTGAGCCCCGCCGACGCCCTGCACCTGCTCCGTGCCGGCAAGCAGGGAGCCGCCGAACGCGAGGCGAAGCTCCGCGAGACCGGCTACCCCGGCTACACCACCTCGCCCGGCTGGCTCGGCTACTCCGACGAGAAGCTGACCCGCCTCGCCCAGGAGGCGGTCGCCGACGGCTTCACCCAGATCAAGCTGAAGGTGGGCGCCGACCTCGCCGACGACGTACGCCGCATGCGCACGGCGCGCGCCGCCGTGGGACCGGACATCCGCATCGCCATCGACGCCAACCAGCGCTGGAACGTCGGCGAGGCCATCGAGTGGACCCGGGCGCTGGGCGACTTCGACCCGTACTGGATCGAGGAGCCCACCAGTCCCGACGACGTCCTCGGCCACGCCGCCGTCCGCGAGGCCGTCGGCCCCGACATCAAGGTCGCGACCGGCGAGCACGTCCAGAACCGCATCATCTTCAAGCAGCTCCTCCAGGCGGGCGCGCTGGACGTCCTCCAGATCGACGCGGCGCGCGTCGGCGGTGTGGGCGAGAACCTGGCGATCCTGCTCCTCGCCGCCAAGTTCGGCGTCCCGGTCTGCCCGCACGCGGGCGGCGTGGGCCTGTGCGAGCTGGTGCAGCACCTGTCGATGTTCGACTACGTCGCGCTCACCGGCACCACCGAGGACCGGGTCATCGAGTACGTCGACCACCTCCACCAGCACTTCACCGACCCGGTCGTGATGCGCCGGGGCCACTACACGGCCCCCACCGCGCCCGGCTTCTCGGCGACCATGCACGCGGAGTCGATCGCCGAGTTCACCTATCCGGACGGCCGGTTCTGGGCCGCCGACCTGGCCGCACAGATCACCGAAGGGGCAGGGGCATGAGCGAGCTGGCAGGGCTGAGGGCGCTGGTCACGGGGGGCGCGTCGGGCATCGGCCTGGCCACCGCCCGGCTGCTGGCGGCACGGGGCGCGCAGGTGGCCGTACTGGATCTGGACCCCTCGGGGGCCCGGCCCCCGCTGCTCGGGTTCACGGCGGACGTCGCGGACGACGCCTCGGTACGGTCCGGGGTGGCGGCCGCGCTGGAAGCGCTGGGCGGACTGGACGTCCTGGTCAACAACGCGGGCATCGGGGCCGCCGGAACCGTCGAGGACAACGACGACGAGCAGTGGCACCGGGTGCTGGACGTCAACGTGGTCGGCATGGTCCGGGTGACCCGCGCGGCCCTGCCCGCGCTGCGCGCGTCGGCGCACGCGTCGATCGTCAACACCTGCTCGATCGCCGCCACCGCCGGGCTGCCCCAGCGCGCCCTGTACAGCGCGAGCAAGGGCGCGGTCCTGTCCCTGACCCTCGCGATGGCCGCCGACCACGTCCGGGAGGGGATACGCGTCAACTGCGTCAACCCCGGCACCGCGGACACCCCGTGGGTGGGCCGCCTGCTGGACGCGGCCGACGACCCGGAGGCGGAGCGCGCCGCGCTCAACGCCCGCCAGCCCATGGGCCGCCTGGTCGGCGCCGACGAGGTCGCCGCCGCGGTCGCCTACTTGGCGAGCCCGGCCGCCGGCTCGGTCACCGGCGCCTCGCTGGCCGTGGACGGCGGCATGCAGGGCCTGCGCCTGCGTCCGGAGGGCCGATGAGGACCCTGGGCGGCAGCAAGGTCGCGGTGAGCGCGCTCGGGTTCGGGGCGGCGACCCTCGGCAACCTCTTCCGGGAGGTCTCCGACGAGGACGCGCACGCCGCCGTGGACGCGGCCTGGGCGGCCGGGGTCCGTTACTTCGACACGGCCCCGCACTACGGCCTGGGCCTCTCCGAACGCCGCCTGGGGGAGGCCCTGCGCGGGCGCCCCAGGGACGCGTACACCCTGTCGACGAAGGCCGGCCGCCTCCTGGTGCCGGACGGTGCGGACGGTGCGGGTGGTTCCGGCGGCACGGACGAGGGTTTCGCGGTGGCCGCGGACCGCCGCCGGGTGTGGGACTTCAGCGCGGACGGGGTGCGCAGGTCCATCGAGGACAGCCTGACCCGGCTGGGCCTGGACCGGATCGACGTCGTCTACCTGCACGACGCCGACGAGTGCGGCGACGGCGGCGAACAGGCCCTGCGCGAGGCCTACCCCGCACTGGAGCGGATGCGGGCGGAGGGCACGGTCGGCGCGATCGGCGCGGGCATGAACCAGGTCGCCCCGCTGGAGCGCTACCTCCGGGAGACGGACGCCGACGTGCTGCTGTGCGCCGGCCGGTACAGCCTGCTGGACCAGCGGGCGGGGACGTCGTTGCTGCCGGAGGCGCTGCGGCGCGGCCGGAGCGTGGTGATCGGCGGGGTCTTCAACTCGGGGCTGCTGGCCGATCCGCAGCCGGGGGCGACGTACGACTACAAGGCGGCGTCCGTGGACCTGCTGGGCCGGGCCCTGCGCATCAAGGCCGTCGCGGAGGCCCACGGGGTCCCGCTGCGGGCCGCCGCCCTGAACTTCCCGTTCCGCCACCCGGCGGTGGCGAGCGTGCTGGTGGGGATGCGGTCGGCGGCGGAGGCCGCGGACGCGGCGGCGATGCTGGCCGTCCGGGTGCCGGGGGAGCTGTGGGACGAGCTGCGGGAAGAGGGGCTGCTGACGCTGTGAGCACCGGTGCGGTGGACGGGCGGATCGGACGGGGGGCCGGTGTCGTGAGCGGGCGGGAGGTGCCGGTGCGGTGAGCGGGCGGATCGTGGACGCGCACCACCATGTGTGGGACCTGTCGGTACGGGACCAGGACTGGATCACCGGTCCCCGGCTGGCGCCCCTGCGGCGCGACTTCCTGGTGTCCGACCTGCTGCCGGAGGCCCGGGCGGCGGGCGTGGACGCGACGGTCCTGGTCCAGACGGTGACGGTCGCGGACGAGACCCCGGAGCTGCTGGCGCTGGCCGCCGCGCACGAGCTGATCGCGGGGGTGGTCGGGTGGACCGACCTCACCTCGGACGGCGTGGCCGACGAACTGGCCCGCCTGCGCGCGCTGCCCGGCGGCCCGGCGCTGGTGGGCGTCCGCCACCAGGTCCAGGCGGAGCCCGACCCGCGGTGGCTGCTGCGGGAGGACGTGGGCCGGGGCCTGGCGGCGGTGGCGGCCGCGGGACTGGCGTACGACCTGGTGGTCGTGCCCGGCCAGCTCGCCGCCGCGGCGGAGGCCGCGGCGGCGCACCCGGGCCTGACCTTCGTCCTGGACCACCTGGGCAAGCCGCCGATCGCGCGGGGCGGGCCCGAGCCGTGGGCCGCGCTGGTGCGGGAGCTGGCGGCGCTGCCGAACGTGGTGTGCAAGCTGTCGGGGATGGTGGTGGAGGCGGACTGGGACCACTGGCGGACCGACGACCTGCGGCCGTACGCGGAGGTGGTGCTGGACGCCTTCGGTCCGGAGCGGCTGATGTACGGGTCGGACTGGCCGGTGTGCCGCCTGGCCGCCACCTACGCACAAGTGCTGGACGTGGCGCGGGAGTTGACGGCGGGCCTGTCGGACGCCGAGCGGGCGCAGGTGTTCGGCGGAACGGCGGCCAGGGTGTACGGGGTGTAGCCGCAGCCGGCCCTGCGGCAGCGGCCAGGCGATCTGCGCCGCGTACACCGCCGACCGGATTTCGCGGCGGGGACCCGGCCGCGCGGCGGAGGGCGCGGCAGGAACCCGGCCGTGCGGCGGAGGGCGCGGCGGGAGCGGGGGCGCCGCTCACCGCAGCGGGGCCTGCCAGCTCACCACGGTCTCCGCCCGCCCGCCCTGGCTCTCGCCCGCGTCCGAGCCCTGCCGCTCCCCGGCCTCCCGCTCCCCGCCCTCCCGCTCCCCGTCGTCGCGCACCGTCAGCCGTACGCCGTCGCGCCCGTCCGGGAGGTGTGCCGTCGCGTCCACGCGGACCTGCACGGAGGTGACGCCCGCACGCCGGTGCGCGGCGGCCAGCGCCCCGCGCAGGGCCGCGATCAGTTGTTTCGCCACCGGTTCGGGGACCACCGCGTCGACGGCCCCCTCGAAGTGCACGGACGGCGCGAACCCGAGCAGCGCGCCCGCGCCGGCCGTCTCCCGCAGCACCCTGCCCCGTACGGTCGTCGGCGCGTCGGCGGGGGGCTGCTGGAGGGCGAAGATCGCGGTGCGGACCTCCTGGATGGTGGAGTCCAGCTCGTCGACGGCCCGTGCGAGCAGCTCGTCCATGCCGGGGGCCGCGGACGCGGCGTTCGCCGCCCGCCGCCGGGTCGACTCCAGCATCATCTCCGTCGCGAACAGGCGTTGTACGACCAGGTCGTGCAGGTCGCGGGCGATCCGGTCCCGGTCCTCGAAGACCGCCAGGCGCTCCCGGGCCTCGCGTCCGTCGGCCAGCACCATCGCGAGCGCGGCCTGCGAGGCGAACTGGGTGGCGAGCAGCCGCTCGACCGCCGTGTACGGCACGTCGCCGCGGCGGCGGGGCAGGGCGAGCGTCCCGATGAGCCGGCCGCCGCTCTGCAGGGGCAGCAGCATGCTGGGGCCGAAACGGGACCGCACGGCCGTCGTCATCCGGTCGTCCGTCGCCGAGTCCTCCACGAACACCGGCTCGCCGCCCAGGAGTTGGGTGAGCACCGGGCTGCCGGGCTCGATCGCGGTGCCGAGCAGGTCGGCCGCGTCGTCGCCGGGCCCGGTGGCCGCGGCGACGATCTCCATGCCGGCGTCCGCGGTCGGCTGGAGGACGATTCCGGCCGCCGCGCCGGACAGCAGGCGGGCCTTGTCGGCGACGGTCATGAGCGGGTCCTCGGCGCTCCCGCCGTGCAGCAGGGCGGTGGTGACGGCGGCGGCGCCCTCGATCCAGTGCTCGCGCAGCCGGGCCGTCTCGTACAGGCGGGCGTTGCCGATGGCGATGCCGGCCTGCGCGGCGAGGACGCGCAGCAGCGAGAGGTCGTCGGGTGTGAAGGGGGCGCCGTCCTGCTTCTCGGTCAGGTACAGGTTGCCGAAGACCTGGGCGTCCACCCGGACCGGCACCCCGACGAAGGTGTCCATCGCCGGATGCCCAGCGGGGAAGCCCACCGAGCGGATGTCGGCGCGGACGCTCGGCACGAGCAGCGGGCGTGGTTCCCGGACCAGCGCGCCCAGCAGGCCGCTGTGCCCGTCCGGCAGCCGTCCGATCCGCTCGCGGGCCGCCGCGTCCAGGCCCGCCGTGTACAGGTCGGTGACGCGGGTCCGCTCGGCGTCGAGCACACCGAGGGCGCCGTACCTCGCCCCGGTGAGCTCCACGGCCGAGTCCACCAGGTGCTGGAGGGTGCCGCGCAGCTCCAGGTCCGTGCCCACGCCGAGCACCGCGTCGAGCAGCCGGGGCAGGCCGGGGGCCGTGCGTCCCTCTCGGTGCATGGCGGTCGGGTTCCTTCGTGCCGGGTATGTGCCGATCTCGTACGACCCTAACCAGGCGGGGCGGCGGGCCGCAGCTTCCGGCGGCGACGGCGGACGTACTGCCCCGCGCCGGTCTTCCCGCGCCCTCTCGCACCCCGTCGGCCGTCACGCGGCCCCTATGTGGCGGGGCCGGCCTCCGGGGGCTGCTGGTCGGCCTGGGCGGCGGCATGGACGGGGGTCTGTTCGGCGGACTGGTCGGGAGACTGCCCGGCGGCCCGCGCCGAGGACTTGCGGGTCCACCTGTGCTCGCCCCTGCGCTCCGTCTTCGGCTGCGTCAGCGGGTCCAGGATCAACGGCTGGATCCGCCCCTCCAGCATCGCCCCGAGCCCCAGCACCGCGCACACGTCCGGCCGCTCCGCGATCTTCACCCGCATGCCCGTCGCGTCCCGCAGCATCTGGTCCAGGCCGGGCAGCAGGGCGCTGCCGCCGACCATCATGATGCCGCTCTCGCCGAGGTCGGCGACCAGGTCCGGCGGGCAGGTCCGCAGGATCTTCCCGATGCCGTCCAGGACGGCGGTCAGCGGGGTGTGGATGGCCCGCTGCACGGCCGCCGTGTCCACGTGCACCGAGCGGGGGAGCCCGGTCACCACGTCCCGCCCGTGGATCTCCGTCGACACCGGACCGCCCGCCGCCAGCCCGCTGGAACGCAGGGCCAGTTGCAGCGGACGCACCGACTGCGAGGGCAGCATCAGCTCGTGCGCCTGCCGCAGGTGCTGGACGACGGCGTGGTCGATGGCGTTGCCGCCGACGGGGATGCGCTCGGCGCCCACGATCGAGCCGAGCGAGAGCACCGCCACCTGGGTGGTGGCCGCCCCGCACACCATGATCATGGTCGCCCTGGGCTGCTCCACCGGGAGCCCGCAGCCGACGGCCGCCGCGATGAGGGTGTCCACCAGTTCCACGCGGCGGGCCCCGATCCCGGTGAGCGTCTCGACGGCGGCGCGCTGGGCGAGCGGGTCGGCGTCGTGCGGGGTGCAGGCGGCGGCCCGCAGGCCCGGCTTGCGGCGGAGCTGGCGGCGGAGCTTGTCGCCGAGCAGGCTGCGGAGCATCCGCCGGGCCATCTCGATGTCGACGACGGTGCCGCCGGAGACGGGGCGGACGACCCGGATGTAGTCGGGGGTGCGCCCGGTCATCTGCTCCGCGAAGGCGCCGACCGCGATGAGGGCGCCGGTGCGGGTGTTGACGGCGGCGCAGCTCGGTTCGTCGACCACGAGGCCGAGCCCCTTCACGAAGACCCGGGTTCTGGAGGCCCCCAGATCGACGGCGACATGGCAACGGCGCAACTGCTCAAGGCTGACGGTCATAGTCGCATCGTGCGGGGTGCGCGCGGTGGGCGCGCGCTGGGCTGCGCCGCACGGGGTACGGGAACTGACGCCGCGCCAGAATCTTCCGGTACGTCAGGAACCCGGCCCCTCACCCCGCCGACCGCGGGCTCCCGGGGTCTACGGCGTCTCCCGCAGCCCCTGGAAGAGGCCCCAGCAGAACTCCGCCACCCGGGCCGTGCCGTCCGGCAGGGTGAGCGACAGGCGGGCCCGGTGGGGGGCGCCGCCGTCGAGCATCCGTACCGGACCGAAGGCCGCGAAGGCCCGGGCCACCTCGTCCACCGTCGCCGACCAGGGCGCCAGGTCGTCGGCCGAGCCCAGCGAGGGCCCCGGCGCGTCCGGCGCCCGCACCAGCCACTCGTTCCACGCCGTCCCGTCCGGCCCCGTGACCACCTCCAGCCGCAGGTCGGGCCAGAGCGGCACCCGCCACTGGTGCGCCTCGCACTCCAGGTCCCCCACCGTGCGCCGCACCACCGCCGCCGGCGGTCCCAGCACCGACCGGTAGCGGTTCACCGCCCCGCGTGCCCGGGGCGAGCGGACCATCGCCTGCCAGCGGCGATTGACCTCCCGCATCGCGGTGAGGCTCACTCCCATCGCGATCCGGGCGTCCTCCGCCAGCCCCGGCTGGTGGTCGGCCATCCGCCGCAACAAAACGAGCTGGAACTCCCGGGGCCCCAGCGCTCCGCCCGCCCCGCCGGCCGCGACACCCACCATGACCCACCTCACTTACTTGACAATCTCAATCATTGAGGAGCAAGGTTCTTCCAGATACTAAAGTTTCCCCGCGTCGATCCGGAGGCCGCACCCGTCATGACCACTCTCCCCACCACCGGCCGCGCCTGGCACCTCGTACGCCGCCCGAACGGCTGGCCGGTCCCGGAGGACTTCGCGCTCGTCGAGACCCCGGTCACCGAGCCCGCCCCCGGCCGGGTCCTCGTCCGGAACCTCTACCTCTCCGTCGACCCGTACATGCGCGGCCGCATGAACGACGTGAAGTCCTACGTCCCGCCCTTCCAGCTCGACGAGCCGATGACCGGCGGCGCGGTCGGCGAGGTCATCGCCTCGGCGGACGAGCGCTTCGCCGTCGGCGACCACGTCCTGCACGACCTGGGCTGGCGCGAGTACGCGGACCTGAAGGCGGACTACGCCACCAAGGTCTCCGCCGAGCTCGCCCCCCTCTCCACCTACCTCGGCGTCCTCGGCATGCCGGGCCTGACCGCCTACGCGGGACTCTTCGAGGTGGCCTCCTTCAAGGAGGGCGACACCGTCTTCGTCTCCGGCGCGGCGGGCGCGGTCGGCAGCCAGGTGGGCCAGATGGCCAAGCTGCGCGGCGCCAAGCGCGTGGTCGGCTCCGCGGGCTCCGCCGACAAGATCAAGCTCCTCACCGAGGAGTACGGCTTCGACGCCGCCTTCAACTACAAGGACGACGCCCCCGTCGTCGAGCAGCTCCGCGAGACCGCCCCCGAGGGCATCGACGTCTACTTCGACAACGTCGGCGGCGAGCACCTGGAGGCGGCCATCTCCTCCCTCACCGTGCACGGCCGGGCCACCCTGTGCGGTGCGATCTCCGGCTACAACGAGACGGAGCCGGTCCCGGGCCCGCGCAACATGATGGCGATCATCGGCAAGCGCCTGCGGCTCCAGGGCATCCTGGTCGCCGACCACGCCGACCTCCAGCCGAAGTTCGTCGAGGAGGTCTCCGCGTGGATCCGCTCGGGCGAGCTGAAGTACCACGAGACCACCGTCGAGGGCATCGACCACAACGTCGACGCGTTCCTCGGCATGCTGCGCGGCGAGAACACCGGAAAGATGATCGTTTCCCTGGTCTGAGGTCCGGACACACGAACCGATAGAGTCCGCGTACACCGTCACGGCGCGTGGGCGCGAGCCGCTGGCGAACCAAGCAGGAGGATCAACCCGTATGTCCATCCAGAAGATCGACGTCAAGTACACCGCTGTCGCCACCGCGGAGAACGGCCGCGACGGCCGGGTCGCCACGGACGACGGCAAGCTGGACGTAGTGGTCAACCCGCCGAAGGAGATGGGCGGCAGCGGCGCGGGCACCAACCCGGAGCAGCTCTTCGCCGCCGGCTACAGCGCCTGCTTCCAGGGCGCGCTCGGCGTGGTGGCCCGCAAGGAGAAGGTCGACATCACCGGCTCGACCGTCACCGCGAAGGTCGGCATCGGCTCGACCGAGGCGGGCGGCTTCGGCCTGGAGGTCGCGATCTCGGCCTCCATCCCGAACGTGGACGAGGCCACCGCGAAGTCCCTGGTCGAGAAGGCCCACGAGGTCTGCCCGTACTCCAGCGCCACCCGCGGCAACATCAAGGTCGAGCTGTCCGTCGCCTGATGCGCTAGCCGTACGCGAAGAGGGGCCGCACTCCGTGGAGTGCGGCCCCTCTTCCGTGCCCTTGCCGGGCGCGACCGGTCCGTTCCCCGTCGGGACGGGGGGCTGTGCTTGATCTGCGGCTCCGCGGCACGGGCGTGACCGGTCCGTTCCCCGTCAGGGCGCGGGGCTGTGCACATTTGCGGCTCCGCGGCACGGGCGTGACCGGTCCGTTCCCCGTCAGGGCGCGGGGCTGTGCACATTTGCGGCTCCGCCGCGCGGGCGCGACCGGTCCGTTCCCCGCATCAGGGGCGCGGGGAACTGCGCGACCAGCCATGACGCATCCGCACGGGAACCGTGCATGCCCCCGCGGGTCCAGGTGAAGGGGCGGGGCCGGGGACACCTCGCGCAAGCGCATCCCCGCCGCACCCACCGGGTAGACCTCAAGCCCCCGGGGCCCCCGGCAAGCCCCCACCGAACGACCCCGTGACCCGGCACAGAGCCTTCCCCGCAGGGCCCCCGGCCCCGGAGAAAGGCCCCCGGGCCTCGGAGAGAAGCCCCCGGGCCTCGGAGAGAAGCCCCCGGGCCCCCGGAGAGAAGCCTCCCGGCCCCCGCCTACGCGGAAGCCGCCCTCACCACCGCCCTCACCAACCGCACGTTCTCCGCCCCCGCCCCGCCCGGATACGCCACCCGCCTCCGGTTGTACCCGTACGCGATCCGCTGCCGGGGATCGGCGAACGCCACCGCCCCCGCCGCCCCGCTGTGCCCGATCGACCCCTGCCCCAGCACCGGGTACTTGTCCTCGGACATCGCCTGGAACCCCACCGCGAACACCGACCGGCTCGCGGGCCCCCCGACCAGGTCGACCCCGTCGGACTGGATCTGCCCGAACTCGGCCAGCGTCCGCGCCGACAGCAGCGCCCCCCGCTCCACCCCGTCCCCGAGGACCGCCCGGTACATCCCCGCGATGCCGCGCGCCGAGCCGACCCCGCCCGCCGACAGCTGCCCGTTCGCCCGCAGGGCGTAGGAGTTGCCCGCCTCCACCAGGTCCGTCGGCTTCTCGGCGTTCAGGTTGAAGGCGATCCCGCCGAGCGAGTGCGCACCGACCGGGTCGGCGTCGATCTCCGCCTGCTGCGCGGGCGTCGGCGTCATCGGCAGCGTGTCCAGCACCCGGTGCGCCTCCGCGTCCGGCAGCCCGACGAAGAAGTCGAGCCCGTACGGCGCCCGCACCCGCTCCTCGTAGATCTCCCGCACCGACCGCCCGGTGACCCGCCGCACGACCTCGTCGGCGAGCGCCCCGACGACGAAGGCGTGGTACCCGACGGCCGTGCCGGGCCGCCAGTACGGCCGCTGCCCGGCGAGCCGCGCCGCGATCGCCCGGTCGTCGGCGAGTTCCTCCGCGGTGAACCCGGTGTCCGCGCCCACCACCCCCGCCCGGTGCGCGAGCAGTTCCCGCAGCGTCAGCCGGTCCTTCCCGTGCGCCCCGAACTCCGGCCAGTAGGAGGCGACCTCGCGGTCCAGCTCCAGCACCCCGTCCTGCACCAGCAGCGCCACCACCAGATACACGGCGCCCTTGGTGACGGAGTACACCGGAGTCAGCGAGTCCGCCCCGATTCCCGGGCCGCCCCACAGGTCCACGACCAGCTCGCCGCGCACGTACACGGCGAGCTGGGCGGAGTGGTCCGGCCCCTCGTCGGGGTCGGCGAGGGCGGCCGCGAACTCCTCGCGGACGCCCTCGTAACCTGCGGCGACGGTCCCCTCGACCTCGACCTCGATCCCGCTCATGCGGATCAACCCCCCGATGTCAGCGTTCTCTGCCTGCTTCTTCGCTTACTTGCTTGCAGAGAGATCAAGCACCCGCCGCCACGGGCTATTCCGCTGGTGACGACATTGCTCATGCCGCCCGCGCGATACGCCCGTTACGCCCCGGACGTCACATACAGAGCCCGCGCGACCTGCGCGAACTCTCCCTTCGGGTGCGCCCGGAACAACGGCTGCGTACCGAACAGCACCACCCGGCCGCCCTGTGCCGACCTCCCGGAGACGACCGCCGGCTGCCCCGCCGCGTCCTTCGGGCCGCCCGTGCCGTTCTCGTTCGCGCGCCAGTGCCCGGACACGAGCGGGTTCCCGCCCGCCTTCCCGTACGACTGGTCCACCCGCACACCCGTCCCCAGCCCGCTGAACCACAGCGGCGAGAAGACGAAGGTGTGCGCCGGCGCCCCGCCGGTCACCGCGCTGCCGGCCGCGTTGTCGACCCGTACGACACCGTTGGCGTCGCCGTTCCCCGCTACGGCGGTCGCCGCGAGCAGCTTCGCGTCGGCGTTGAACTTCGCTCCGGCGCCGCCGAGTCCGACGACCCCGTGCTCCTTCAGGAACGCGTCGAGCCCGGCCCGCGCCGCCGCGTTCAGCTTCCCGTACGCCAGGTCCGCCGATACGTACAGCGCGTCGACGCCCTTCCAGTCGAACCCGGCGTTGAGCACGCCCGTCGACACCGGCGTCACGTCGAAGCCCATCTCGCGCAGCGCGAACAGCTCACCGGACGACACCGCCGCCGCCACCCGGGTCCGCTCGACCGGCGCGACCCCCTGGGCCCGCGTCGTGTGGAACGCGACCCCGAACCGGTCCGCGAGCCGCACGGCCTGCCGGCGTGCCGAGCCCGGCACGACCGCCGTCCCGTCGGCGGCGCGCCGCACCCGCACGCCGTCGGCCAGCAGCGCGTTGAGGGCGCTGATCTCCTTGGGGTCGTCCAGCCGCAGCCGCAGGTCCCCCGCCGGGGCGACGTATCCGGTCCCGGAGGCGGCGTGCACGGTACGACGCGGAACGTCGACCGTGCCCCCCTTCGCGACCCGGTCCACGCTGGCACCCCACAGCAGTCCCAGGCTCCACCCGGAGATGTCGTACATCGCGGAGACGTCGGCGCTGATGTCACGCCCGTCGGCGAGGATTACGTTCGCCATCCCCCGCTTCGGCTGCTTCATGTCCACGACGTACGACCCGGCCGGGTAGCTCTTCCCACCGGCCCGGAAGGCGCGCAGTGCCCGCTCGACCCTGACGTCGTTGGCCACGAGGTGGTCGACGAGCCGCGCCGCCGCGACACCGGACCGCTGCCCCTCGCCGCCCGCCGGAATGACGTACGCGCTCGGGAACTCGGTCGTGTACACGTCCTCCGGGCCGATCCCCGGCACGCCCGGCACGGTCTCCTCCGACACGGGCACCTGTGCGGCGCCCGCCGCACCCCGCCGGAAGGTCTCGATCTGGTCGGCGATGAGAGAACTCCGGTGCGTGGCCGTGTAGTTGACGGCCGCCTTGATGGCCGCACCGGCGATGTCGGTGTTGATCGCCGAGCGCCGCCGCAGCTCGGCGACGGGCCGGCTGTCGTACTCCTCGTTGTTGACCTGGAGCGGAATCTCAATGGTGTGCGTGGCGACCGCACCCTGGAAGGGGAGGTACTGCGGGGTGAAGATGGGCGGCCAGTCGTCCCATCCCTCCTTCTGGTCCCGGAAGGGAATGACGGCCGGATCGACGCCGTCCTTCGCGGGCGTGTATCCGAGCGCGTTGACGGCGGCTTCCATTCCCAGCGCGTTCGCGTACGAGTTCTTCAGGAAGAGGTCGTACTCGTAGTTCTCGCCGTGCGGGGGAGTGGTGGGCTCGATCAGGGTCCCGTTCACGTACCCGTGCAGGTCCAGCATGACGGCGGGCTGCTTGTCGATGGCGATCTGCCGGATGGCACGGGCCTCGGGCTGGGTGGCGGTGATGAAGTCGCGGTTGATGTCGAACCCGTTGGAGTTCGCCCGTGTCCCGGCTATGCGGCCGTCCGGATTGGCCGTGACGTTGAAGTACAGCCGGTTCTCGTCCAGCAGCTTCCGCGTTTTCGCGTCCTTCGCGGAAGCGAGCTCGGAGATGAGCTTCAGGGACGCGTCCGTCCCCTCCCACTCGTTCCCGTGGATGTTGTTGTTGACGAACAACGGCGTCTTGTATTCCGCCTTGATCTCCCGGTCCTTGGCCGCCTTCGCCGGGGAGTTCTCGATGAGTTCCCGCATCCGCTCCTGCCGCCCGGCCTCCCGCCGGCTCTCCGGGGCGGTGACGGTCACCAGGTACAGGTCGTGCCCGCCGGCCGACTTCCCGGCCAGCTCGACGCTCACCCGGTCGCTCTGCTGCTGGAGCCGGTTCAGCTTCGGGGCGATCGCGTGGTACGGCGTGAGCCCCAGCTTGATCGACTTGTCCGCCGGATCGGCGGCGGGCTCCTTCAGCCGGGTCCGCCGGGGGAACCCGTCGGTCCGCCCGCCGTGCCGGACCCCGGTGTCCCCGAGCGCCCGCTCGGCGGCGCCCGCCCCGGTCCTGGCCGCGGGCCCCCGCAACTCCCGCTCCCGGTCGGTGCGTTCGTGCTTCGGCCCGTCGTCCTTCGGTCCGGGCACGGCCTGGGCGCCGGAGGCGGGGACGATCAGGGCGGCGCCCGCGAGGGCGGCGGTGGCGACGAGCACGGGTCTCGGTATGCGTACGGCCATGGATGTGCGTACCTCCGGGAAGGGCGGGTGATCGGTACGCAGGGGTCTACCGGCTGAACTCAGGTGACACAAGAGGGTCTTGGGGGCTCCCCCCGGCCTCTAGGAACGGACGGCGTTCCCGCAGGAGCCGTCCGCGCCCCTCCCGACGACGGGCCCGTTCCGGTCGTACGGGTCCGTGCCCGGCCCCTCGCCGCCGGCGTGCGGGCCGAACTCGGGCGCGAAGTAGCCGGTGGGACGGCGCCCGCAGCCGCCGTTGGTCATGTTCACCCGGTAGGACAGCACCGAGAAGGTTCCCGGCTCGGTCCGCACCTTCGCCGGATCGTCCCAACTGGCCACCACCTCACGGCGGACGACGACCCGCACGACCTCCCGGCTGTCGGCGGTCGTTCGGGTCACGGGATAGACGTACGTGACGTCGCTCGCCACCTCGACCGCCCCGCGCGGGCCCTCCCGGAGGGTCAGCTCCCCCCGCACCTTGACGACGTCGCCGACCAGCCGCACCGTGTCCGCGTCGAACCGGCTGAACAGCAGCAACGGATCGTTCTCCGCGTCCGGCTTCCGGAACGCCTGCCGCAGATAACGCGCCATGTCCGCCTGCTGCGGATTCACGAGCGCGACGGCCTTGTCGGGCCGCTTCCCGCGCAGGGTGTCGGCGTCGAGATTGGTCGCCACCAGGAAATCCCGCGTCTTCGCGAGCGCCTGCTCCACCTGCGCGGCAGTCATCCACCCGGTGGCCTTCGCCCGAGGCACGGAGATCCCGCGCACCCCGTCCTCCCACCGCTCGGCGGGCGATCCCCGGAACGGCTCCTCGACGGTCCCGCGCCGGGGCCGGGGCCCGGCACTGGACCCACCCCCACCCCCGCTCCCTTCCCCGGCGACGGCCTGTGCGGCGTCCCCGCCGAACCACCCGCCCACACTCCCGGGCACGAGCGCCACCCCCAGCAGTGCCAACGCCCCCACCAGCACCAGCGCATGCCACGCCCTGAACCGGCGGCGCGCCCTGCCAGGCGTGTGCGCCCGCCACGGCACGGCCTGCTGCGGCTGCTCCTGCAACCGCCGCGTCACCATCCGGGCCCGCGCGGAGGGCTCCTTGGGCGCACCCGGCACCCCGTTCACGGAGTCCCGGAGGAACCTCTCCCACTCCTCGTCCGGCACCGAAGACCCGCCGTCCGTACCCGCGCCCGTACCCACCGCTGCTGCTCCCCGCTGCCACGCACTCCCGCTCCGGTTCCCCCCAGGGCGGCCCACGGAATAATCACACAGCCCCCCATCCGTGTCCTCGCCCGCCCGGCACGCTTGTCGGTGCGGCGGGCTACAGTCCGCCCCCATGTTCCCATTGCCCGAAGGCCTGCCCCCGGGCCGCTTCGTACGCCACGCGGCCACCCCCGTCTGGATCTCGTCCACCCTCCCCGAGAACCCCGAAGCTCTCCGTTCCCTCCCGGGCCTGGTGCCGCTCCTCTGTCACCCCTACGCACTGGGCGGCCCGGTGGAGTTCGCCCACCTGCCGCTTGAGCAGACGCTGGCCGAGGCCTTCACGGAGTACCGCCGCAGACGCCTCCCCTGGTGGACGGCCCCCGGCCCCCGCCCCGCCCCGGACGGCACCGCCCCCCGGTCGCACGACCCGGGCCCGCCCTTCACCACCTGGCCGGGCCTGGCCCCGGGCACACCGCCGGACGGCCCGGCGCGGTACGACGCCGCCGCGCCCCTGCTCGCCACGCTCCTGCACGAGCACGGGCCGCCACTGGACGAAGCCCGCCTGCTCCTGGTGCCCGCCCACCGGGGCAGCGAGGCCCTGGCCCGGCTCGGCTGGGCCGCTGACGTGCCCCTTTCCCTCCTGTGCGCGCTCCTGCGGAGCTGGGAGGACCGCTTCGGGGCCCGCCTGGTGGCGGTCCTGGGCAGCGAGGTGCACATGGCGGTGGAAAGGCCCCCGAGGGACGGAAGGTGCGCTGAGCTGCTGGCCCTGGAACACGTCCTGTCGACCGCGTCCAGCGTCGTCGACGATCCGCCCATGCCCTTCTCGCAGTACGCGGCGGAGCTGGTGGGCCGGACGTCGTGGTCCTTCTGGTGGGATTGACCCGCAACGGGCGGGCGGGCGGCCCAGTGCGCTCCGACCTCCTTGCCGACGCCGACGGCCAACGGAGCGACGCCCCACCGCGCGGCCCCGCCGGCCCCGTCTCCGGCGCGCACGCGCCCTGGCACCGCCGTGCCCTCGGCCCCTGCGCGCCGGAGTAGGACACATCAGCCCCCGAACGTCCTACTCGTGAGCTCGTACACCCGCACCCGCGCTCCATGCCCCGGCACCACCGTCTCCCGCTCCCACCGCATGCCCAGCCTGCGCACCACGGCCTCCGAAGCGCCGTTCTCGGCATGACAGACGCTGACGAACCGCTCCAGCCCGACCCGTGAATTCCCCGCTCTCCCGCACCTCCACCGTGAAGATGCCGTGCCCGCGCGCCGCCCACTCGTCCCGCACGACCTCGGGGTCGGCGTTCAGTTCGGTGAGCGCGTCGAGGTCGGCGTCGCGCAGCGGGCGCAACCGCAGCCGTGCGGTGAGCAGTTCGGGCATCCGAGCATCCTGCCACGGGCGCGCGGTCCGGGTCCGGCGCCTCGCACGGGCCGTGCGCCGTCAGGGGTTCCGGGCGGCGCGGGCCGGTTCCCGTCGGCCGAAGCGGGCCAGGCAGTGCCACACCCGCTTCAGGGCCTGCGGGTCGTGGCGGCCCGTGCGTACCGCTTCCCCCACGGCCGCCGGGTCGAGGCGGCCCGAAACGGCGATCCGCGCCCCCAGCTCGACGTACTCCCGGCCCCGGTAGTCCGGGTGCAGCCGCAGCTCCGGTACGGGCAGGGCGAAGCCCGGGTGCCACTCCACCGGGCAGCCCAGCAGCCGGGCCGCCGCCTCCACGTCCGTGCCCCGGAAGCAGGGGTCCAGGACCAGCGCCTCCACGTCCTCGGCGAGCCGGACCGGCCCGTGCACCTGCGCCTCGACGTAGTCGTCCAGCGCGTCCCGGCCCTCCGCGAGGGCGAGTTCGGTCAGGCGCATCCGGGTGGCGACCCCGAAGTCGGTCGGCTCCAGGCAACTGTCCGGGTAGCAGAAAGTCGTCCGGGGAAGGACCCCGGCCCGCAGGCGGAGGTGCGCCGAGCCGAAGCGCGGGGCCGCCCCGTACGCGTCGGCGCGGAAGTTCGGAGCCCCGTACACCGGGCGGGCCTCGGCCGGCGCCGTGTCGTACGCCCCCGCGAAGATCCTGCTCTCCCAGCGCCACCGGTCACCGCCCGGGTGCGCGGTCAGGCCCCCGTTGCTCGTGCCCGTGACGAACTGCGAGCGGTAGACGCCGGCCGCCGCCAGCGCCCGAAGGATCGGCACCCCCCGTGCCCACCGGTCCGGATGGAAGTTGAGCGTGACGCGCACCGACGCGTCCAGGGGCGCGCCGGACGACAGCGCGGCGACGTGGGCCAGGGCCCGGTCCTGGGGTGACCTGGAGGGGATCATCCGTGCAGTGTGCTGCGCACCGCACGCCGCGCGCACCCCGATTGCCCGCCGCGCCCCCTCCCACCAGCCCACCTCTACAGTGTCTGCGTGAGAGATTTCGGGGCGGGTTTCAAGTACTTGGCCAAGGGCCAGCGGTGGATGACGCGGCACGGGCGGAGCTACGGGCTCGGGCTGCTGCCCGGTCTCGTCACGCTCGTCCTGTACCTCGGCGCGCTCGTCGGTCTCTTCACCTGGTCGGACGACTTCGTCGCCTGGGCCACCCCGTTCGCCGACGGCTGGGGCGAGACCTGGCTGACGCTCTTCCGGGGCGTGCTGCGGGCACTGCTGTTCGCGCTCGCGCTCTTCCTCGCCGTCGTCACCTTCACCGCCGTGACCCTGCTCGTCGGGCAGCCCTTCTACGAGGCCCTGTCCGAGCGCGTCGACAAGTCCCGGTCGCCGGACGGCACCGCGCCCGAGTCCGGGCTGCCGCTCGTGCGCGAGCTGTGGATCTCGGCGCGGGACAGCGTCCGGGTGCTGGTCAGGGTCCTGTGCTACGGCGTCCTGCTGTTCGCCTGCGGGTTCATCCCGGTGGTCGGGCAGACCGTCGTCCCGGTGCTCGGCTTCTGCGTGTCCGGGTTCTTCCTCACCGAGGAGCTGACCGCCGTCGCCCTCCAGCGGCGCGGCATCGAACTGAAGGAACGCCTGCGCCTGCTGCGGAGCCGCCGCTCGATGATCCTCGGGTTCGGTGTGCCGCTCACGCTCGCGTACCTGGTGCCGTTCGTCGCCGTCTTCCTGATGCCGGGCGCCGTCGCCGGAGCCACCCTGATGGCCCGCGACCTCCTCGGCGAGCCCTCCGTGGACGACGAGGACGGCGAGGGCGGCGAGGACGCCGAGGACGCCGACGGCTCCGCCGCCTCCGCTACGACCGCCTGAGCACGGGCACGTCCGCCACCGCGAGCCCCGGCACGTCCGCCGGGGCCTCGGCCAGCAGTTCGCCGCCCGCGCCCCACACCGCACTGCGGCCGCACCCGGTCCACGCGCCCGCCCGGCCCACGTGATTGGCCAGCACTACTGGGAGACCGAAGTCCCGCGCCAGGCCGGGGTACACCGTCGCCCTCTCCTCCTCGCCGCCCCCGGTCCCGTACAGCGAACTCGCCAGCCACAGTCCGCACCCGTCCTTGACCGCCTCCCGCGCCAGTTCCGGGAAGTGGTTGTCGAAGCAGGTGGCCAGCGCGATCCGTACGCCGTCGAACGTGCAGCGGCCGGGCGCGGCACCCGCCGCGAAGACCTTCCGCTCGCCCTCGAAGAGGTGTCGTTTGGCGTACGTCGTCAGGGGCGCGCCGTCCGCTCCGTACACGAAGGTGACCAGCCGCCCCCGGGAGGCGCAGTTCACCACGGCCGCCGTGCCCGTCTCCCGGCACGCCTCGCGCACGGGGTCCAGCCGGGGGTCGTCCGGGCCGCTCGTCCACAGGCCGGGGCTGGCGGCCAGCAGCCCCAACTCGTAACCGGTGACGGCGAGTTCCGCGAAGACGGTCAGCCGGGCCCCGGACGCGGCGGCCTCCCGCACGAAGGAGGACATCGTGGCGACGTTGGCGGCGACATCGCCCGGCAGGGCGGAGAACTGGGCGGTGGCTGTGCGCATGGGCAGTCAGTCTCCCAGGCCCCTCCCGGGCGTACGGGGGTCGGCCCCCGTCACACCTTGACGGTGCGCACCCTCCGGTCGCTCAACGTGCGGAGGTCGTCGGGGTCGGAGGTGAGGACGACCACGGGTCCCGGCTGCTGGAGGGCGGTGGCGGTGAGGACCGCGTCGATGGCGTACTTGTGGCCGTGGAGACCGGCGGCGGCCAGCAGTGCGGAGGCCTCACGAGCGGTGTCCTCCGTCACCGGCTCGATCTCGATGCGGGACAGCACCCAGTCGAACCGGGGCTGCTTGACGGTGGGGTTGCGGGCTTCGACCGCGGTCATCGCGCTGGTGACGACCCGGGCTCCGTGATCGCGTGCCCGCCGCACCAGTGCTGTCACTTCGCGGTCGTCGCCGACGAGCTTCGACAGTCCCTGGCAGTCGAGGACCAGGTTGCCGACGAGAGGTGCGGTCATGCGGCGGATCGCTCCTCGCCGTGCCGGGCCGGGCTGTCCGCCGTACCGCCGAGGAGCGCGTCGGCCGCGGCCAGCTCCGTCTCGGAGAAGGCGCCGTGCCGTGCCTCGTGGTCGTCGACGAGCTCGGACAGCCTCTCCATCGCCAGGCGCTGACGCAGTGCTGCCGTGATGTACGCCGAAAACTCCCCGGGCCCGACCTTCGCCCGCACCGTCTCGGCCAGGTCCTCCGGAATGCTGACCGAGTACTTGCGTGTGGTTCCGCTCATGGAACGATGGTACCACCGGCCCTGCCACCGTCGTGACCGTACGCACACGCGCTGCTATGTAGCCCGAAGTCCCTTGATCCGCAAGGGTGTCGAGGGGAGCATCCCCCCATGACAGAACTCCTCGCCGTCGCGCTGATCACCGTCCTCGCCGTCATCAGCCCGGGGGCCGACTTCGCCATGGTGGTGCGCAACAGCTATCTGTACGGGCGGACCACCGGCCTCCTGGGCGCCGCCGGGGTCGCGGCCGGCGTCCTCGTCCACGTCACGTACACCATGCTCGGCGTCGGCCTGCTCATCGCCTCCTCCACCGCCCTCTTCACCGCCATCAAGCTCCTCGGCGCCGCCTACCTCGTCTACATCGGCCTGCGCACCTTCTTCGCCCGCGCCGAGCTCGCCGTCGACCTCGCGGACAAGCGCGAGCTGTCGCCGCTGGGGGCGATGCGGGCCGGGTTCCTGACCAATGTGCTCAACCCCAAGACCACCCTCTTCGTCGTGTCGACGTTCACGCAGGTCGTCGGCCCCGACACGGCCCTGTGGCAGCAGGCGGGATACGGGCTCTTCATGTCCGCCGCGCACTTCGGGTGGTTCGCGCTGGTGGCGCTCTTCTTCTCCGACGGACGGCTGCGCGCCGCCATGCTCCGCCGCCAGAAGGCCCTCAACCGGGGCATCGGCTCGGTACTGGTGGGACTCGGGGTGACACTGGGCCTGGCACGCTGAGGTCCCCCGCAGGCCCCGCCCGCACGGCCGCCGCACGCCCCGCCCGCACGGCCGCCGCTCAGCGCGCCCCCCGAACCGCTACCGCGCCGCCGCCACCCGCAGCACCTCCCGCACCTGCGCCACGATCTCCGACCGGTTCTTCACGAACACCGGGTCGGTGATCTCCGTGGTGTTCGCCCGGTCGAACTCCAGCACCGGCGTGTGCAGATGGCCCCCCGGGACCGTCAGGCCCAGCCGGTCGCGCAGCAGCGTCGCCCGGTAGGCGATCTCGTTGGAGAGGTAGTCCCCGCCGCCCCCGGCCCGCGCCGACGAACCCGGCGTGGGCCCGTCCGGGCGGACCACGGCGGCGGTCTGCCCGGCCGGGACCTCCGTCACGGAGGTGTTGTCATACACCGGGAAGGGGCCCGTGCGCGCCGCCACGATGCGCTGGTACGGCAGTGACGTACGGGTCCACTGGGGCTGCGTGGCGGAGTCGGCGACCGGGACCGTCCCGGTCCGGCTCACGTTCAGGTTGTCGCCGAAGCCGCCCCGCCACGCCCCGTTGTACCGCTCGACGTCGAAGCGGCCCACCCGCCCCTGGCTGATCGTCGTGAACAGGTCGACCCCGCGCAGGTGCGGGCGCAGCGCGCGCTCCACCTCCCCGGCGGCGAAGTCGTCCCAGCGCACCGGGAAGACGGCCGTCTCGACGCGCGCGAGCCGCCCGTCGGCGGTGCGGATCACGGTGCCGTCCAGCGCGAGCGCGGTGGCCCCCGACGGATTGCCGATCCGGATGTCACGGTCCAGCGTGAACGGGTCGAAGCCCGTCACCAGCACCCGCCGCAGGCCCTTGGCCCCGGCGTAGCCGATGCCGTCCTGCCCCCGCGAGGACCGCTCCAACTGCTCGACGAGCCGGTCCCTGTCCCGGTCGGAGAGCCGGAACCCCGGTTCCCAGGAGCGCAGTTCACGGGTCATGGCCAGCCGCGCCCAGTACAGGGGGCGGTCGTCGCCCCGGCTCAGGTCGCCGCCCGCCGCGCCGCGCCCCTGCGCCCGGTCCACGGCCCGCCGCCACAGCCGCGTCCCATGCCGTTCGACGGTCTCCTGCGCCCTGCGGTACGTCGTCGCCCCGGCCAGCGCCGTGGCGAAGCGGGGCGCCACCGCGTCGAACCCGCTGCGGCGCAGGATCTCCCGCGGGACGGCCCGCTCCAGCCGGGCCTCCTCGACGGTGACGGCCGCGATCCGGCCGGCCGGGCCGGGCGGGGCCGCCGGGTCCGCCTGCGCGGCGGCGGGCAGGGCCGTCGTGCAGGCGAGAGCGGCGAGGGCCAGTGCGGCCGTCCGTGTACTGCGTCGCATCCCGCGTCCTTCCGTGGAGCCTCGAAACCGGCGAAGCCCCAGTATCGGAGCGCGGCCGGCGTGACGGAAGGGGGTGGTGGGTCCGGCGGGTCAGTCCGTGACCGTGCCCAGCGCCGTCCGCAGCAGTTCCCGCACCTGCCGCACGATGTCCGCCCGGTTCCTCAGGAACACCGGGTCCGTGACGGCGGTCGCGTTCCTCGGCCCGAACTCCAGGACCGGCGTGTGCAGGTGCCCGCCGGGAATCGACAGGCCCAGCCGGTCGCGCAGCAGCGTCGCCCGGTAGGCGATCTCGTTCGACAGGTAGTCCCCGCCGCTGCCCGACCACGCCCGGGAGCCCGGCGCCGGACCGTTCGTGCGCCGGACCGGGTCCCCGCCGTCCTTGGCCGGGGCCTCCACCACCGCCGTGTTGACCCGTACCGGGAAGCGGCCGGTCCTGGCCGCCGCGAGGGTCTCGTACGGCAGCGAGGTCTCGGTCCACTGGGGCTGCGCGCCCGGGTCGTCGACCGGGGCCAGGCCCTGCCGGCCCACCGTGAGGTTGTCCGGCGTGCCGCCCCGCCGGGCCCCGTTGAAGCGCTCCACGTCGAACCGGTCCGACCCGCCCTGGCTCACCGTCGCGAAGAGGCTCGCCCGGGGCAGGCGCGTGCGCAGGGCCCGTTCGACCTCGCCGGCGGCGAAGTCGTCCCAGCGCACCGGGAAGAGCACCGCCTCGACGCGGGCCCTGCGGCCGTCGGGAGTGGTGATCTCGGTGCCGTCGAGGGCGAGGGCGGCGGCCCCGGAGGGGTTGGAGGTGCGGATCTCCCGGTCCAGCGAGAAGGGGTCGAAGCCCGTCAGCACCACGTGGTCCACGCCCGGGGAGATGACGGGCTGCGCCTCGTGGCCGCGCGAGGTGCGCTCCAGCCGGTCCAGCAGCCGGGCCTGCTCGTCGGACGGCAGCGTGAAGTCGGGCTTCCAGGCGCGCAGTTCGCGGGCCATGGCCAGCCGTGCCCAGTACAGCGGACGGTCGTCGTCGCGCGGCAGGTCACCGCCCGCCGCGCCCCGGCCCTGCGCCCGGTCCACGGCCCGCCGCCACAGGGCGGTGCCGTGCCGGACGACCGCGCGTTCGGCGGACTCGTACCCCTCGGACCCGCCCAGTTCCCGTGCGAAGTCCGGCGCGACGGCATGGAAACCGCTGCGCCGCAGCAGCTCCTGCGGGACCTTGCCGTCCAGCCGCCGCTCCTCCGCCGTCGGGGAGTCGGCGGTGAGCACGGGCGCGGTCGCGGGCGCGGAGGCGACGGCGGGGGACGCCACCGTGACCGGGGGAGCGGCCGTCCCGGAGGAGCCGGCGCACGCCGAGAGGGCGAGGACGGAGGCGGTCAGCAGGGCGGGGGCGGAGGTACGGGCGGGTCCTCGGTGCATGGCGGGTGACGACCTCCGGAAGGGGGCGGCTCCCGGGCGGCTTCCGGGAGGGGGCGGTGCTTTCGGGCGGCCTCCGGGGAGGAACGGCGGTCCCGGCGGCCGCCGGGAGGGGGTGGCGGTCCCGGCGGCCGCCGGACAGCGGTGACGGCTCCGGGGGACCCGACCTCACTCCGGCCGCAGCAAGGACAGGAAGTCCCGGAACGCCCCGGGCATGTCCACCGACCCGGGGTCCAGCAACCATTGGTACTGCAACCCGTCCATCACCGCCACCAGGAGCGGAGCCGCCTGCTCCGGTGTCAGTCCGCCGGGCAGCCGCTCCCCGTACTCCGCGCGCAGCGCCCCCGCCACGCCCTCGCGCACGAGCGCGTACCGCTGGGTGAAGAAGTCCTTCGCCGGGTGCTCGTCCGTGACGGACTCCCCGAGCAGCGCCGAGAAGGTCTGCACGACGCCGGGGCGCATCGCGTTGTAGTCCACCAGCGACGCCAGCAGGTCCAGCCGCCAGGCCGCCGGGCTCAGGCCCGCCCCGCCGGTGTCCCACTGGTCGCGCTCCTCCAGGACGGCCACGAGCAGGGCCTCCTTGGTCGGGAAGTAGTGCAGCAGGCCCTGCTGGGTGAGGCCCACGCGCTCGGCGACGGAGGCCAGCGACGCCCCCCGGTAGCCGCGCTCGGCGATCACTTCGAGGGCGGCGCGCAGGATCTCCGCCCGCCTCTCCTCACTCCTGGCCCTGGCCATCACGTGCACCCGCTTCCCCTGTGATCTTGCTGGTCAGGACGGTACGCCATACCTCCCACCGACCCCCACATCACGAAAAGGCAACGAACCCTACCGTTCTACAGGTGAACCGAGTAACCATGGGGGCACCAGCAGATCTCAACGAGGAGGTACGGCCGTGGCAGGCGAGTCCACCACCCAGCACACCC
Organism: Streptomyces sp. NPDC088745; assembly: GCF_044751045.1. Classification (NCBI taxonomy): domain Bacteria; kingdom Bacillati; phylum Actinomycetota; class Actinomycetes; order Kitasatosporales; family Streptomycetaceae; genus Streptomyces; species Streptomyces sp. NPDC088745. The sequence goes on from NZ_JBIVLB010000003.1 coordinate 130,369, forward strand.
GCGACGACGAGCAGGTCCGCGAGGACGTCGTCGGCGCCGCACTCGGCAGGCTCGACCTCGACGCCAAGACCCGCCTGCTGGCCGGCCAGGACATGTGGTCCCTCCCGGCCCTCCCGGAGATCGGCCTGAGGTCCCTCGTCTTCTCCGACGGCCCGATCGGCGTGCGCGGCGTGCGCTGGACCGCCGACGACCCCTCGATCGCCCTCCCGTCCCCGACCGCGCTCGCCGCCACCTGGGACCCGGAGCTGGCCCGCCGGGCCGGCCGCCTGCTCGCCCAGGAGGCCCGCCGCAAGGACGTGCACGTCCTCCTCGCCCCGACCGTCAACCTGCACCGCTCGCCCCTCGGCGGCCGCCACTTCGAGTGCTACTCCGAGGACCCGTACCTCACCGGTGAGATCGGCTCCGGTTACGTCAACGGCGTCCAGGACGGCGGCGTGGGCACCACGGTCAAGCACTTCGTCGGCAACGACGCGGAGACCGACCGCTTCACCGTCGACAACCTGATCGACCCGCGCCCGCTGCGCGAGCTCTACCTCGCCCCCTTCGAGGCGATCACCCGGAACGCCCACCCGTGGGGCATCATGTGCGCCTACAACTCGGTCAACGGCACCACCATGTCCGAGCACCGCCACCTCCAGAACGAGGTGCTGCGCGGCGAGTGGGGCTTCGACGGCGCGATCGTCTCCGACTGGATGGCGGCCCGCTCCACCAAGGGCGCCGTCGAGGGCGGCCTCGACGTCGCGATGCCCGGTCCGCAGACGGTGTACGGCGAGGCGCTCGCCGGTGCGGTGCGCGCGGGCGAGGTCGAGGAGTCGGTCGTCGACGAGGCGGTGCGCAACGTCCTGCGCCTCGCCGCCCGCGTCGGCGTCCTGGACGGCGCCCCGGCGGTCGTCTCCCCCTCGGACCTCCCCGCCGGGATCGACGGCCAGGCGGTCGCCCGCGAGGTCGCCCACCGGGCGATCGTCCTGGTGCGCAACGAGGGCGACGTCCTCCCGCTCGCGTCCAGCGGCACGGTCGCGCTCTCCGGCGCCGCCGCCCGCGACGCCCGGGTGCTCGGCGGAGGCTCCGCGACGGTCTTCCCGGAGCGGGTCGTCTCACCGCTCGACGGCCTGACCGAGGCGCTTCCGGCCGGGGCCCTCAGCTACTGCGTCGGCGCGGACCCGAGCGACGAGCTCGCGGTCGCCGACAAGGGCTTCGAGCTGCGCGCCGTCTGCCGGGACGAGAAGGGCGAGGTCATCGGCGCGGGCTCCCTGCCCAACGGCCAGGTCCAGTGGATCGGCGACGACCTCCCCGACGGCGTCAGCCACGACAACCTGCACTCCGTCGAGATCACCGGCACCTTCACCCCCCGCGAGACCGGCGAGCACGTCTTCGGCACCCGGGGCCTGGGCCGCTTCACCCTCACCGTCGGCGACGAGACCTGCTACGACGACTTCCACGGCCCGCGCGAGGGGGCCGACCCGTTCGAGTCGTTCTTCGGCGCTCCCGAGGAGCGCGGCCGCTTCCACCTCACCGAGGGGCGGCCGGTGACGGTCTCCCTCACCCACGTGGTCCAGAAGAGCACCGGCTCGCCGCTCACCGCCGTGATGTTCTCGCTGTCCCACCTCTCGCCGCGGCGCGACGCGGACGAGCTGATCGCGGAGGCCGTCGAGGCCGCGCGCACCGCCGACACCGCCGTCGTCGTGGTCGCCACCACCGACCGCGTCGAGTCCGAGGGCTTCGACCGGACCGACCTCGCCCTCCCGGGCCGCCAGAACGACCTGGTCCGCGCCGTCGCCGCGGTCAATCCGCGCACGGTCGTCGTCGTCAACTCCGGCTCGCCGGTCGAGCTGCCGTGGCGCGAGGAGGTCTCCGCGATCCTCCTCACCTGGTTCCCGGGCCAGGAGGGCGGGGCGGCGCTCGCCGACGTGCTCCTGGGCGCGGAGGAGCCGGGCGGCCGTCTGCCGACCACCTGGCCGGCCGCCTTCTCCGACGCGCCCGTCACCCAGGTCGCCCCGGTCGACGGCGAACTCCCCTACGCCGAGGGCGTCTTCATCGGCTACCGCGCCTGGGACAGGGCCGGGACCGCCCCCGCCTACCCCTTCGGCCACGGCCTCGGCTACACGACCTGGTCGTACGAGTCGGCCACCGTCTCCGGTTCCGGCAGGTCGGTGACGGTCCGCCTCACCAACACGGGAGACCGGGCGGGCCGGGAGGTCGTGCAGGCGTACGTCGCCCCGGTCTCCGACACGGCCGGGCGTCCGGCGCGGTGGCTGGCGGCGTTCGGGGGCGTGACGGCGGGGGCGGGGGAGACGGTCGAGGTCACGCTCGATCTTCCGCGCCGGGCCTTCGAGATCTGGGACGAGGCGGCCTCCTCCTGGACCCTGATCGAGGGCCCGTACACCCTCACCCTCGCCCACTCCCTGACGGACCCCCGCCTGACGGTGCCCCTCTAGGGGCGCGGGGAACTGCGCACCCTGCCACGACGCCCCCGCACGTTTCCCACCGAGGGCGGCGCCCCTTCAGGGGCGCGGGGAACTGCGCGACCAGCCACGACGCTCCTGCACGGGAACCGTTCCCCTTGGCCGCGCGGCGAGCGCTTCAGGGAAAGGGGCGGGTCCGGGGCCTCTCTGCCCGAGCCGGACGGGGCTGTGCGTCCGGTGCCGGGGCTGAGCTCACGGCCTCGGCGGAGACGCGCGTCCGGCGCAGGCGCTCGGGCAGGGGGGCGGCACCCGGGCGGGCCGGGAGCGGAAGGGGCCGCCCCCTTGCCCGCCCGTCCCGCCCCCTTGGGGCGGCCCCGTCGCCCAAGGGGACGAGGGGAAGGGAAAGGACGGGCCCGTCGCCCCGGGGGGACGGGGGCGCAGGGCGAAGGGGGTTGCGGCGTGCGAGGGGGCGAGGGCGCTGTCCAGGAGGGGTGCTGGGGGCTGCGGCGCGCAAAGGGCCCCGGGGTTAGTCCGGGGCGGTGATGCGTTGGTGGGCGAGGGCCGCGAGTTGGTTCTGGCCGTTCACGCCGGGATGGAAGAAGTCCCACTGGCTGAGCTGGGCCCCGGTGAAGGCGTAGTCGAAGACGGCGCCCCCGTCGTAGCGGCACCTGGCATCCCGCCCGCACACCTCCGCCAGCACCCCGTTGTACGCCACCACCCGCTCCCGCACCGCCTCCCGCCGCGCCACCGCCGCCGCGTCCGCCGCGTCCGCGTCGCCCAGCATCGAGGGGCAGATCCCCAGTCCCCACACCTGCTTGCCGAGCGGATTGCCCCGCCCCAGCGACCACAGCCTCTTCAGGTCCGGCACGCTCGCCACGTACACCTGCGTCCTCGGCAGCTCCGTCCGCACCTCCTTCAGCGCCCGCTCGAACGACCGGCGGAAGTCCGCGACCGGCGTCATCTGCGCGACCGAGCTGCGGCACGCGTCGTTGGCCCCCGTCATCACGGTGATCAGCTCGGGCCGGTGCCCCACCGCCCGCGCCGTCTGCCGGGGCAGGTCGGCCATCCGCGACCCGGTCACCGCCAGGTTCCAGCTCCGCGACGCGGCGCCCGCAGCGCCGAACAGCCGCACCGCGAGACTCCGTACGGACGCGTGCGTACCGGTCGCCCAGGACGCCTGCGGGCAGTCCGCCAGGACCTCGCACGCGTCGAACCCGCGTGTTATCGAATCGCCGACGGCAACGAGCGAGGACGGCGACCGGTCCCACGTGGGGGTGGGTTTCGCGGAGGGCTTCGCGGTGCTCCGCGCCGGGGCGGGGCCCGCCCCCTCGCGCGCTCCGCCGTCCGAGCACCCGGCGACCAGCGCGAGCAGGGCCGACGCCGCCGCGGCCGCCGCGCGCAGCCGCCGCGCCGGACCCTTCGTACCGCTCTCCCGCATGTCCGTGTTCCCTCCGCGCCGTGACCCTCCCGTGGACCCGGGGTGGAAAAGCCCGGAATCCAGCCACACACCCGGTATTTCGCCCCGCCCCCGGACCGACAGTACGTCACACCCCCGGGCGCGCCGCACGGTAGCTTTTCCCCACCGGGACCGCACCGGCCACAGCACCGGACGGCGCTGTGACCCGTCCCATCGGCCCCGGTACATTACATGACGTCACATACTGTCCCTTTTCAGGAGTTTCACCCCGGATGCTGTTTACTGTTGACAGCCTCGGGATTCGGCCAGGCGTGTCACCCCCGACCGCAGGGCGCAGGGAGTACGAGGCCGCAGGTGTTCGCGAACCTCGACCCACACAGCAGGAGGTCCCGGTGACGACACGTGGAGTTCTCTACGTTCACTCCGCACCGCGCGCGATGTGCCCCCACGTCGAATGGGCGGTGGGTTCCGTCCTCGGCGTGCGCGTCGGGCTCGACTGGATCAGGCAGCCCGCCGCGCCCGGCACCTGGAGATCCGAGTTCTCCTGGCAGGGCAGGGCGGGCACGGCGTCCAAACTGGCCTCCGCCCTGCGCGGCTGGGACATGCTCCGCTTCGAGGTGACCGCGGAGCCCTGCCCCACCGCCGAGGGCGAGCGCTACAGCTCCACCCCGGCGCTCGGCATCTTCCACGCCGTCACCGGCATGCACGGCGACATCCTCGTTCCCGAGGACCGGCTGCGCGCCGCGCTCGCCCGTTCCGTGCACGGGGAGAGCGACCTGGAGGCGGAGGTCGCCCAACTGCTCGGCAAGCCCTGGGACGACGAGCTGGAACCCTTCCGGTACGCCGGCGAGGGCGCCCCGGTGCGCTGGCTCCACCAGGTGGTCTGACCGGCCGCACCGGCGGCCCGCCCCCGATTCCGGCCCCCGCCGACCGCACCGCCCGGGACCGGGATAGATTCCGCCCACAGTTGAACGAGTTTTTACCTGTGGGGGGTAGGAAGTGCGCGTGGGTCAGGTGGTGGCCGGGGCCGCCGTCGTCATCTCGGGAGGCCTGGTCGCGGCAGCGGTCAGGTTCCACATCGAGGATTCCCGGCTGGAGCGGATCGAGGGCGTCTGCACCGGCGACAACTGCCTGCCCGGGTCCGCGGCCGTCGACGGCTGGGCGCACGCCTTCACGGTCCTCGGCGTGATCGCGGTGCTGATCACCGTACTGGCCTTCATCGCCGTCGTCGTGCCGCCGCCCCCCAAGGGACCGGACGGCAAGGTCACCGGCCCCTCCCCGCACCGCAAGCGGGCCTGGATCGCCCTCCCGCTGGTGCTGGCGGGCCTCGCCGCGTTCCTGTGGCCCGCGGGCTCCTGGGCCGCCTCGCTGCCCGGCAAGGCCCGCTCCGTGGCCTGGTCCCTCCCGTACGAGAACACCGGGTCGGACAACGGCGGCAGCACGTACGACATCCGCAGCGTCTGGACGCTGCCCGGCGGCCCGAACCTCGTGCGGATCACCCCGGACACGCTCACCGCGCACTCCCTGGCCGACGGCCGCCGCCAGTGGCAGACGCCCGTGCCGACGCGGCGCACGGTGTGCGGCACCGCCACCCGCGCCGGAGCGGACCTCGCCCTGATCGGGTACGCCCGCCACGACCAGCCGTGCGCGGAGCTGGCCGCGGTCGACCTCGCCACCGGGCGGACCCGCTGGCAGCAGAAGCTGCGCCACGACGAGTACGACACCCGGGCCCGGACCGGCAGCTTCGCCCTGGCGGGCCGCACCGCCGTCGCGGTGGAGACGGAGCGGCTGCGGGCCTTCGACACGAACACCGGCAAGCAGGCCTGGACACGGCCGTTCCCGAAGAAGCGGCTGTGCACGGCCGGTGCGCTGGACGCCTCCGCGGACCGGGTCCTCCTGATGGAGGAGTGCGTCAAGGAGTACGGCGGGGACGCCTCGGTGACCCGGCTGATCGCCCTCGACGCGGCCACCGGCAAGCAGCTCTGGCGCACCGCCCTGCCCGTGGAGTCGCCCGCGCTCAGCGCGTACTTCGCCTCGACCGCGCCGGTGGTCCTGCGGGTCAAGGAGCGGGACGAGCGCGGGGTGGACGCGTTCTTGTCGTACGACGACAAGGGGCGCGCCCGCGCGGTCCTGAAGGTCTCCCGCCACGCCGACGGCAACCGGAACGCCAACTCCGAGAGCGAGGGCCTCATCGGGCTGCCCGGGCAGGCCCGCGTGGTCGGCGACCGGCTCGTCGCGGGGGCGATCACCCCGGGGGAGACCAGCGTGCGCTGGGTGGGCGCGTTCTCCCTGGCCACCGGCGAACGGCAGTGGCTCAAGCGGCTCCCCGACCTGGCCACGGCGCTGCTCACCGGCACGGACGGGCGGCTCACCGTCCTCATCCGGGGTGACGACACGCCCTACCTGGCCTCGTACGACCTGCGCACCGGGCGCAGGACCGCGGCCCCGCTCGGCGTTCTCGGGTCACGGACCCCGAACCCGTCCTCGGCGTCGCTGCACCAGGGGCCGGGCTCCACGGTGGTCGTCGTCAACGAGGACCAGCCCAACCAGTACAGCAGCCTCAAGCACCTCGCGGAGCCGGTGCCGGTCTTCGCGATCCGCTGAGGCGCCGGCCGTACGGCGGCACGAGCGCCGCGGAGCGGGCGACGGCGCACGGCGACGGCGAAGGCCCGCCCCCGCGAGAAGCAGGGGGCGGGCCTTCGCCGTGCACCGGAAACGTACGAGAGCGTACGGAAAGGTACGCGAACGGATGGAACGTACGCGAACGGATCAGACCGTGCGGAACGCCAGCACCACGTTGTGGCCGCCGAAGCCGAACGAGTTGTTGATCGCGGCGATCGTGCCCTCGGCCGGCAGCGCGCGCGGCTTGTCGCGGACGATGTCCGCTTCCGCCGCCTCCGGGTCGAGGTCGTCGACGTTGATGGTCGGCGGGGCCGTGCGGTGGTGCAGCGCCAGGACCGTCGCGACGGTCTCGATGCCGCCCGCGCCGCCCAGCAGGTGGCCGGTCATGGACTTGGTGGCGGAGACCGCGACGTGGTCCAGGTCGTCGCCCAGCACCTTGCGCAGCGCCTTGATCTCGGCCACGTCGCCCTGCGGGGTGGACGTGGCGTGCGCGTTGAGGTGCCTGACCTCGGACGCTTCGAGGTCGGTGGAGTCCAGCAACTGCTGGAGGGCGGCGGCGATGCCCCGGCCGGTGGGCTCGGGCTGCGCGATGTGGTGGGCGTCGGAGGACAGGCCCTGGCCGACGGCCTCGCAGTACACCTTGGCGCCGCGCGCGGCGGCGTGCTCGGCGGACTCCAGGACGACGATGCCGGCGCCCTCGCCCAGGACGAAGCCGTCACGGGCGGTGTCGTAGGGGCGCGAGGCCTGCTCGGGCTCGTCGTTGTTCTTGGACATCGCCATCATGTTGGCGAAGGCGGCGATCGGAAGCGGGTGGATGGTGGCTTCCGTGCCGCCGGCGATGACGACGTCGGCGCGGCCGGAGCGGATCATCTCGATCGCGTAGCCGACGGCCTCGGCGCCCGAGGCGCACGCGCTGACCATGGAGTGCACGCCCGCCTGGGCGCCCATCTCCAGGCCGACGTTGGCCGAGGGGCCGTTCGGCATGAGCATGGGGACGGTGTGCGGGGAGACGCGGCGGACGCCCTTCTCCTTCAGCACGTCGTACTGGTCGAGCAGGGTGGTGATGCCGCCGATGCCGGAGGCGATCACGGTGCCCAGGCGCTCGGGCGAGATCTGCTCGTCCTCGCCGGCCTTGGCGGTGAAGCCCGCGTCGGCCCACGCCTCGCGGGCCGCGATCACGGCGAACTGCGCGGAACGGTCCAGCTTGCGGGCGAGCGGCCGGGGCAGCACCTCGGACGGGTCGACCGCGGCCTGGGCGGCGATGCGCACCGGCAGCTCGGCGAAGCGCTCGCCCTCCAGGGGGCGGACGCCGCTGCGTCCGGCCAGCAGACCTTCCCAGGTCGACGCGGCGTCGCCACCCAGCGGTGTAGTTGCGCCGATACCGGTGACGACCACGGTGCGATTGGTCGGGATCACAGGAATTCTTTCTCCACGTGTAGAGGGGGAATCTTTACGGCGCCACCGCCGGGTGGCGAGTACGGCGCTACGGACGGGCGACCCCGGCGACGGGGCGGCCCGGTCCCGGTTGCCGGCCTGATCAGGCCTGGTGCTCCAGGATGTACTTCGCGGCGTCGCCGACCGTCTTGAGGTTCTTGACGTCCTCGTCGGGGATCTTCACGTCGAAGCGCTCCTCGGCGGCGACGACGACCTCGACCATGGACAGCGAGTCGACGTCCAGGTCGTCGGTGAAGGACTTGTCCAGCTGGACGTCCTCGACCGGGATACCGGCGATCTCGTTGACGATCTCTGCGAGACCGGCGACGATCTCTTCCTGCGTGGCGGCCATGACGGCGCTCCTTCGGTTAAGGGTGAATTTCAGCGGGTGCGGGCGGCAGGCGGGCGGAAACCCGCAGACGCCCTAGGGGAGGGTAACGACAGTCGCGGCGTAGACGAGACCCGCCCCGAAGCCGATGACCAGGGCGGTGTCCCCGCTCTTGGCCTGTCCGGTGGCCAGGAGCCGCTCCATCGCGAGCGGGATCGAGGCCGCCGAGGTGTTGCCGGTGGTCTCGATGTCACGGGCGACCGTGACGTGTTCCGGCAGTTTGAGGGTCTTCACCATCGAGTCGATGATCCGCATGTTGGCCTGGTGCGGAATGAAGACGTCCAGGTCTTCGGGGGCGATCCCGGCGGCGTCCAGCGCCTGCTGGGCGACCTTCGCCATCTCGAAGACGGCCCAGCGGAACACCGCCTGGCCCTCCTGCGTGATGGCGGGGAACTTGACCTCGCCGCTGCTGTCCAGCGGAAGCTGCGCGACGTCGCCGACCCGCCACTGGTCCCAGGCGACGGTCTGCTTGATGGTCTCGGACTTGTCGCCCTCGGAACCCCAGACGGTCGGGCCGATGTGCGGCTCGTCGGAGGGGCCCACGACGACCGCGCCCGCGCCGTCGCCGAACAGGAAGGCCGTCGCGCGGTCCTCCAGGTCGGTGAGGTCGCTGAGCCGCTCCACGCCGATGACCAGCACGTACGCGGCGGACCCTTCGACGATCATGCCCTTGGCGAGGGTCAGGCCGTAGCCGAAGCCCGCGCACCCGGCGGAGATGTCGAAGGCGGCGGGCTTCCCCGCGCCGATCCGGTCGGCGATCTCGGTCGCGACGGCCGGGGTCTGCTTGAAGTGCGAGACCGTCGAGACGATGACGGCGCCGATCTGCTCCGGGGAGATCCCGGCGTCCGCGATGGCCTTGCCGGACGCCTCGACCGACATCATCGCCACCGTCTCGGTCGCGTCGGCCCAGTGCCGGGTGGCGATGCCGGAGCGCGAGCGGATCCACTCGTCGGAGGAGTCGATCTTTTCGAGGATCACCTCGTTGGGCACCACCCGGGTCGGGCGGTAGCCGCCGACCCCGAGGATGCGCGCGTACGGAGCGCCCTTGCTGGGCTTGATCTTCGACATGGCTCGCTCCTTACGCGCTCGCGTGCTCGGCGAGGAGCGCGCGGGCCGCGTCGAGGTCGTCGGGGGTCTTGAGCGCGAGGGTCTTGACGCCCGGCAGGGCGCGCTTGGCCAGCCCGACCAGCGTGCCGCCGGGGCAGACCTCGATCATCGCGGTCGCGCCCAGCGTCTGGAAGGTCTCCATGCACAGGTCCCAGCGGACCGGGTTGGAGACCTGGCTGACCAGGCGCGAGACGACCTCGGAGCCGGCGGCGACGGTCTTGCCGTCGGCGTTCGAGACGTACGTCAGGGAGGGGTCGGACACGGCGAGGTCCTGGGCGGCCTTGCCCAGTTCCGCGACGGCCGGAGCCATGTGCTCGGTGTGGAACGCGCCGGCCACCTTCAGCGGCACCACGCGGCGCACGCCCTCGGGCTTGTCGGCGTCCAGCGCGGCGAGCTGCTCGGCGGTGCCGGCGGCGACGATCTGGCCGGCGCCGTTCACGTTCGCCGGGGTCAGGCCGAGCTTCTCCAGGTGAGCGACGCTCACCTCGGGGTCGCCGCCCAGCAGGGCGGACATGCCCGTCTCGGTGACGGCGGCGGCCTCGGCCATGCCGAGTCCGCGCGTCCGTACGAAACGCAGCGCGGCCTCGTCGGCGAGCACGCCGGCGAACACGGCGGCGGTGATCTCACCGACGCTGTGCCCGGCGACGGCGCCGGCGCCGGAGATGTCGCCGAGCGCGGACGCCGAGAGGAGACCGGCGGCGACCAGCAGCGGCTGGGCGACGGCGGTGTCACGGATGGCGTCGGCGTCGGCCTTCGTGCCGTAGTGGACGAGGTCGAGACCGATGGCGTCGGACCAGGCCGCGACGCGGTCGGCCGCGCCGGGGAGGTCGAGCCAGGGGGTCAGGAAGCCGGGCGTCTGAGCGCCTTGGCCGGGAGCGACGAGTACGAGCACCCTCACACTCTCTCTTGTGGGCGGCGTCTTCTGCCCGTGGGGACTGGGACGAAGAACCGACGGTCTCATTGTTTGTATCCGACAAAAGTCTAGGACGGCTGTTCGCCGTCGGCCAGACGCCCCAGGATGAGCGCGATACGGAGCGTGAAGGCCGATCGGACGTCGGACGGCGACCATCCGGTGACGTCCGTCACACGTCGCAGCCGGTAGCGCACGGTGTTGGGGTGCACGAACAGCATCCGCGCCGCCCCCTCCAGGCTGCTCGCCTGCTCCAGATAAACGCTCAGGGTCTCCAGGAGTGCCGAACCGGCCTCCTCCAGCGGTCTGTAGATCTCCTCCACCAACTGCTCCCGCGCGCCACGGTCGGAGGCGATCGCCCGCTCCGGCAGGAGATCGTCCGCCAGCACGGGCCTCGGGGCGTCCTGCCAGGCCGTGCACGCCTTCAGTCCGGCGGCGGCGGCCTGGGCGGAGCGGGTGGCGGCCAGCAGGTCGGGGACGACGGGTCCCGCAACGACGGGCCCGGCCGCGTACGGCCCGATCAGGGCCTTCGCGACCTGCAACGGGTTGTCGCTGCCCCCGGCGATGACGACCAGCCGCGAACCGAGCACCCCGGTCAGCACTTGCAGCTTGGCGTGCCGGGCGGCCCGCCGGATGGCCTCCACGGTCAGCTCGGAGTCCCCGTCGGGGGCGGTGCCGAGGACGACGCACACGTGCTCCGGGGCGTTCCACCCCAGCGCGGCGGCCCGCGAGACGGCCCCTTCGTCGGCCTCCCCGGACAGCACGGCGTTCACGACGAGCGATTCGAGCCGCGCGTCCCACGCCCCCCGCGCCTCGGCGGCCTGCGCGTACACCTGGGCGGTCGCGAAGGCGATCTCCCGGGCGTACACGAGCAGCGCCTCCCGCAGCACGGACTCGTCGCCCGGGGCGGCGACCTCCTCGATGGCCGACTCCATGACCTCGATGGTCGTCCGGACCATCTCGACGGTCTGGCGCAGCGTGATCGCCCGGGTCAGCTCGCGCGGAGCCGTCCCGAACACGTCGGTGGAGATGGCCTGCGGGGTCTCCGGGTGCCGGAACCACTCGGTGAACGCGGCGATGCCGGCCTGCGCGACCAGTCCGATCCACGACCGGTTCTCGGGCGGCATCGCCCGGTACCAGGGCAGCGTCTCGTCCATGCGCGCGATGGCGCTCGCGGCGAGGGAGCCGGCGGACTGCTCCAGCCGCTTGAGCGTCGCGGAGTGCGGGTGGGCGTCGTAGACGTCGTTCGCGGCGGCCGCTTCGGCTTCTGCTTCGGCGGCTGCGCCGGGCTGCTGCGCTTCGGGATCGGATCGGGGCACGGGGACAAGACTGCCTTATCCGGCGGCGGGCGTGATCGGCAGGCCGCGCGGAGACCGCCCCCGGAGGCCCGCGCGCGGCCCTAGGCTGGCTCCGTGATCTCCGTACGACGCTCAGCGGACCGGTACCGGGGCGGCGACCCGGCCGCCGGCATCGAGTCCCTGCACGCCTTCTCCTTCGGCCACTTCTACGATCCGGACAACCTCCGCTTCGGCCCGGTCCTCGCCTGCAACGAGGAACGCCTGGCCCCCGGCGCGGGCTTCGACGAACACCCGCACAGCCACACCGAGATCGTCACCTGGGTCGTCGAGGGCGAGCTGACCCACCTGGACTCCACGGGCCGCGCCACGCTGGTCCGCCCCGGCGACCTCCAGCACCTGAGCGCGGCCGACGGCGTGCGCCACGTCGAACGCAACGCGGGCCCGGACCCCCTGGTCTTCGTCCAGATGTGGCTGGCGCCGCTGGCACCGGGCGGCGAGCCCGCGTACACACTGGTCCGGGACCTCGCCGCCGCCCCCTACGAGCTGACGGCGGCGGGCGCGGCCCTGACGGCACGACGGCTCCCGGCGGGCGGCCGGACGGACCTGCCCGGCGAGGCGTACGTCCACGTCGTGCGCGGCGAAGTGGCCCTGGACGGACAGGAGCTGGGCCCCGGCGACTCGGCGCGCGTCGGCGGCGGACCCGGCCCCGGCCTGACGGCGACGACCCGCGCCGAGGTGCTGGTGTGGGAGTTCCGGGCGGCTCAGTAGCCGCTGCCCGACGGCTCCGCCGCGTTGCGCCACACCGTGAGGTCCAGGGTGACGTAGTCGGCGGGCTCGGAGGCGCCGGAGCGGCCCCGGTAGGTGACCAGGGCGATGTGCCCGGACTCGGTGTGCACGCAGAGCTGCGAGCCCTTGGAGACCTGCGACACGGTGACGCGCTCGGTGAACCGGGTCTCCGCCCGGCAGGTCTTCAGCGACCCCTCCTGGGAGTTGTTGAGGAGGGACACCTTCTCGCCGTGGCTGCCGAGGTAGCGGTCGTCGCTCCAGTAGTAGAAGTCGGCGTCGTCCTCGTAGGCGGCGTCGCCCGAGTGGACCGGCTGGGGCGGGGAGTCGGCGAAGCGGATGTAGTAGTCGTTGGTGAGGTGCACGCCCTTGTAGGTGACCGGCTTGGGGTCGGGGCGGGGCGTGCCGCTCGCCTGCGCGCCGGGCCGCTTGGCGTCGTTGCCGCTGTTGCCGGCGAGACCGGCGAGGAGCGCCGCGCAGCCGCCGACCGGAAGCAGGACCGCCGCGATGACGATGAGGGCGACGGCCCCGCCGCTCATCTTCTTCTTCGGCGCGGGCGGCGTCCAGACCGGCTGCGGCTGCGCGGGGTACGGGGCGGAGTGCAGGCTGTGCTGGGGGCTGGTGGGGTACGAGGTGGGGTTGTACGGGGCGGGGTGGTACGGGACGGGGCCCGTCGGCGGCGGTGTCGGCAGGGCGCTGGGCGGCGGGGGAGTGGCCGACGGCGGGGTGGCGGTGACCGTCGGGGCGTGGTGCACGGACGGTCCCGGGGCGGCGTCCAGGGAGGTGCGCATCGCGGCCCAGGCCCGGGTGCGGCGGTGGATGTCCGCCTCCATCGGCTCGGGCAGCCAGCTCCCCTGCTGGGACAGGGGCACGGGGGAGGCGGCCCGGCACAGGTCGATGATCTCGCCGGGCTCCGGGCGCTCCGCCGGGTCCTTGGCGAGACAGCGCGCGAGGAAGGCCAGCTCGCCCGGGAGCCCGCTCAGGTCGGGCTCCTCGTGCACGATCCGGTACAGCACGGCGTGCGAGTTGCCCTGCCCGTACGCCGAGGCGCCGAGGGCGGCGAACACCGCCACCAGCCCCAGCGCGAACACGTCCGACGCCGGACCGACCTCCCGGCCCGCCGCCTGCTCCGGTGACATGAACGCGGGCGTGCCGACGGTGACACCGGTCCCGGTGAGCGCGGTGGCGTCGGCGGCCCGCGCGATGCCGAAGTCGATGACCCGGGGCCCGTCGGCGGCCAGCAGCACGTTCGCGGGCTTCAGGTCCCGGTGCACGATCCCGGCGCCGTGAATGACCTTCAGCGCCTCCGCCATCCCGGCCACCAGCCGCAGCACGGCGGCCACCGGCAGCTTCCCGTGCTCGTCCACCGCGACGGCCAGCGAGGGCCCGGCGACGTACGCCGTCGCGAGCCAGGGCCGTACGCCCTCGGTGTCGAAGTCGATGACGGGCGCGGTGTAGAGCCCCTGCACCCGCTGCGCCGCCTGCACCTCGGCCCGGAACCGCTGCCGGAACCCGGGGTCGTCCCCGAGTTCGGGCCGGATCACCTTCACGGCGAGGGGATGCCCGCCGGGCGTGTACGAGAGGTACACCTGCCCCATGCCGCCCGCGCCGAGCCGGGCGGCGATGCGGTAACCCGCCACCGTGCGCGGGTCGTTGTCCTCCAGCGGGCTGAACTGCCCGCCCTCTGCCGTGCCCTGGTGCATGTGTGGTCCCCGTTGCTCGACGTCGTGCCGGACGTACTGCGTACCATGTCGCGCTGAGCGCACGACGAGGGCCCCGCACCTGACACCAGGTGCGGGGCCCTTCGTCGTGCTCAGCGCAGGGTGTCCACGAACGTGCTCCAGGCGGCCGGACCGAAGAAGAGGACCGGGCCGTCGGGGTTCTTGCTGTCGCGGACGGGGACGGTGGTCGGGCAGTTGCTGACGACCTCGACGCAGTCGCCGCCCGTGCTGCCGCTGTAGCTGGACTTACGCCACCGCGCGTTTTCCAGGTCCGGACCGTGCTCCATATCGTTCCTCCATCACGCGCGTGATCAGTGCCGCTGAATCCTCCACGGAGAGGGCTGCGGCCTGCAAGTGAGCGTAACGGAGCGAGGCTTCGCGGATCGTCTCGGCGTCGGCTGTCATGTGGCCCGAGATCAGATCTTCCGTGTAGATGATGTCCGGGTCGTCATCGAACCGCAGGAGGTTGAACATTCCGTCCAGACTTTTGTGCGCGCCCGCTTCGAACGGCAACACCTGAACCCTTATCCACCGCTTCCCCATGAAGCTCAACAGGTGCGCGAGTTGGTCTCGCATGACCTCGCGGCCGCCGATCGGCCGATGCAGGACAGCCTCGTCGAGGATCGCCCAGGCCAGCGGAGGGCGTTCTCGCTCCAGGATGCGCTGTCGCTCCATACGACCCGCGACCAGCCCTTCCAGGTCGTCCGGCATGCCGGTGGCGAGGACGGCCCGCGCGTACTCCTCCGTCTGGAGCAGCCCGTACACCAACTGCGCCTGGTACGTCGAGATGTACGCCGCCTTCGCCTCCATGTCCGCGTACGGCTGGAACCACGTCGGCAGTTGGCTCCGCAGGACGAGCCCAATCAGCCGGGAGAACAGGCCGTCCGTGCCGAGCGCGGCGTCCACGCGTTCGGAGAAGTCACGGGTCGGGATCTTCTTCGTGGTCTCGATCTGGCCGATCAGCGAGCCCGTGCAGAAGATCGCCTCGCCGAGCTGGCACTGCCGCAGGCCCGCTTCCTCGCGCAGACGGCGCAGTTCGAAGCCGTAGTAGTCGAGGGGTGAGGCGCTGGGGTCGAGGGAGCGGATGTGAGCCACGGTGGGGGCCTCCCGACGTACTCCTGCAACGAGTGGCAGGGTTCGATCCAGTACGTAGCCGAGTGTAGTTGGCCGAACGCACTCTGGTGGCATGAATCACACAACTGCCCCTCAGGCACCGGAGCTTGGGGACCCCCTCGGCGCGAGCTACCGCACCGGCTTCACCGTCGGTGAGCACTCTGCCAGGCACTTGCGGCGCATCCTGCGCGTGTACCTCGCCAACTGGCGGCTGCTGGACCTCGCCGACGCGGCGGAACTCGCCCTCACCGAACTCGTCGCGAACGTTGTCCGGCATGTGCCGGGCCGGCGTTGCTCGATGGTGTTCCTGTGCGGCGCGGAAGGGGTGCGGGTGGAGGTCGCGGACGACTGCCCGGAGCTTCCGGTCGTACGGGCCGGGGCGCCGGACGGCGACGCGGAGGAGGAGGCCGGGCGGGGGCTGTGGCTGGTGGGGGCGGTGACGGACGCCTGGGGGGTGGAGCCCAGGGGCGGCGGCCGGGCGGGGAAGACGGTGTGGTTCGAGTGCCGGGCGGCTGTCAAGAAGGATGCATGAAGGGCACGGGAAAGCACGGAGGAATTCAGCCGCTGCGGGCCGACTGCGGACTCGTGGCCGTAATGAATTCATTCGTTGACACCCGAATGGGCGCGGTGGTTGGCTCCGTCCCGGATTCGAGAGACCGATCCACCGGAATTCCATTGATTCGGTGTTCTGTCGAATAGTCGTCGGACGGATGTCCGGCAGATGAACGAGAGGAACAGCATGCGTCGCAAGCTCGCTCTTCGTTTCGGCACCATGGCCGCCGCGGCCACCCTCGCGCTCGGGGTCGCCCCCGCCGCGAACGCGGCTTTCAACCTGTACCAGCACGACAACTACGGTGGCCACTACGCCGTCTTCAACGGCTCCGACGTGGAGCTGAACAACAAGTACTGGGCCGGCACCACGCAGGTCATGCAGAACGGCGCCAGCTCCATGCGGAACCAGACGAACTCCTACGTCGGCCTGTGGGACATCGGCGGTTCGTGTACGGGTTCCAGCTACACGGCGAAGCCCAATTCGTCGGACAGCGACTTCAGCAACAACAACTTCGACAACAAGGCGAGCTGTGTGAAGTTCCTGTAGCAGGAGAGCCGGGGGGCCGGAGAACCGGCCCCCCGCTTTTTCGTTTCACGGTCCGGGGAGAAAAGTGAACGGCGACGACGTCGTACGGAAGAGAAAGAAACGGGCGGGGGCGTGGCTCTCGGCGGCGCTGGCCGTCCCCCTGGCGCTGACGGCGGGGTGCGCGACGCAGCAGCCCGAACCGCGCGGTGTACGCGTGCCGGAGGTTCCGGCGCCCTCCGCCGAGGTCCTCGCACTGCGGCTGCCGATGGACGCGTACCTCCTGTCGGTCGACGAGATCTACGACGGCGAGGCGGCGGCGGACCTGCTCACCCGGCAGTGCATGAAGAAGCTCGGCTTCGAGTGGCGGCTCATCGACCGCCCCGACTTCGGGGACTGGCGCAACCGCCGCCGGTACGGGGTCGTGGAGCCGGACGTGGCACGGTCCTTCGGTTACCACCACGTGCCGGCGCTGCTGAGCCCCACCGAGGTCTACGAGAAGAAGCAGCGCCGCGAGCTCGGCCTCACGCCGGAGGAGAAGAAGGCGGCCACGGACGAGGAGTCGGGCTGCCAGCGCCGCGCCAACGACGCCCTGTGGCGCGGCATCCGCTACGACGACGCCCCGGCGATGCGATTCAGCTCCAAGGCGCTGGAGGAGTCCGCGAAGGACCCGCGGGTGGTGCGGGCCACGCGGGACTGGAGCGCGTGCATGCGGGCTGCGGGCCACGCCTACGCGACGCCCGCCGAGGCGGTCGGCGACCCGCGGTGGGACATGGCGAAGCCGCCGACGGAGGCCGAGAAGGCGGTCGCGGTCCAGGACGTGCGGTGCCAGGTGCGGACGGGGCTCGTCCGCACCTGGTTCCGGGTGGACGGCGAACTCCAGCGGAAGTGGATCGAGGAGAAGCCGAAGGACTTCGCGGCGCTCCTCGCGGCGAAGAACAGCTTCCTGGAGCGCGCGAGGAAGATTCGCGAGGCCCCCGCCGCCCAGGGGTAGGCGGAGTCCCTGCCGGTACTCCCGCGCGGGAGTCAGGCGGTGCGTGCCTCGGCGAGCACCGCGTCGATGTACGGGGGCCAGACCTCCGCCGCCCAGGGGCCGAAGGCCCGGTCGGTCAGGGCGACGATCGCGAGCCCCGCGTCCGGGTCGACCATCAGGAACGTACCGGACTGGCCGAAGTGCCCGAACGTGCGGGGCGAGGCGGAAGCGCCGGTCCAGTGCGGGGACTTGGAGTCGCGGATCTCGAAGCCGAGGCCCCAGTCGTTGGGGTTCTGGTGGCCGAAGCCGGGGAGGACGCCCTTGGTGCCGGGGTAGTGCACGGTGAGGGTGGCCTCGGCGACCGTGCGGGGGTCGAGGAGCCGGGGGGCCTGGAGCTCGGCGGCGAAACGGGTGAGGTCCTCGACCGTGGAGACGCCGTCGCGGGCGGGGGAGCCGTCCATGGTGGTGGCGGTCATGCCGAGGGGCTCCAGGACGGCCTGGCGGAGGTACTCGCCGAAGGGGATGTCGGTGGCCTTGGCGATGTGGTCGCCGAGGGCGTCGAAACCCGCGTTGGAGTAGAGGCGGCGCGCGCCCGGCTCCGAGGTCACCCGGGGTTCGTCGTAGGCGAGGCCGCTGGTGTGGGCGAGCAGGTGCCGGACGGTCGAGCCGGGCGGGCCCGCGGGCTCGTCGAGCTCGACGGCCCCCTCCTCGTACGCCACGAGGGCGGCGTAGGCGCCGAGCGGCTTGGACACGGAGGCGAGGGGGAAGCGGTGGGCGGTCGCCCCGTGGGCCCCGAGGACGGTGCCGTCCGCCCGGACGACGGCGGTGGCGGCGGTGGGCACAGGCCAGGACTCGATCATCGACACGCTCTGCATGACGTCGAGCGTAACGGGCGCCCGGCCGCCGCCCTCCGCGGGCCGGTGGACCGGTGGGCGGCCCGCGGGCGCCGCCCGGTTCCGTGCGGGTGAGCGGGACGCGGCCGGGGACCCGTCACAGGGTCAGGCGCATCTCCGGTTGCGGGCGCCGGGTGAAGCCCAGGGAGGTGTAGAGGGGCTCGGCCTCCGGGGAGGCGGAGAGGCCCGCCTGGACCACGCCGCGCTCGCGGAACCAGGCGAGGAGCGCGCCCACGCACGCGCGGGCGTGGCCCCGGCGGCGGGCGTCCGGGTCGGTGGCGACCGAGAAGACGTGGCCCCGCGCGCCCAGGGGGTCCCCCGGGCCGCCGATGCGGTAGTCGACCGTACCGACGGCGAGGGAGCCCAAGAGGCCGCCGCCGGCCGGGTGTTCGGTGACGAAGGCCGCGAAGTCCCCGTCCGGGGAGGCCAGTCTCCTACGCAGGCCCGGCAGCGCGGCGGCCTGCCAGTCCGCGGGGGCGGGGTGGCCCGGTGCGCGCAGCGAGTCGAGCATGACCTGGCGCAGGCGCAGCACTTCCGCCGCGTCGTCCGCCGTCGCGCGCCGCACGCGCACGGCGGGTGGGGTCGCATCGTCCATGCGGGGCACGGTAGCGGCGCACCGCGGGAATCTCCTGCGGATTGTGCTTGCTTGGAGTGCACTCCAAGGTTCTAGCGTGGAGGACATGACGGTGATCGACAGCAGTCCCGTACGCACCCACCGGGCCTCGTGCGCCCCGGCCCCCGGCCACCCCCTCCCCGAGGGGCGCGACCACTACACGATCAGCGAGGTCGCCCGGGTCACCGGCCTGAGCGCGCACACCCTGCGCTGGTACGAGCGGATCGGGCTGATGCCGCACGTGGACCGCTCGCACACCGGCCAGCGCCGGTTCCGCAACCGGGACCTGGACTGGCTGGCCCTCGTCGGCAAGCTCCGGCTGACCGGGATGCCGGTCGCGGACATGGTGCGGTACGCGGAACTGGTGCGCGAGGGGGAGCACACCTTCGAAGCGCGCCAGGAACTGCTGGAGGCCACCCGGCGTGACGTGCGCGCCCGCATCGCGGAGCTGCAGGACACGCTCGCCGTACTCGACTACAAGATCGACGTCTACGCGGAATCGCGCCGGGCGTCGGAGAGGTACTGAGGACTCACGCATGACGAACACCCCCCGCGTCCCCACCACCCGCCTCGGCGGCCCCACCGGTCCCGAGATCGGCGTCCAGGGCCTCGGCTGCATGGGCATGAGCTTCGCGTACGGTCCCACCGACGCCGGCGAGGCCCGCGCCACCCTGGAGCGCGCCCTGGAACTGGGCGTGACGCTGTACGACACCGCGGACGCCTACGCGAACGGCGAGAACGAGGAGTTCCTCGCCCCCTTCGTCGCCGCGCACCGCGACGAGATCACCCTCGCCACCAAGTTCGCGCTGACCATCGACCCCGAGGACA
Source organism: Streptomyces sp. NPDC088745 (assembly GCF_044751045.1). Classification (NCBI taxonomy): domain Bacteria; kingdom Bacillati; phylum Actinomycetota; class Actinomycetes; order Kitasatosporales; family Streptomycetaceae; genus Streptomyces; species Streptomyces sp. NPDC088745. The sequence goes on from NZ_JBIVLB010000003.1 coordinate 149,946, forward strand.
GCACCCGGCGCATCATCCGCAACGACCCCGCCCACATCCGCGCCTGCGCCGACGACAGCCTGCGCCGCCTGGGCGTCGACGTCATCGACCTCTACTACATGCACCGGCGCGACGTGAACGTCCCCATCGAGGAGACCGTCGGCGTGATGGCCGAACTGGTCGCGGCGGGCAAGGTCAAGCAGCTCGGCCTGAGCGAGGTCACCGGACCCGAGCTGCGCGCCGCGCACGCCGTGCACCCGATCGCGGCCGTGCAGTCGGAGTGGTCGCTGTTCAGCCGGGACATCGAGGCGGGCGTCGTCCCGGCGGTCGCGGAGACGGGGGCCACCCTGGTCGCGTACTCGCCGCTGGGCCGGGGCTTCCTCACCGGTTCCTTCACCAGCGCCGAGAAGGACCTCACCGAGGGCGACTTCCGCCGCCAGCAGCCCCGCTTCACCGGCGACAACGCCCAGCACAACACCACCCTGCTCGACCCGGTCCGCGAGGTGGCCCGCGCGCGGGGCGTCACGTTGGGGCAGGTGGCGCTGGCGTGGGTGCAGCAGCGGGCGCGGGTGCACGGGGTGTCGGTGGTGCCGATCCCGGGGACCAGCAGGCGGACCCGGGTCGAGGAGAACGCGGCCGCCGCGCACCTGCTCCTCTCCGCGGACGAACTGGCGCTGCTGGAGCCGATCGCCGGGCAGGTGCGGGGCGGCCGGTACGCCGACATGGCGTTCACGTCGGCGGGCCGCGAGTAGCCGGGCTCCGGGCGGGGCCTCCTCACGCGAGGCCCAGCGCGAAGACCGTGAAGCCCGCCGCGAGCAGCCCGGTGGCCGCCCGGCGGGCCTTCGTCGCGCCCAGGGCGGTCCGCCCGGGGTTCTCGAAGACCCGGGTGTACTTCCCGATCACCACCAGCAGCACCGCGAACAGCGGGAGCCACGCCAGCCGGGCGGCGATCCACCCGAGGGTGACGGGCGCCTCGGTGAGCCCGGGGATCGTCCCGATGTACGAGGCGGGGACGGCGGCGGCGAGCATCGCGGTCTGGTGCCAGCACAGGATCGTCATGGCGGAGAGGTTGATGACGACGACGGGCGCCCACAGCGCGGGCCGCTTGAGGAGCTTCGCGATCCGGTCCCGCAGCAGGATCGCGGCGCCGCTCTGGGCGGCGGCCAGCGCGAGGACGAGCAGGGACGGCGGGTGCGAGTTGGTGCGGTCCTGGCCGGGCACGCCGACCATGGACGCCGGGTAGTGGAAGGCGAGGAGCAGCGCGGCGAACAGGACGGTGCCGCCGATCAGCAGGACGTACGCGGCGCGCTTGCCGAGCCGCTTCTCGCCCCAGGCGACGCCGAGCTGGTACGCGAACAGCCATCCCGGCAGCAGGTTCAGCAGGCTCAGCCAGGAGGGCATCGCGTCGGCGTACGGTCCGTACCGCAGGAAGTCGACGGCCGCGACGGTCCCGATGAGCGGGGCGGCCGACCAGGCGCCCGTCCGCCGGGCCGCCCGCACGCACAGCGGCGTGAGCGCGGTGATCACCGCGTACACCGCGACGAACCACAGCGGCTGCACGACGAGCTTCGCGCCGGTCCGCAGGGTGGCTTCGGGCACCCCGAGCCCGTACAGCAGGGGCACCATGAGCGCCCACACGGCGGTCACCCCGAGCACGGGCCGCCCCAGCCGCACCAGCCGTCCCTTGAGCCACTCGGCACTCGTTCCCGCGTGCCGCTTGTACGAGAGGACCGCCGCGTAGCCGCCCACGAGGAAGAAGATCCCCAGCATCTGGAGCACCCAGCTCAGCGGCGAGAGCCCGGAGAAGGTGCTGAGCGGGCTGGCGTTGTGCAGCGACCCGACGTCGGCGTCGACGGTGAAGCCGCCGAGCAGCCAGTGCCCGGTGGGCACGGCGAGCAGGGCCAGCGCCCGCAACCCGTCGACGGCCCGGTCCCGGTGGGCGGGCGTCCGCGCGTCGATCTTTCCCGCGATGGCGGCGAGGTTCATGAGGTTTCCTTCAGACTTCCGAGTGAACGAGAGCCCCCGTCAGGGGGGCGCGGGGAACTGCGCGAGCGACCACGGCGCACCGGCGCGGTCGCATCCGGGGGGAGCCCCGTCAGGGGCGCGAGGAACTGCGCGACCAGCCACGACGCACCCGCACGGGAACCGTGGGCGGTCGCGCGTCCGGTACGGGCGCCCGGCGCGGCACCGGACGGCACCGAAAGCGGGCGACGAGGGCCCGAGTGGTCGCCTTCACGGCATCCGCCCCTCGGCGATCGCCGCGAACGCCCGCAACGAGTCCGTCCCCGGCACGAAGTACCCCGTGTGCCCCCGCGCCCCCCGCGCCTCCACCCGCCGCGCCCCGAAGCGGGCGTCCGCCGGGTCCGCCCCGTGCCCCAGCCCCAGCACCTCGACGTTCGGGACGCGCCCGACCCAGTCCGTGGGGTCCTTCGCCGCCCACACCCGCGCCGACGTGCGCAGCTCGGCGGCCGAGTCCACCCGCATCCCCGGCGACGCGAACGCCACGATGTCCGCGGCGGCCAGCCGGGGCGCGGCCAGCCCGCACACCACCGACCCGTAGCTGTGGCAGAACACCGCCGGGGCCGGCGCCCCCACCGCGGCCAGCCCGTCCGCGAACCGTGCCAGCCGGTCCGCCCCCGCCTCCGCGAGGCCCCCGGTCGCCGCGTCGACGCCGACGCCGACCGGGGTGGTGTACCCGGCCCAGGCGACGACCGCCGTCCCGGCGCCGGTCTCGTCCCGCAGACTCCGCGCCATTCCGGAGGGCGTCCCGTACGGGTCCCTCCTGCGGTCGTACGTCCCCGCGTCGATGTCCGACCCGGGCACGATCACCGCGACGTGCCGGGCCCGCTCCAGGTCCCCGTACACCTCGGCCACTTGGCCGCGGCCGCGCGGGTCGAAGGCGAGGATCTGCCGGCCCGGCCCGAGCAGCCGCCCGAAGCGCCCGTCGGCGGCGACGGCCGCCCGGTTCGCGGCGTACCGCAGGGCGACGGGAGCGCCGTCCAGGTTGCCGACGACCAGCGGGTGCCGCCGTACGAGCTCCGCCCGCCGCTCGGCGCTCAACCCCCGGAAGAACGCGGCCACCTGACGCGGCGTACTGGCGGCCGGGTCGATCAGCCCCTCACCGCGCCACGCGGCGGAGCCCGGGGGCGGACCGGTGACGGGGGCCTGCGCGTCGGCGGAGACCCAGCCCGCGGTGCCCGCGACCATCGTCGCGACGAGCGCGACGGCGGCGAGAGTCCTCCTGAATCGGTGCGACCGCTGCATGTCCCCGCCCCTTTCCGCACCTCGCGGCCCTTCCGCGGCGTGCTGACCCGACAGCCGGAAAGGTAGGAAAGAGGTGGGGCGCGCGGCGTCACACCAGGGAGCCAACTCGGGTGTGATACCGCAGTACTGGAGGTTTTCCGCAGGCGGGAGGGGGGTGCTGGCCCCACCCCGGGGCGTACGGTTCTCTCCCCCGACCGGTGGAGGCGCTGGGTACTCGCGATCGACGCGCCCGTCCCGCGCCGGGTGTGAAACTGCGCGATATGACCAGGATCACACCTCCGGCCCGTCCCGGCTCCCGCCTTCTCCTCGTCTGGGCGGTCGTCCACGGGGCGTTCGCCGCCGGCTGCGCCCTCGCCGGGGTCCCTCTCCTCAGCCTGGGGCCGCACGAGGCCCCGGCCGCCTGCGACTGGGGCGCGGTCGCCGTCGCCGGCCTGGCCACCGCCGCTCTTGCGGCCCGACGCCGGCGGAGTGCCCGGCTCGCGGTCCGCCGCGCCCTGCTGATCGCCGCCGCGCTGTCACTCGTGTCGGGTTTCGGCCTTCTGATGGACGTCCTGATGCTGCTGACCGGCAGCCTCCCCGCCCACCCGGCCGCCGCCGCACACCACGCCCTCGGTCTCATCGGGGCAGTGCTCCTGGGCGCCGACTCCCTTGGGCGGCGGCCTCGTTCGGGGCGCCACGCGCCCGCGGCCGCCGCCTCCTCCCGCGTCCACCTCGTCGCCGTCGTGGGCGCCGCGGCCTTCCTTCCGTACGCCACGATGAAGACGGTCTGGGCTCTCGGCGGAACCTTCGCCGGAATGTCCGGGGCCGAGGTGCTGGAGGTGTCGCGCCGCAACGGGGCCTCGGACGCGTGGCTGGCCCTGGAGTCCCGGGGCCTCGACCCGACCGCCTTGTTCGCCCTGCTCGGGGTGGTCCTGCTGTTCGGTCTGATACGTCCGTGGGGCCAGGTCTTCCCCCGGTGGACGGCGTTCCTCGCGGGCCGGCGGGTGCCGAGGTGGCTGCCCCTGGCCCCCGCCCTCCTCGGTGCGGCCACCCTGGTCCCGTACGGCCTGATCGGCAGCGGCTACCTGACCCTCGCCACGCTGGGCGTCCTCGACCTCCCCCCGGGCGACTTCCGCACCGGCGCAGACGCGCTCCTGGTGAGCTGGGCGGGCATGGGCGCCTTCGCCCCGTACGGTCTGGCCCTTGCCGTGGCGGCCCATTCGTACTGGCGCAGGACCCGGCCCCTCCCCGTCACCCGACCCGCCCGCTGACCGGCGTCAGCCCGCGTCCCCCGGCGCCACGAGCCCCGACTCGTACGCGAAGATGACCGCCTGGGCCCGGTCCCGCAGGTCCAGTTTGGCCAGCACCCGGCCGATGTGGGTCTTCACCGTCTGCTCCGCCAGGATGAGCCGGTCCGCGATCTCCGAGTTGGACAGCCCCCGCGCGATCAGCTCCAGCACCTCGGTCTCGCGCGGGGTGAGGCCGTTGAGCCGCAGCGCGGGACTGGGGCGGGGGGCGGGCCGCTGGGCGGCGAACTCCGCGATCAGCCGCCGGGTCACCGACGGCGCGAGCAGCGCCTCCCCGGCCGCCACCACCCGTACCGCCGCGATCAGATCGGCCGGCGGGGCGTCCTTGAGCAGGAACCCGGAGGCCCCCGCCCGCAGCGCCTCGTACACGTAGTCGTCCACGTCGAAGGTGGTCAGCATCAGCACCTTCGGCCGGTGCTCCAGGCCCGGCGGCGGGTTCAGGATCTCCCGGGCGGCGGCCAGCCCGTCCATCTCCGGCATCCGCACGTCCATCAGCACCACGTCCGGGTGCGTCTGCCGGCTCACCGCCACGCCCTGCTTCCCGTCGGGGGCCTCGCCCACCACGTCGATGTCGGCCTGCGCCGCGAGCAGCGCGGCGAAGCCGGCCCGCACCATGGCCTGGTCGTCAACGATGATCACGCGAATGGTCATGGGGCAGGGGCGTCCTTCTCGTCGGGGAACGGAGGTCCGTCGGGACCCGGTGGTCTGTCCGGGGGCGCGGACCCGTCGGGCGGCTCGGGCTGCCCCGCCGGGGCCCCGGCCGCCGGCAGCGGCAGCCTCGCCGCCACCCGGAAACCGCCGTCCGGCAGCGGTCCCGTGTCCAGCGTGCCCCCGGTCAACCGTACGCGTTCGCGCATCCCGACCAGTCCGTGCCCGCCCGCCCCCTTCGCCTCGACCCGCGAAACCGGGTCGGCCACCGGCCCGTTGACGACCAGCACCAGCAGATCCGCCCCCTCCACGCGCACCGACACCCGCGTCTGTGCCCCCGGCGCGTGCCGCACCACGTTCGCCAGGGCCTCCTGCACGATGCGGTACGCCGACAGGTCCACCGCCTGCGGCACGGCGGGCTTGCCCGGACCCGCCGCCAGCTCCGCCGCCATCGACAACTCGGCCGGGACGCCCGCCCGCACCGCCGCCTCCACGAGCTGCTGGATCCTGTCCAGCCCCGGCTGCGGCGCCCGCTCGCCCTCGGCGCCCTCACTGCGCAGCACCACCAGCAGCCGCCGCATCTCGGTCAGCGACTCCCGCGCACTGGCCGCGATCGAGGCGAACTCCTCCCGCGCCGCGTCCGGCAGCCCGCTGATCCGGTACGGCGCGGAATCCGCCTGCACCGTGATCATCGACATGTGATGGGCGACCACGTCGTGCAACTCCCGGGCGATCCGGGTGCGTTCCTCCAGGAGCGTGCGGTGGGCGCGCTCCGCGACGCTGATGGTCTCCTGTGCCACCAGCGCCCGCTGGGCCTCGCCGCGCTCGCGCAGCGCCCCGCCGATGATCAGCGCCGCCCCGCCGAGCACGATCGTCAGCACCTGGGTGCCGTCGCTGAGCTGCGGTTTGTACTGGCCGAGCGCCAGGCCCGTGACCACGGTGACCAGCCAGACGCCCACCAGGGCCGCCCGCCGCTCCCGCAGCCCCAGCCCGAACAGCAGGAACAGCATCCCGATGATCGTGGGCGCGGGCCACGGCCAGATCCCCCGCCCCGGATGCAGCGGCTCCACCAGGAACAGGGCCCCCGCCACCCCGGAGGGGAACACGATCCACCAGGCCTGGAGCGGCCGGTGGGCGATCATCAGCAACGGCAGCGCCTGCCCCGCGCCGACCGCCCCCGCGATGCCGCCGGACAGCCCGTAGCTGTTCGTCAGCACCTGGATCGTGACCGGCAGCAGCACCGCCGTCAGGGTCAGCGCCACCGCGTACGGCAGCAGCCGCTGCCAACGCTTGGGGGCGTCCGCCAACAGCGGAGTGGCCGGATGCGAGGGATGCGTGAGCGCGTGCAGCATCTCCCGCAGCCGACGCCCGGCGGCGGCGAACAGCCCGTCGTGCCCGGCGGGCTGCTGCCCCGGGGCGGGGCCCGGCGCCCTCGGCGCGAAGGCGGGTCTCGGCGGGACGGAGGACGGGGGCTCGGGAGACGCTGTCGGTTCTTTCATGGCTCCCTCAGCGTAGGCAGCGCACCCGTTCTCCCACGTCATACCGGGGGTCGGAACGCGCCCTCATACCCTGGTACGAGACACCGGCCGTTTTCGACCCGGGCTCCTGCGGCCGGCCGCCTCCCGCCTCCACCCCCGCTCCTACAACTGGGCCAGCAGCTCCGCCTTCTTCGCCGTGAACTCCTCGTCCGTCACCAGCCCCGCCTGGTGCAGCTCGCCCAGGTGCCGGATGCGCTCCGCGATGTCCGCCGGGTCCCGGCGCCCCGCGCCCACCGCGTCCACCGCGACCCGGTCCAGGGCCGCGACCGCCGGAACCGTGCTCCGTACCGCGGCCAGAACGGACGCCGCGAACGGCAGCGACTCGTGCACCGGCCCGTACCCCAGCCCGAACACCACCGCCGCCGGGTCCTGGTCCGCCGGGCCGGCCGCCGCCCCGCCCGCGCCACCGGTCCCGCCCGCACCGCCGTCCGCCGCCCCGTCGCGCCGCAGCAGGCGCAGATGGCCGCCCGAGAGGTCGGGGGAGCGCCACTCGACCCCGCTCAGCGCGGCGACCGGGAAACTCTGGTCGCCCACCTTCCACTTGGCGGAGGACGCACCCGTCCAGAACCACCGGAACGTCACCTGCGTCCCGTCGAACCCGGCCTTGGCGTCGTACGCCTTGAACTGCGAGGGGCCCCCGGGCGGCGCCACCAGGAACCTGTCCGCGGGCTCGCCCTCCGACAGGCCCAGGGCGGTGCCCGCCGCGCGCACCCGCCCGCGCAGTTCGTCCGCGTAGTACTCCGCGAGCACCTCGCGCTCCGCCGGGAGCACCAGCCGGTAGGGGTCGCAGCCCTCCTTGAGCTGCCCCGCGGCGGCGTCCATCAGCGGATCGGCGCCGGATCTGGGCACCGCGTGCAGCACCACCGTGCCGCGCTTGCCCGGGGTCAGCGTCACCTCGGCCAACGCCTCGTGCGGGATGCGCCGCTCACCGAGCGCGGAGAGCAGCTTCGGCGTACGTATCCCCCGTTCGAAGCGGATGAGCACGGAGTCGCTGTCGAACTCCCAGGTGGCATGAATTCCGGCCAGCACATCACCCATGCGGCTCATCGTATGCGGCGCCCGCCCGCTCGTCGCCCCTCGGCGGGACGTCCGATTTCCGGCCCGCCCCGCGCGCCGGACACCTCAGACCCCCACGCCGGACGCGGCGGGCCCCCCGGAACCTGCCGCGATCCCGTCCCGGCAGGACGTGCCGCCGTCCGCGCAGTCCACCTCGGCGTACGCCCCGACGCCGATCCGCGCGAAGTTGCCGATGCTGTCCGTCCCCGGCACGAAGTAGCCGGTGTGCCCGACGGCGGTCCGCGCCGACAGCACCCGCGCGCCGAACTCCGGCGACACCGGGTCGCTGCCGTGCCCGAGCCCGCCGAGCTCCAGGTGGGGGACGTCCGCGATCCAGTCGTCCGCGTCCCGCATCGCCCACACCCGTGCCTCCGACCCCAGGTCGGCGGCGGTGTCGGCGCGCATCCCGGGGCTGCCGGAGACCGCTATGTCGGTGACCCGCTCCGGCAGGCCGCGGGCCGCGAGCCCGCACACCACCGATCCGTAGCTGTGGCAGAACAGCGCCACCGGGGCGCGCCCCGGCAGCACCCCGGCCAGCGCGACCAGCCGCCGCGCGCCCGCCTCCGCGGGGGCGCCGACCATGGCGTCCATGCCGAGGCCCGCGGGCGCGGTGTAGTCGGCCCAGGCGATCACGGCGACCTTCTTGTCCGGGTCCGCCCTGCGCTCCTCGTCGTACAGCGAGGAGGCCATGCCGACCGGCGAGGAGTAGCGCAGGAAGGTCCGCTCGAAGTTGACCACGTTGGTGTCGACGCCGGGCACCACCACCGAGATCCGCTCGGCCCGCTCCAGGTTCCCGAAGACCTCCGCGACCCGCCCGCCGCCGTCCGGGTCGAAGGCCAGCACCTGCCGCTGCTGGCGCAGCAGCGCCGCGAACCGGTGCATGCGCCGGTCGGCGTCCGCCTTGCCCGCGCGCGAGAGCCGGTTGTCGTGCATGCGGGCCGCCTCGGTGTCCCGGGCCGTGGCCAGCGCGTACCGGTTCGCGGCGTACCGCAGCGGCACGGGCGCCCCGTTGAGGTTGCCGACGACCAGCGGGTGCTCGCGGGCCAGCGCGTTCCGCCGCTCGGGGGTCAGCGCGTGGAAGAAGCCCGCCACCACGCCGGGCGCGCCCGTCGGGTCGGGGAGCCTGCGGCCGTCGAAGCTGCCGTGGCTCCAGGCCGTGAAGGCCTCCTTGAGCGACACGTGGTCGTCGCGCTGGTCGTGGAGGGCGGTCCAGCCGGTGATCGCGAGCATCACGAACACCACGGCCAGCGCGAGCAGCGCCCGCCACGCGGTCAGGGTGGGGGAGGAGTCGAAGGAAGTCACTGCGGGACACCCTAGGAGAATCCGCGCCACCCGTGTCCATTCCGTGATGCGGATCACGTTTCGATAAAGGTACTCAGGTCAGGGTGTGCGTACGGATGTTCCGGGCACTCGTACGGGTTCGGGTGGACCGGCTTCTCCGGCCGATCACCGGTGTTTCTCGGCCACTTCGCGGCCGACGGCGCCCGCGATCCCCTCAGTGCCAGTCCCCGCCCAGGGCGGGTTCCAGATGGTCCAGGCAGCGGGCCGTCATCTCCCGGATCGCCTCCAGGCTGGCGTCCTCCCGCCGCCCCCACATCCGTCCGGTCAGCCGCATCACGCCGCCGAACGCGGCCACCGCGATCCGGGGCCTGAGGTCCGTGTCCACGTCGAGCCCCTCCCGCTCGGCGATGACCCGGGCGATCGCGTCCTCCAGCTCGGTGGAGCGCCGCAGGTGGACCGCCAGCAGGGCCGGGGTCGACTCGATCATCTGGTACGTCCGCATGTGCAGCTCGATCGGGACCACCGCCTCGATCGCCTCGCCCACCGACTCCCACGCCCAGGTCACGGCGTTGCGCAGCGCGGTGAGCGGATTCTCGTCGGCGGGCCGTTCGCGCACCGCCGCCAGGAAGCGGGCCTCCACCATCGAGACCACCGTGAAGGCGACCTCCTCCTTGGAGGCGAAGTAGCGGAAGAAGGTGCGCTGGGAGACCTCCACGGCGTCCGCGATCTCGTCCACGGTGGTGCGTTCGTACCCCTGCGTGGTGAACAGCTCCAGGGCCACGCGCAGCAGGGAGTCGCGGGTGCGCCGCTTCTTGCGCTCGCGCAGTCCGGTCGGCCGCGCCGGTTCCAGCCGCTCCGTCATCGCCCCGTCATCGTCCCGCCGTCGTTCCTGCGCCGCGCCCCGGCCCGCGCTCGGGAGGGCCTGATCCGAAGATTTCGCCTGCTCAGCTTACCTGTGAGCTACCTGACAGTTACCGGCTTGTGAATTGGTTCGTCAACTGTCAGTGGCTGTCACTAGCCTGGAAACATGACTGCACAGATCACGCTCGACAAGGTGCCGCCGGGCCCCGATCCCGTACCCCGACAGGCCAAGGGGCTTCGCGGCCACCCGTGGCTGACGCTCTTCGCCGTGGCGATCGGCGTGATGATGGTCGCCCTGGACGGCACGATCGTCGCGATCGCCAACCCGGCCATCCAGCACGACCTCAAGGCGTCCCTCGCCGACGTCCAGTGGATCACCAACGGCTATCTGCTCGCCCTCGCGGTCGCCCTGATCACCGCGGGCAAGCTCGGCGACCGCTTCGGCCACCGTCAGACCTTCCTCATAGGCATCGCGGGCTTCGCCGCGTCCTCCGCCGCGATCGGCTTCTCCACGGAGATTGGCCTGGTCATCGGCTTCCGCGTGCTCCAGGGCCTGTTCGGCGCGCTGCTCATGCCCGCCGCGCTCGGCCTGCTGCGCGCCACCTTCCCCGCCGAGAAGCTGAACATGGCGATCGGCATCTGGGGCATGGTCATCGGGGCGTCCACCGCCGGCGGCCCGATCGTCGGCGGACTGCTCGTCGAGCACGTCTCCTGGCAGTCGGTCTTCTTCATCAACGTGCCCGTCGGCGTGCTGGCCCTCGCCTTCGGCCTGCTCGTGCTGCGCGACCACCGCGCCCAGAACGCGCCGCGCTCCTTCGACATCCCGGGCATCGTGCTGCTCTCGGGCGCCATGGGCTCCCTCGTCTACGGCCTGATCAAGGCCGGTGAGTCCTGGGGCTGGGGCGGCACCAACACCTGGCTGTGCGTGGGCGGTTCCGTCGTCCTGTTCGCCGTCTTCGCCCTCTGGGAGACCAAGGCCAAAGAACCGCTGATTCCGCTGGCCATGTTCCGCTCCGTGCCACTGTCGGCCGGTGTGGTGCTCATGGTGCTGATGGCGTTCGCCTTCATGGGCGGCCTCTTCTTCGTGACCTTCTACCTCCAGGGCGTGCACGGGCTGAGCCCCGTCGACAGCGGGCTGCACCTGCTGCCGCTGACCGGCATGATGATCGTCGCCTCGCCCCTCGCGGGCGCCCTCATCACCAAGTTCGGCCCGCGCGTCCCGCTGGTCGGCGGCATGGTGTGCACCGCGACCGCCATGTTCGGCATGTCCCAGCTCGACATCGGCACCGGCACGCTGACCATGTCGCTGTGGTTCGGGCTGCTGGGCCTCGGCCTCGCGCCGGTCATGGTCGGCGCGACCGAGGTCATCGTCGGCAACGCCCCGCTGGAGCTCTCCGGCGTCGCGGGCGGCCTCCAGCAGGCCGGCATGCAGGTCGGCGGCGCACTGGGCACGGCCGTGCTCGGCGCGGTGATGTCCTCGCGGGTCAACGCCGAGTTCGCGGGCAACTGGAAGGACGCCGGACTGCCGGGCACGCCCCCGCCGGGCCTGGAGCAGGCCGCCGAGTTCGGCATGGTGCCCGCCGAGGCGGCCAAGGCCCCGGGCATGACGCCGGAGGGGTTCAAGGCCGTCACCGCCGTCATCCACGACACGTTCGTGTCGGGCATGGGCTTCGCCTTCACCATCGCGGGCGGCGTCGCCGCCGTCGCGGCCCTGGTCGCCTTCCTCACCAAGCGCGGTGCGAACGCGGACGCGGCAGGCGGCGGCGTCCACATCTGAGCGGCCCCCGCCCTGCCCTCCGGACGCGTCAATCCCGCGCCCGCACAGCCCCGCCGGAAGGGTTCCGGCGGGGCTGTCGCCTATCCGGGTGATCCGCCGTCCCGCCCCTTCCGTACCGCTGTTTCCGCAGGTCACAGTGCTGGCACACGGTCCGGGCAGACAGGCTCGGACCGTACGGGAAGCCATGACCGTACGCCATCCGGGGGGATCCTCATGAAGCTGTTCGCCACCGCACCACTCGCCGCCGCCACCACCCTGGCCGCCGCCGCGCTCGCGGCCACCGCCCTGTTCCCGGCGACGGCCCGGTCCGCCCCCGCCGGCGTCCAGCTCGGCAGTTGCGCCGCCGGGGAGCTCTGCCTCTGGCAGAAGCCCGACTTCCAGGGCAAGCGGTACGCCCACGAGCTGTCCGGCACCGACGTCGAGAGCTGCGTCGCGCTGCCCCCGGGCACCGGCGCGCAGGCCGTCGCCAACCGCACCGGCCGCCCCGTCACCACGTACCAGTCGGCGGAGTGCGCCGAGACGGGCGAGTTCGACACGTATCCCGGGAAGGGGAGCTGGGTGCCGCAATCGCCCTACCGGGTGAGGGCGTTCAAGATCTGGGAGAGCTGACGCCGCTCCGGGCGGGGATCTCGGGGGCCTCGATGGCCTCGGGGCCCTCGGCGGCCGCGGGCCGCTCGGCGCCCAGCCGCCGCACCTCCGCCCGCAGCTCCTTGATCTCCAGCGAGAGCGCTTCGAGGAGCGCCGTCTGCCGGCGCTCCTCGGCGTCGTCCCGCTCGAAGCGGGAGATGAACCAGGCCGCGATGTTCGCCGTCACCACACCGAGCAGCGCGATCCCCGACAGCATCAGGCCCACCGCCAGCACCCGGCCGAGGCCGGTGGTGGGGGAGTGGTCCCCGTAGCCGACCGTGGTCATCGTGGTGAAGGACCACCACACGGCGTCACCCAGCGTCTTGATGTTCCCGCCCGGCGCGTCCCGCTCGACCTCCAGGACGGCCAGCGAGCCGAACATCAGGAGCCCCACCACCGACCCGCCCACGTACGCGGTCAGCGTCACCTGCGGGGCCATCCGCGCCCGCCGCCCCACCAGCAGCAGCGTCGAGACCAGCCGCAGCAGGGTGAGCGGCCGCGCCAGCGGCAGCAGCACCGCGAGCAGGTCCAGCGGATGGCTGCGCACGAAGAGCCACTTCGCGGGGGCGAGCGCCAGCCGCACCAGGTAGTCCAGCGCGAACGCGGCCCACACCGTCCATTCCGCCCAGGTGCACGCACGCAGCACCCCGCGCGGGGCGTCCGGGGCGACGATCGGGACGGCGTACGCGAGGGCGAACGCGAGCGCCAGGCCCAGCAGCGGCGTCTGGGTGCGCCGCTCCCACCGGACCTGGGCGGTCTGTTGCTTCATGCCCGGCATCGTAGGACGCGCGAAGGCGGTGGGAACCCGAGGGCTCCCACCGCCTTCACCGCGTCCGGGGTGCTACGCGTCGCCGCCCGCGGCGCCCGGGTCGGCCGCCGTCACGTCGAGCAGCCGGTAGCGGTCCACCGCCTGCTTCAGCGCCGAGCGGTCGACCTTGCCCTGCTTGGCGAGCTCGGAGAGCGTCGCCAGGACGATCGACTGCGCGTCGATGTGGAAGTAGCGACGGGCCGCGCCCCGGGTGTCGGCGAAGCCGAAGCCGTCCGCGCCGAGCGAGGTGTACGGGCCCGGCACCCAGCGCGAGATCTGGTCCGGAACCGAACGCATCCAGTCGGAGACCGCCACGAACGGTCCCTCGGCGTCTTCGAGCTTGCGCGTCACATAGGGCACGCGCACCTCTTCCTCGGGGTGCAGGAGGTTGTGCTCCTCGCACTCCACGGCCTCGCGCCGCAGCTCGTTCCAGCTCGTCGCGGACCAGACGTCGGCCTTGACGTCCCACTCGTCGGCGAGGATCTGCTGCGCCTCGACCGCCCACGGAACCGCCACGCCGGACGCCATGATCTGCGCCGGAAGGGAGCCCTTGGTGCCGGACTTGAAGCGGTAGATGCCCTTGAGGATGCCGTCGGCGTCCACGTTCTCGGGCTCGGCCGGGTGCTGGATCGGCTCGTTGTAGACGGTCAGGTAGTAGAAGACGTCCTCGTTCTCCTCGGGCGTCCCGCCGTACATCCGCCTCAGGCCGTCCTGCACGATGTGCGCGATCTCGTACCCGAAGGCCGGGTCGTACGACACGCAGCCCGGGTTGGTCGAGGCCAGGAGCTGCGAGTGGCCGTCCGCGTGCTGGAGGCCCTCACCGGTCAGGGTCGTACGACCGGCGGTCGCACCCAGTACGAAACCGCGCGCGAGCTGGTCGGCCATCTGCCAGAACTGGTCACCGGTGCGCTGGAAACCGAACATCGAGTAGAAGACGTACACCGGGATCAGCGGCTCGCCGTGCGTGGCGTACGCCGAGCCCGCGGCGATCAGCGAGGCCGTGCAGCCCGCCTCGGAGATGCCGTCGTGCAGCATCTGGCCGGTCGGCGACTCCTTGTACGCGAGCAGCAGCTCCCGGTCCACCGACTCGTACTGCTGGCCGAGCGGGTTGTAGATCTTCGCACTCGGGAAGAACGCGTCCATGCCGAAGGTGCGGTACTCGTCGGGCGCGATCAGCACGAACCGCTTGCCGATCTCCTTGTCCCGCATGAGGTCCTTGAGCACCCGGACGAACGCCATGGTCGTGGCGATCGACTGCGAGCCGGAGCCCTTCTTCGCAGCCGCGTACGTCTTGTCCTCGGGCAGCGGGAGCGCCTTGGCCCGCACCACGCGCGAGGGCACGTAACCGCCGAGGCTCTTGCGGCGGTCGTGCATGTACTGGATCTCTTCGGAGTCGCGGCCCGGGTGGTAGTACGGCGGCGCGCCGCTCTCCAGGTCCTTGTCCGCGATCGGGATGTGCAGCCGGTCGCGGAAGCGCTTGAGGTCCTCGGCGGTCAGCTTCTTCATCTGGTGGGTCGCGTTGCGGCCCTCGAAGTTCGGGCCGAGCGTCCAGCCCTTGACCGTCTGTGCGAGGATCACCGTCGGCTGGCCCTTGTGCGCCTTGGCCGCCGCGTAAGCCGCGTAGACCTTCTTGTGGTCGTGGCCGCCGCGTCCCAGGTGCAGGATCTGCTCGTCCGACATGTCCTTGACCATGTCGCGCAGCCGCTGGTCGTCGCCGAAGAAGTGCTCGCGGATGTACGCGCCGGTCTCGGTGGCGTACGTCTGGAACTGGCCGTCCGGGGTCGTGTTGAGCTTGTTGACCAGGATGCCGGTGCGGTCCTGCGCCAGCAGCGGGTCCCAGGAACGGTCCCAGACCAGCTTGATGACGTTCCAGCCGGCGCCCCGGAACTGCGACTCCAGCTCCTGGATGACCTTGCCGTTGCCGCGCACCGGGCCGTCGAGGCGCTGGAGGTTGCAGTTGACGACGAAGGTCAGGTTGTCCAGGCCCTCGCGGGCGGCGATGGACAACTGGCCCAGCGACTCGGGCTCGTCCATCTCGCCGTCGCCCAGGTAGGCCCAGACGTGGGACTTCGAGGTGTCGGCGATGCCGCGCGCCTCCATGTACCGGTTCATCCGGGCCTGGTAGATCGCGCCCAGCGGGCCCAGGCCCATCGAGACGGTCGGGAACTCCCAGAAGTCCGGCATCAGGCGCGGATGGGGGTACGAGGACAGGCCGTTCGGGAACTTCGACTTCTCCTGGCGGAACGCGTCGAGCTGCGTCTCGGTCAGCCGGTCCAGGAGGTACGCGCGGGCGTAGATGCCGGGGGACGCGTGCCCCTGGAAGAAGATCTGGTCGCCGCCGTCGCCCTCGTCCTTGCCCCGGAAGAAGTGGTTGAAGCCCACGTCGTACAGCGAGGCGGAGGACGCGAAGGTGGCGATGTGGCCGCCGACCCCGATGCCCGGGCGCTGCGCCCGGGAGACCATCACGGCCGCGTTCCAGCGGGTCGCGTTGAGGACCTTGCGCTCGATCTCCTCGTCGCCGGGGAAGAACGGCTCGTCCTTGGTGGCGATCGTGTTCACGTAGTCCGTGCTGCGCATCTCGGGCACGGCCACGCGCTTCTCACGGGCGCGTTCGATCAGGCGGAGCATCAGGTAGCGGGCGCGCTCGCGGCCCCGCTCGTCGACGGCCGCGTCAAGCGAGTCGAGCCATTCCCGGGTCTCCTCGGGATCGAAATCCGGGACCTGGCTCGGCAGGCCACCAATGATGATCGGGTTGCGATCGGTTCCGGAAGCCACGCTGTTCCTTCACTGGTAGGGAAAAGACCTGGTGCGCACAACGCGCGAAGTCTGCGCTGACTGTGCGGGTGCACTGACTGTGCTGGGTGCACCGACTGTGCTGGGCGCACTGGCGGTGCTGGGTGCACTGACTGTGCTGTGTGTCCTGTCAACGGGGGCGTCGCGCCGCAACCATCGTGTACCCAGGGGACGTAAACGTCATCTCTACCGATTGGTAACCGGGGGTTCCGGAGGGCGTGGACCGACCGTCCGGCCGGGGCCCGTCTGCGGCGCCGGTCGATTCGCAACCTTACGCGCACCGCGATCACACGTTCCCGGAGAGCGTTCACCCCCGTCGGAGGCACCGAAGCCGCAGAATGTGCCAAAGCGTTCCTTATGGTGTGGGATGAATCACTGCACGGGCCCGCGGAGCCGTCAGGAGTTGCGGCGGGGCCGTCCCATCCGTCACCGTTTCGGCGGTCCGGACGGCCGGGTACTTGCGCGATCGGTCCCGCCCGTGTGGACTACGGCCAATGCCGCGCACGCGCGCGGCACCGAACGCATCGCTGAAAAAGCACTTCCCGAAAAAAGATCAGGAGGCAATCCGTGAGCGCGACCGCGGACCACGCGGAGGAGCGGACCAACCCTGCCGCGAGGCTGGGTTTCCAGCCCGAGCAGGTGGTCCAGGAGATCGGCTTCGACGACGATGTCGATCAGGAGCTCCGCGAAGCCATCGAGGAGATCATCGGCGGCGAACTCGTCGACGAGGACTACGACGACGTGGCTGACGCCGTCGTCCTGTGGTTCAGGGACGAGGACGGCGACCTGACGGACGCGTTGGTGGACGCCACGCAGCTCGTCGACGACGGTGGCACCGTCTGGCTGATGACTCCGAAGACCGGCCGTGACGGCTATGTCGAACCGAGCGACATCAACGAAGCCGCACAGACCGCCGGTCTTTCCCAGACCAAGAGCGTCAACGCGGGCAAGGACTGGACGGGCAGCCGTCTGGTCTCGCCGAAGGCGGCGAAGTCCGGCAAGCGGTAACGGCCGGAAACACCTCAGGCAGCACCGAAGGACCCCCGTCGACGCAGGTCGGCGGGGGTCCTTTGCGTACGCTGGCGGCAGCTTCACCGCATCGGCCCAACGAAAGGCAGCGCATCCCCATGGCGATCGAGACGGGCGTGCAGGCCCCCGACTTCACGCTCAAGGACAACCACGGCCGCACCGTGCGGCTGTCCGACTTCCGGGGCCGGAAGAACGTCGTGCTGCTCTTCTACCCCTTCGCCTTCACCGGCGTGTGCACCGGCGAGCTGTGCGCCCTGCGCGACGAGCTGCCGGCCTTCCAGAACGACGACGTGCAGCTCCTGGCGGTCTCCAACGACTCCATCCACACCCTGCGCGTCTTCGCCGACCAGGAGGGTCTGGAGTATCCGCTGCTGTCCGACTTCTGGCCGCACGGCAACGTCTCGCGCGCCTACGGCGTCTTCGACGAGGAGAAGGGCTGCGCGGTGCGCGGCACCTTCATCATCGACAAGGAGGGCACGGTCCGCTGGACCGTCGTCAACGGCCTCCCCGACGCTCGTGACCTGAACGAGTACGTCAAGGCCCTCGACACGCTCTGATCCGCGCGACAGCCTGGGGTCCCGGACGGATTTCCGGGTTCCGGCAATCTCCGGGACCACAGGAATTCGGGACTTAAGTCCTGCCGTGACGGGAACCGGTCACTAGGATCAGCACGTTGATCCGTATGCCAAGCACTACGGGGGCAGGGCCTCTCCTGAGCCCCTCGACACACTTTGGAGGACTCGTGGGAGTCAGCCTCAGCAAGGGCGGAAACGTCTCGCTGACCAAGGCCGCCCCGAACCTGACCGCGGTCATCGTCGGTCTGGGCTGGGACGCGCGCACCACCACCGGCGGTGACTTCGACCTCGACGCCAGCGCGCTGCTGACGAACGACGCCGGCAAGGTCACCAACGACTCGAACTTCGTCTTCTTCAACAACCTGAAGAGCCCCGACGGCTCCGTCGAGCACACCGGTGACAACCTCACCGGTGAGGGCGAGGGCGACGACGAGGTCATCAAGGTGAACCTGGCCGGTGTCCCGGCCGACGTCGCCAAGATCGTCTTCCCGGTCTCGATCTACGAGGCCGAGTCCCGCCAGCAGAGCTTCGGCCAGGTCCGCAACGCGTACATCCGCGTCGTGAACCAGGCCGACAACACCGAGCTGGCGCGCTACGACCTCAGCGAGGACGCCTCGACCGAGACGGCCATGGTCTTCGGCGAGCTCTACCGCAACGGCGCCGAGTGGAAGTTCCGCGCCATCGGCCAGGGTTACGCCTCGGGCCTGCGCGGCATCGCGCAGGACTTCGGCGTCAACGTCTGAGCCGAGCAGCAGCACTCCCGTCGTCCGGCGCCGTACTTCTCCAGTGCGGCGCCGGACGCGCAGGGCCGTAGTTCCGTTACCGCGGGGAGGAAGAAAAGATCATGGGCGTCACGCTCGCCAAGGGAGGCAATGTCTCCCTCTCCAAAGCCGCTCCGAACCTCACCAAGGTGCTGGTCGGGCTCGGCTGGGACGCACGTTCCACCACCGGGGCCGACTTCGACCTGGACGCCAGCGCACTGCTGTGCCGGGACGGCCGGGTGCTCGGCGACGAGTACTTCGTCTTCTACAACAACCTGACCAGCCCCGAGGGCTCCGTCGAGCACACCGGCGACAACCTCACCGGCGAGGGCGACGGCGACGACGAGTCGCTGATCATCGACCTCTCCCAGGTCCCGATGAGCGTCGACAAGATCGTCTTTCCGGTCTCGATCCACGACGCCGACAACCGCGGCCAGACCTTCGGCCAGGTCAGCAACGCCTTCATCCGCGTGGTGAACCAGGCGGACGGCCAGGAACTGGCCCGCTACGACCTCAGCGAGGACGCCTCCAGCGAGACCGCGATGATCTTCGGCGAGGTCTACCGGTACGGCGGAGAGTGGAAGTTCCGTGCCGTTGGGCAGGGGTACGCGTCCGGACTGCGGGGCATCGCTCTAGACTTCGGGGTCAACGTTTCGTAAAGCCCCGCTCCCAGCGGGGGAGAGCACTACTCAATGATGGGGTAGCCAGTGGTTCTGAAAACCTTCGGCTGGTCGTTCGCGGTGACCGCGCTCGGCCTGGTCGCGGCGGTTCTCTACGGGGGGTGGACCGGCTTCGGAATCGTGGCGATCCTGTCCATCCTGGAGATCTCGCTGTCCTTCGACAACGCGGTGGTCAACGCCGGGATCCTGAAGAAGATGAATGCCTTCTGGCAGAAGATCTTCCTCACCATCGGCATCCTGATCGCCGTGTTCGGCATGCGCCTGGTCTTCCCTGTCGTCATCGTGGCCATCAGCGCCAAGATCGGGCCCATCGAGGCCGTCGATCTGGCGATGACCGACAAGGACATGTACAAGCAGCTGGTGACCGACGCCCACCCGTCGATCGCCGCCTTCGGTGGCATGTTCCTGCTGATGATCTTCCTGGACTTCATCTTCGAGGACCGGGACATCAAGTGGCTCGCCTGGCTGGAGCGTCCGCTCGCGAAGCTCGGCAAGGTCGACATGCTGTCGGTCTGCATCGCGCTGATCGTCCTGCTGATCACGTCGATGACCTTCGCGGTCAACGCCCACCAGCACGGCGGCACGCACGTCAACAAGGCCGAGACCGTACTGATCTCGGGCATCGCCGGTCTGATCACCTACCTGATCGTCGGCGGTCTCTCCGGGCACTTCGAGAACAAGCTCGAAGAGGAGGAGGAGCGCGAGCACGAGGCCGAGGAAGAGGCGAAGCGCACCGGCAGGAAGAACACCGGCATGGCCCTGGCGGGCAAGGCCGCGTTCTTCATGTTCCTCTACCTGGAGGTCCTGGACGCGTCGTTCTCCTTCGACGGCGTCATCGGCGCCTTCGCCGTCACCAACGACATCGTCCTGATGGCGCTGGGCCTGGGCATCGGCGCGATGTACGTACGTTCGCTGACGGTCTATCTGGTCCGCCAGGGAACCCTGGACGACTACGTCTACCTGGAGCACGGCGCGCACTACGCGATCGGCGCCCTCGCCGTGATCCTGCTCGTCACGATCCAGTACGAGATCCACGAGGTCATCACCGGCTCCGTGGGCGTCATCCTGATCGCCTGGTCCTTCATCTCCTCGGTCCGCCGCAACAAGCGGATCGCGGCCGAGGAAGCGGCGGGCGGAGCGAATCTGAAGAAGGAAGTCTCCGGGGTCTGATTCAGGACCCCCGGTTCCGGCCCGCTCGCGGGTGTGACCCGGAGAAGATTGAGGAACGCTCCCAACGGGGCGGCCGCAGGGCGACACCGCCCCCGTGGCCGCCCCGTTGGGCGTGTCCGGCAGGGGCGGGGAGCGACAGAGGTGGGGGTGGGGGCCGATGGCCTTCTGGGACAGGATTCGTGACAGCCTCGGCGGCTGGCGGGGGAGTTCGGCGCGGTTCGACTCCGGCAGCGCCTCGACCAACTCCATCGAGCTGACCAAACGGCATCCCACGGTCTCGCTCGGCAAACAGGGCGCCGACACCGGCAGCCTGCGCGTCAACCTCTCCTGGCGGATGCGCACCTCCGACATCGGCGGCCGGCAGCGGCACGACGGGAACTTCCTGAGCCGCCCGCTGAAGTTCTTCCAGCCCGAGACCGTCCAGGCGCACACCCAGGGCGTCGTCAACGTCGACCTGGACCTCGGCTGCCTCTACGAGCTCAAGGACGGCAGCAAGGGCGTCGTACAGCCCCTCGGCGGCTTCTTCGGCGACATGAACGAGCCGCCGTACGTCAAGCTCAGCGGCGACGACCGGTTCGGCGCGCCCTCCGGTGAGACGGTCTTCATCAACCTCGACCACCGCGAGGAGATCAAGCGGCTGCTGGTCTTCGTCTACATCTACGACCAGACCCCCGCCTTCGACCGCACCCACGCCGTCGTCACGCTCTACCCCAGCAACGGCCCCCGGATCGAGATCGCCCTCGACGAGCGCGCCCCGCAGGCACGTTCCTGCGCCGTTTTCACCATCGAGAACGGCAAGGAGGGGCTGACGGTCCGCCGCGAGGTGAAGTTCGTCTACGGATTCCAGGCCGAGCTGGACCGCCTGTACGGCTGGGGCCTCCAGTGGGGCCGCGGGTACAAGACCAAGGCCTGAGGCCTTCCGCGGCACCGCGCGGCGCCGGCGCCGCCCGGCCCGCGAACCGGATGTCGCGGCCGGGCGGCCCGCACACGCCTCGGGAGCGGTCAGCCCCGGATGAACTGCGGCCCCATCGGCGGCAGCCGGAAGTTCGGGTCGGGGGCGTGGGCGGCGGCGGCCGCGGGCTGCGGGTAGCCGTAGGCGGGCTGGTTCGACGCGGGCTGCGGGTAGCCGTACGCGGGCCGGCCCTGCGGCGGGGGAGGGGCCGCGTGCGGATAGCCGTAAGCGGGCTGCGCGGGCGGCTGCGGGTACGGCCGGCCGGGGGCCGCGGTCGGCGGCACGGCCTGGGTGGCGGGCTCCTGGGCGGGCACCGGGGGCGGGGGCGCGCTCGCGGGGGAGGCGGGGGCCGGAGGGACGGACGCCGCCGCCGGGCCGGCCGCCGCGGCCGGGGGCGCGTCGGGGGCCTCGCTCTCGTCGACCGAGACGCCGAACTGGGTGGCCAGGCCCACCAGCCCGGTCGGGTAGCCCTGGCCCACCGCGCGGAACTTCCAGCCCTCCCCGCGCCGGTAGACCTCCCCGCAGATCACGGCGGTCTCCTCGCCGGTCTCCGGCTTCACGTCGAACATCGCGAGCGGCTCGGCGCCGGCCGCGGCCGCGTCGTACAGCAGGATCCGCAGGTCGCGCACGTGCGCGAAGGTGGCGCCCTCGAAGGCCTCCAGGTCCAGCGAGGCGGCGATCACCACCCGGTCGACCGTGCGGTCCAGGGAGGTGAGGTCCGCGACGATCGTGTCGGTCGAGCCCTCGGGCACCCGCTTCATCGGCAGCTTGCGCACGAAGCCCGAGGGGTGGCGTACGTAGTTGTAGAAGACGAAGTCCTCGTCGCTGCGCACACGCCCGTCGGCGCCCACCACCAGGGCCGAGGCGTCCACGTTGGGGATGCCGGGCCCGGGGGTCCACCGGAGCACGGCCCTCACGGCCGTGGCGTCGAGAGGTACGTTCGCGCCCTTCAGCATGGCGTGCGTCATGCCGGTCATCCTGCCTCGCCGCGGCCGGTGCGGACAACGTGGGGGGCCGTTCCCGTACGGTCGGGGGTTGGGCCGCGACCTGCGGGTTACCTGGAGTTCACACAAGGGGGGAACCGCGGTCACCCGCCCCTACGTACTATTACCGGCCACATGTCCGACGATCCACACGCCAGCTCGGGGGTACTCACATGCGTCATTTCGGGCATATCCCTGCTGCGGTACGGGCTGAGCTCTTCCACCGGGAGCCCGTCCGCTTCGACGCGGACTCCCCGGCGCCGCTGCTCGCCGCCGCCCTCGGCGCGACCCTCTACAGCCCGGCGACCCGCCCCCGGCTCGCGGACGACATCCTCAAGCAGGCCGGGCGCGGCGTGGTCTCCATGGTGCTGTGCCTGGAGGATTCGATCGCCGACGACGACGTCGAGGCCGCCGAGGCCAACCTCGTGAGCCAGCTCGCCGACCTCGCCGGGCGCGGCGCGCAGACCCCGCTGCTCTTCGTCCGGGTGCGCGAACCGGCCCAGGTGCCGGACCTGGTGCACCGGCTCGGCGACGCCGTACGGCTGCTGTCCGGATTCGTACTCCCGAAGTTCACCGAGGAACGCGGGGTTCCGTTCCTGGAGGCGCTCACCGACGCCGAGGCGGCGAGCGGGCGCAGACTCTTCGCGATGCCCGTCCTGGAGTCCCCGGAGCTCCTGCACCTGGAGACCCGCACCGAGACCCTCGCCGGCATCGCCCGCACCGTCGACAAGTACCGCGACCGGGTGCTCGCGCTGCGGCTCGGCGTCACCGACTTCTGCTCCGCGTACGGTCTGCGCCGCGCGCCCGACATGACGGCGTACGACGTCCAGATCGTGGCCTCCGTCATCGGCGACGTGGTGAACGCGCTCGGCCGCTCCGACGGCACCGGCTTCACCATCACCGGGCCGGTGTGGGAGTACTTCAAGGTCCAGGAGCGGATGTTCAAGCCGCAACTGCGGCGCAGCCCCTTCCTGGAGGGGCGGGCGGAGGAGCTGCGCACCGCGCTCATCGCCCACGACCTCGACGGGCTGCTGCGCGAGATCGGCCTGGACCGGGCCAACGGACTCCAGGGCAAGACCTGCATCCACCCCTCGCACGTCCTGCCGGTGCACGCGCTCTCGGTGGTCAGCCACGAGGAGTACGGCGACGCCCGGGACATCCTGCGGCCCGAGCGGGACGGCGGCGGAGTCATGCGCTCCGCCTACACGAACAAGATGAACGAGGTGAAGCCGCACCGCGCCTGGGCGGAGCGGACCCTGCTGCGGGCCGAGGTGTTCGGCGTGGCGGGGGCGGACGTGGGCTTCGTGGAACTGCTGGCGGCGGGGCTCGCCGGGCTCGCGGGGCGGCAGGAATGACGGCAAGGGGCGCGGTGTGAGCGGTGTGAGCAGCGGACGAAGCGGAAGAAGCGGAAGAAGCGGAAGAGGGAACGACGACGTGGTGTGGTCGGGCAGGTGGGTCGCGGAGCGGCTGGGCGTGGAACTGGTCCCCCCGGAACGGGAGACCGGGCCGGACTCCGTGGGTGCGCGCGCCCCCGAGCCGCTGCACGACCTCCTCGGGCTCGCCCTGCGGCGCAACCCCAAGCGGGCGCACCTGCTCGTCTCGAACGTGCTCGGCAAGCACGTACCGCAGCGGCCGTCCCTCGTGCACGGGGCCGGGGTGGCCCTGGGCCGGGAGGTGCGGGCCCTGCTGGGCGACGCGGAGGCCGCCCGGGCGGTCGTCCTCGGTTACGCGGAGACCGCCACCGGCCTCGGCCACTCGGTCGCCGACGGCCTGGCGCTCGCCCCCTGCCTGCACTCCACCCGCCGCCCGGTCGCCGGGGTCGCCACGGCGGGCGGCTTCGAGGAGTCCCACTCCCACGCCACCTCGCACCTGCTGCTGCCCGCCGACCCGGAACTGCTCGCCGGGGACGGGCCCCTGGTCCTCGTCGACGACGAGTTCTCCACCGGCAACACCGTCCTCAACACCATCCGCGACCTGCACGCCCGCCACCCGCGTGCGCGGTACGTCGTCGTCGCCCTGGTCGACATGCGCACCCCGGCGGACCGGGCCCGCCTGGCGGACTTCGCGCGGGAGACCGGCGCCCGGGTCGACCTGGTCGCCCGCGCCTCGGGCACGGTCCGGCTGCCGGACGGCGTGCTGGAGAAGGGGCAGCACCTGGTCGCCGAGGAGGAGGCACGCGGCGCCCGGGAGCGGAGCCGGCACCGGGGCGCTGGTTCCGCCGCTCCTGCCGCTCCCGCCGCCCGTGTGGACCTGGGCTGGCCCGCGGGCCTGCCCGACGGCGGACGGCACGGCTTCACGCCCGGACACCGCCGGACACTGGAGGCGGCCCTCCCGGGCATGGCGGCACGGGTTGCGGACGCGCTCGGGGACGCGCCCGGACGCGTGCTGGTCCTGGGCTTCGAAGAGCTGATGTACGCGCCGCTGCGGATCGCCACGGCGCTCCAGGAGACGGGCGTCGACGTCCGGTACTCCACCACCACCCGCTCCCCGGTGCTGGCCGTCGACGACCCCGGCTACGCGATCCGCACCCGGCTGGTCTTCCCCGCGCACGACGACCCCGCCGACGGTCCCGGCGAGCGCTACGCCTACAACGTCGCGGGCGCGGGCTTCGACACCGTGCTCGTGGTCGTCGACTCGACGGCCGACACCGCCGAACTCCACGGCCCCGACGGGCTGTTGGCGACGCTGGCCCCGCACGCGGGACGCGTCCTGCTGGCGGTCGTCCCGTCGTACGTCCCCCCGGGCGTCCCGTCCGCGCCCGGGGCCGACGCCGTGCCCGGCGCGGGTGTGTGCTCCGCGACCGTTCCCCGTCCCTCCGTCCAGGAGAACTCCGTGCTGCCCGAGCCACTGCGTGGTCCCGTCTTCTCCTCCTACGCGCCCGACGAGGTCGGCTGGCTGCTCCGGGACCTCTCCGACGTCTCCCTGGAGGCCCCCACCGAGGAGCGCGAGGAGGCCGTCCAGGCGGGCGGCGCGCACTACGCGGAGTCGCTGCCGGTCGAGTACCAGCCGACCGAGGAGTACCAGGAGCTGTTCCGGGCCGCGCTGGAGGAGTCGGCGGGGCGGATCGCGCGGGCCGTCGGCGTCGTCACCGAGACCGTGCTCGCCGAGCGCTCCCCGCGCCCCGTACTGGTCTCGCTGGCCCGCGCGGGCACTCCCGTCGGCGTCCTCATGCGCCGCTGGGCGCAGCACCGGCACGGCCTGGACCTGCCGCACTACGCCGTGTCCATCGTCCGGGGCCGGGGCATCGACGCCAACGCCCTGCGCTGGCTGGCCGCCCACCACGACCCCGCCGACGTCGTCTTCGTCGACGGCTGGACCGGCAAGGGCGCCATCACCCGCGAACTCGCCGCCGCCGTCGAGGAATTCCACGCGGCCGCCGGCCTCGAAAGCGCCCCGGGCGGTTTCGACCCGGAGATCGCGGTCCTCGCCGACCCCGGTTCCTGCGTCCGCACCTACGGCACCCGCGAGGACTTCCTCATCCCCTCCGCCTGCCTCAACTCGACCGTGTCCGGCCTGATCTCGCGCACCGTCCTGCGCGCCGACCTGGTCGGCCCGAACGACTTCCACGGCGGCAAGTTCTACCGCGAGCTGGCCGGCTCCGACGTGTCCAACGACTTCCTGGACGCGGTCACCGCCCGCTTCGCCGACGTCACCGAGGACGCCGTCGCCGAGGCCAAGGTCCTCCAGGGCCAGGACCGCACCCCCACCTGGGAGGGCTGGGCCGCCGTCACGCGGATCAGCGAGGAGTACGGCATCCACGACGTGAACCTGGTCAAGCCGGGCGTCGGCGAGACCACCCGGGTCCTGCTGCGCCGGGTCCCCTGGAAGATCCTCGCCCGGCGCGGCGCCGGGGCCGACCTCCGGCACATCCGCCTCCTCGCCGAACAGCGCGGGGTGCCCGTGGAGGAGGTCGACGGCCTCCCGTACACCTGCGTGGGCCTGATCCACCCCCGCTACACCCGGGGCGCGACGGGCGCCGACGGCACGGCGGTGACCGCCAAGTGACCGGTCCCGCACCGGTGCTGGTCGCCAGCGACCTGGACCGCACGCTCATCTACTCCGCCGCCGCCCTCGGCCTGTCCATGCCGGACGCCCGCGCGCCGCGCCTGCTGTGCGTGGAGGTGTACCAGGGCAAGCCGCTGTCGTACGTCACCGAGGAGGCGGCCCGGCTGCTCCCGGAACTCGCCGCGGCCGCGCTCTTCGTGCCGACCACGACCCGCACCCGCGAGCAGTACCACCGCATCCGGCTGCCCGTCCCCACCCCGCGGTTCGCGATCTGCGCCAACGGCGGGCACCTGCTCGTGGACGGCGTCTCCGACCCGGACTGGCAGCGGCAGGTCGCCGGCCGCCTCGCCGACGCGTGCGCCCCGCTCGCCGAGGTCCGCGCCCACCTGGCCCGCACCGCCGACCCCGCCTGGCTGCTCAAGGACCGGGTCGCCGAGGACCTGTTCGCCTACCTCGTCGTGGAGCGCGCCCTGCTGCCCGACGGCTGGGTCAAGGACCTCGCCGCCTGGGCCGTCGAACGCGGCTGGACGGTCTCCCTCCAGGGGCGGAAGGTGTACGTCGTCCCCGCGCCCCTCACCAAGAGCGCGGCCGTCCGCGAGGTGGCCCGCCGCTCGGGGGCCCGGCTGACCCTGGCCGCCGGGGACTCCCTGCTCGACGCGGACCTGCTGCTCGCCGCCGACCGGGGCTGGCGTCCCGGCCACGGCGAACTGGCCGACGAGGGCTGGAGCGCGCCGCACGTCACGGCCCTGGAGGAGGCGGGCGTGGCGGCGGGCGAGGAGATCCTGCGCCGCTTCACCGCCGCGTCGGCTGCTTCTCCTCGTGCCCTGATCCCCGGCGGGCCTTCTCCTTCCGGCTCTTCCTGACCCGTACGACCACGAAGGCGACCACCGCGACCGCGGCCACGCCGAGCACCACCTTGGAGTACAGCGAGACGTAGCTAGCCACCTGCTCCCAGTTGTCGCCGAGCAGGTAACCGGCCATCACGAACAGGCCGTTCCAGATCGCGCTGCCGAGGGTGGTGAGCCCGAGGAAGACGGGCAGCGGCATGCGTTCCACCCCGGCCGGGAGGGAGATGAGACTGCGGAAGACGGGGACCATCCGTCCGAAGAACACCGCCTTCGTCCCGTGCTTGGCGAACCAGGCCTCGGTCTTCTCGATGTCGGCGACCTTGAGCAGGGGAACCTTCGCCGCGAGGGCGACGGTCCGGTCGCGCCCCAGCAGCGCTCCGATCCCGTACAGCGCGAGGGCCCCGACGACCGACCCGAGCGTCGTCCACACCAGGACCGCCCACAGGTCCATCTTCCCCGCGCCCGCGGCGAAGCCCGCCATCGGCAGGATCACCTCGCTGGGCAGCGGCGGGAAGAGGTTCTCCAGGGCGATGGCGAGGCCGGCACCGGGGGCTCCCATGGCGTCCATGAGCCCGGTGATCCAGGAGGGGGCGGCGGGTGCTGCGCTTGCGACCATGTCGTCCACGTTAAGTCGGCTGCCCTGAAGGCAGACTGAAATGCGACGCGGTACGCGACGAGGTGGAGGAGCGGTCCATGACCAAGGGCAACACCACGAAAATCACCGACGAGTTGTACGAGTACGTCCTGGCGAACAATCCGCCGCTGGACCCGGTGCAGCAGGAGCTGGTCGAGACGACCTGGGAGCACTTCCCGGCGTCGGCGGGCATGCAGTCGGCGGCCGAACAGGGCCCGCTGCTGGCCTTCCTGGTACGTCTCACGGGGGCGCGGCACGTGGTGGAGGTCGGCACCTTCACCGGCTTCTCGGCGCTGGCGATGGCGCGGGCGCTGCCCGCGGACGGGCGGCTGATCACCTGCGACATCTCGGAGGAGTGGACGGCGTACGGACGCCGGGCGTGGCAGAAGGCCGGGGTCGCGGACCGGGTGGAGCTGCGGCTCGGCGACGCGCTGGAGACACTGCGGGCGATGCCGGCGGACGCGCACATCGACCTGGCGTACCTGGACGCCGACAAGCCGCAGTACGTCGCGTACTGGGAGGAGCTGGTGCCCAGGATGCGGGAGGGCGGGCTGATCGTGGTGGACAACGTGCTGTTCCACGGGGGCGTGGTGGACCCGCGGGCGGAGGGGAACGCGGCGGCGATCCGGGAGTTCAACGCGCACGTGAGGAAGGACGGGCGGGTGGAGAGCGTGCTGCTGGGCATCGCGGACGGGGTGACGCTGGCGCGCAGGAGGTGAGCGCGGCGGGGGCTGCGAGGGGCCGGCGGCGGCCCCTTACCCTGTGGCCATGCCTCGCTACGAGTACCGCTGCCGTCCCTGTGACACCACCTTCGAGCTGAACCGTCCGATGGCGGAGTCCGCCGACCCCGCCGCCTGCCCCGAGGGGCACACGGACACCGTCAAGCTCCTGTCCGCCGTCGCCGTCGGCGGCACCAGCAGTGCGCCGGCCGGCGGCGGCGGTGGAGGTGGCGGCTGCTGCGGGGGCGGCTGCTGCGGCTGACGGCCCGCTCCCCGGGCGCGGCGGTGGACAGCGCGACCCCGTCGCACGCGCGGGCGCGGCGGGGGCTCAGCCCGCTGCCGCGCCGCGCTCCTCGCGGATGGCGGAGACGACGCGGGTGACCGTCGCGCGGACCGCCTCCGTCTCCGTGAGGAAGTGCCAGTAGTCGGGGTGGCGGCCCTCCAGGTCCGCGACCGCCCGGTCCAGGCGGGCGACCGCGTCGTCCAGCGGCCGGGCGTGCCGAGGGTCGGGCGTGTTGCGCCCGGCCATCGCCAGCCGCTGCGCGTCCCGGATCGCGAAGCGGGTGCGCTGGATCTCGGCCTGCGGGTCCTTGGCGACCGCGTTCAGCCGCTGCAACCGGTCCCCGGCCGCCGAGACCGCCTCGTCGGTGTCGTTCAGGAGCGCCCGTGCCGTGCTGATCAGCGACGTGGCGTCCGGCCAGCGCTGTTCCTCCCGGGCCTGCCCGGCCTCCTTGAGCCGCTGCTCCGCGAGCCGCACGCTCTGCGCCGCCTGCGCCGGAACCCCCTGGAGGTCCTGCCAGCACGCCGCCGTGAACCTGCGCCGCAGCTCGCTCAGTACGGGATCGACCTTGCCGGCCCGTGTCGTCAGGGCCTGGGCGCGGGTCCGCAGCGACACCAGCCGCCGGTCGATCTCCGCCGCACGCTGCGGCAGGGCGGCGGCCTCGGCCCGTACCGCCTCGGCGTCCCGCTGCACCTGCTCGGCCCGCGCCAGGGTCTCCGGCACGCCGTGCTGCCCGGCGCCCTGGTTGAGCCGGGTCAGCTCCGGGGCGAGGGCGGCGAGCCGGGCCGCGAGGTCGTCGGCGCGCAGGCCGGCGGCCCGTACCGCGTCCAGGGCGTTGCTCGCGCCGAGCAGGGCCTGCCGGGCGCGCTCCACGGCCGGGGCCAGCCGCGCCAACTGCGTCTCGGCCTTGTCGAGCAGCGGGGTGAGGCTCTGCGAGAAGCGGTCGAGCTCGCCCTTGACCCGTACGAGGTCGTCCTTGGCCCTGCCGAGCTCGGCGCGGGCCCTGGCGGCGTCGCCCGCGTCGAGGTCGTCGCGCTCCAGGTCGTGGGCGTCGACGGCGGTGATGTACGTGTGGCTGGCCTCGTCGATGCGCTGCCCGAGCGCGGCGAACTGCTCGGCGGTGCGCCGGGCGCCCGGCGAACTGTCCACGGCGGTGATCGTCTCGATGGAGATCCGCAGGTCGCGCTGGGCGGTGTCCAGCTCGTAGAAGGCGGCCGCGGCGGCGTCCTTGGCGGCCAGCGCGTCCGCCCGCGCGCTCTCGCTGCGCCCGCCGAACCAGCGCCGGGTGCCGCCCCCGGCGAAGGAAGCGGCGGCGAGCGGCAGCAGGACGGCCGGCAGCAGCACCAGCGCCACCGCGTCACGCACCGCTGCGGCCCGCGCGGACCCCGTGGTCCCGGCAGCCCCCCGACCGGGCCTGGCCGCGGTTTGCGGACCGGTCCGGGCCCGACGGCGTACTCGCTGCGTCTGCGGCTGCGCGTCTGTCGCCGTCACATGCCTCTCCCGTACCGTGTCCGCCTGCCTGGTTCATTCTCCCACCAGGTAATGACGAACACACGGGCCGGTTAGTTCGCGCTTCGCACCGTGACTTCGCCGTTGTCGGTGCGCAGCTTCACCACGTGGCTGCTGGTCTCCGCCTTGGGCACGTCCACCCGCGCCTCGCCGTTGCCGGTCTCCACGTCGACCTTGTACGTCGCCTTCGGCAGCGTGAGCCGGATCGAGCCGTTGTCGCTGCCGCCGTCGACGAGGTCGGGGGTGGCGGCGAAGCCCATCTCCACCGTGCCGTTGTCCGTCCGGGCGGTCACGGACCTGGCGGCGAGGCGTTCGCCGACGATCTCCCCGTTGGAGGTCTTCAGGTTCAGTCTGCCGCTCATGTCCTTGACGGCGATCTCGCCGTTGTCGGTCGTGACCGCCATGTCGGTGGTGAAACCGGCGGCCTCGACACGGCCGTTGTCGCTCTCCACGTTCACGGTGACGCCGCGCGGGACCTTGACCGAGTGGCGGGCCTGGCAGTTGGTGGCGATGCCGGAGCACTTGACCTTCAGGTCCAGGGTGTCGCCCCGCAGCTCCCACACGGGCTCGGGGCCGCTCCCCAGCAGCGCCCACCCGTCGACCTGCCGCTCGACCTCGATCTGCTGGACGTCCGCCGGCACCAGGGTCAGCCCGGAGTCGTGCCCGGCGACCGTGAGGGTCCGCCCGCTGAACGCGAACGACTTCTTCTCCACGGGCGCGTCCATGACGTCCGCACCGCCGCACCCGGAGACGGAGAGCGCGACGAGAACGGCCCCGCCGAGGGCGAGAAAGGTGCGGGTCTTGGCTGCCATGATGCGGTCCCCCTGCTGCGTACGATCGGTGTGCCCCCAACCTAGGCACCGGGGCCCACCCCGCACGATCCGGCCGCCCACCGGATCGGGGGTGGGGCTAACCCCCCTGCCCCGCCCGTGACCAGCACCGCCACCGGATCCGGCTTGCGAAGCAGCCCCCGGGGCCATGTACGCTGTTGCCTCATGCCCGGGCGCGTAGCTCAGGGGTAGAGCGCCGCCCTTACAAGGCGGATGTCGGCGGTTCGAAACCGTCCGCGCCCACCAGGGATAAACAGCAGGTGAGAGCCTGTTTGAAGCCCCTCAATCAAGATCGATTGGGGGGCTTTCTCGTGTCCGGAGTCCGTTCGATCTTCAGGTGGATGGCATAGGCGTGTGCCACCCGCTGAACCGCCCGCACGGGTCCTCACCCGCCGCCGGGCCGTCGGTGACGCACGCAAGGCCGCCGGCCTCACACAAGAGGCGGTCGCCCTGCGCATCGGGATGGAGCGGCACAACGACAACCGGATCGAGCAGGGCCACGCGAGTGCCCGCCTCGACTCCCTGCTCCTCATCGCCGACGCGATCGGCGTCCCGCTCGCCGACCTCGTTCGGTAGGTCGGCGGTCCGCAGGAAGTCGGCGCTGCGAACCGCCGGGGCGCGGGGGTTCTACTCGCTGCCACCTCCGCAGCACCCGCAGGGCACAGTGACCGGGCCCTGGGGCGTCGCCATCACGACGAAGCCGTGGCCGGGACACCTACGGGTATGCCGCGGACGCCGCCCCTTGGGGGAGCGCGCCTGAGCGCGTGCCTTCACGGACTTGAACTCGGCGATGGCAGCCCACTGTTGTTCATTCATGGCAGCAGGGTAGAGGTCGGTTCGGTCAGTTCTGGGTGCTTTCGCACGAGACCTCCGAGCAGTTGCAGTCCGTGCAGTTGGTCTCGGAGTGCTGGCAGTCGGCGGCCACGACGAACGTTCGATCCTCCGCCGGAATCCAGAGGTCGCGGTCGACGCTGAACCCGGCCATCTCGATGGCGACGGTCGTCCGGCCGAGGATGCCCTGGGACCTGGTTGGGTTCGGCGGTTGCGGGACGTGGTGGACGAACCGGCCGCCGAGGCGCTCGCAGAGCCGGGCGTACGTCTGGGTGTGCAGGATCAGGGCGTGCCAGCCCTCGTCAACGACGCGGGACGGCGCCAGGCCGGCGCTGGCGGGGTCCCGGGTGGCGGCGGTGGCGACGAACTTCAAGGCGTCGAGGACGATCCGCTGCGCGAGCGCCGTCTCCATCCCCGGGTTCGCGCGGAGAACGGTGCGAGTGACCGCATCGAACTCGGCGGTGGTCAGCAGGGATCGGGCGTCCCTGGTGACGGGCGCGCAGGTGGTGGTACTCATGTGGTGCCTCCCGTTTCGGTGGGTGGTGCATGAGGCCCGCCCCGGCCGCCGTCCGTAGCAGGGCTCAGGCGGCGGGGGCGGGTGCACGAGGGGTTACTCCTCGGACTCGTCCGGGGGAGCCGCAGGGGTGAGGTCGTCGGCGGTGATCGGCTCGCCGTGCCACAGCAGCGTCACCCCGTGCTCCGCGCAGTGCGCTCCGGATTCGTCCTCGTCGGGGAACTGGTGGCCGTTCCCGGCACGGCTCGGGCACCGCGTCATGACGGCGTCCCCTGGTTGCCCACCAGGATCCGGAGGGCGCCGAAGGGCGCGTATGTCGCCTCGCCGCGCGCGTCGCAGTACCGGGCCCGCCAGGAGAGGGCGTGATCGCCCATGTCGAGCAGCAGTGCCACGGAGAGCGCTTCGGAGACCTGGCCTGGCTGGACGGGCCGCGACCAGAACAGCGCGCTGCTGGGCGTAGTGCGACTGGGGTGCGGCAGGATCAGATGCTCGTCGGGTGGGACGAACGTGCCGAGCCCGTCAGGATCGCAGCGCTTGTACCACTTCGGACCCGTCGGCCGGGTGAGGGCCAGGTACCAGCCGGCGGCCGGAGCGGCTGCCATCGGACCCTCAAGGAAGCGGGTGAGTCTCTCGGCGACGGAGGGCGGATCGGTGCTGTGTACGGCCGCGTGCACCAGGGGGGCGGGCATCCGGACGGCCTCGTACTCGATGCCCATGCCGGGCCAGACGTGCCGGCCGGTCGGCCAGTTCCGGGTCTGCGCGCGGGCGGCGTCCCCGTGGCCCAGCAGCCAGGCGGCGGCGGAGTCGGCAGCAGCAGGCGTGCTGAGGAGGGTGGTCATGGCGTCCTCACCTGCCAGGTCCGGCGAGCCTCCCACGCCGCCATCAGCCGCGTACCGACCGGGCACAGGGCCCCGGCCTGGCACTCGGGGCAGCAGGCCAGGCCGTGCTTCATGAGCGCGGTGAAAGCGAAGTAGCTGGGCGACTGCTCCAGTACGACCTCGGACAACCGGACCATCACCTGCCCTCCTTCCCGGAGAGGGCGGAGACGCCGGCCTCGATCATCGAGGCGACGGCCGCCGGCTCGCAGAGCCGGCCAGGGGCGGCCATCGCGACGGTCCAGTACATGCCGGGCGGGCCGAGCTGGTCAGTGTCAGGTACGGCCAGCCGGCCCCGGCCGCGGTAGTTCCCGGCACGGGCCGACCAGGCGGAAGCGCCGCCGGTGGGGACGAGCGGGTACGTCCACTTCTCACCGTCCTGGATCACCGGCCCGCCGAGCATCTGCGGCAAGGTCCGGCCGATCGCGTCCCGGTTGTCCGTGCCGAGGGCCGCGCGTACGACCGAGAACGGGATGCGGACCGCGTCGAAGCGGACGCCGAGCGGCAGCATCGCCACCCCGCGCTCCGCCCACTCCCGGTGCGCGGCGTCCGGATCGGCGTGCGCGCGGGCCAACCAGTCAGCAACGGACGTTCGGTTGTCGGATCGGGTGTGCACGGTCGCCCCCGGCATCGTCGGTGAACTGCGTATACCGACGGTAGGAGCGACCTGGAGGAAGAGAGGGCACAGAATGTACCCCCTCCCATCAGGCAGCCAGCAGGCCCAACTTCACTGCCAGCTCGGAGGCACGACGGCGGCGCGCGGGAGCCTTCGACTCCGCCTCTTCGAGCACGATCCGCTTCGCATACCCGTTGTACTTGATCGTCTCCGGGGCAGCCTCGTGCGCCTGCGCCAGCGTCGCGAGGGCCACGTCCGGCTGTCCGTCGAGCTGGTACCCGCGGGCCTCCTCGATCCGGTGCCGGGCCCGGCGCGGCCGGGACGGAATCGTCGTGGCGTCCGAAGCCGCCGCCTGCCGCACAGACTCTCCGCCCGCGTGCAGTTCGACGGCGATCGTTACCGCGTGCGCGCCCATGATGGCCCGCGAGAACGACGTCACCGGATGGTAGTAGTCCCTCGGCAGCCGGGCGGCCGTCTCGCGGGCGACGTCCCAGTACCGCCAGGCAGTACCCGACTCCGCCCGGCGAGCGGCCGTGTACCCGGCTTCGAACCGAAGGGCGCCGGTGATGGCGACGACGTCGTCCGACGCATCGGGGAGCAGAGGCTCCAGAAACTCCAACGTCTCCCGTGTCACGGTGTCGGCAGCGTCGAAGTGCGCCGGCCCCGAGTCGCGATGTGCCTGTGCGGTGAGCCATGCTGCGACGCCGATGGTGTGCGGGTCCTCGGACTCCTGAGCGGCTACCATGCCGCGCTCGGCGATCCGCCACAGGAGGGCAGCGTCCGGCTGGTACGCGGCGAAGAACTGCGCCAGCGAGTACACCTCGCTGAGCATCGCCTGTGCAGTGCGGCGGTCGGTGGCGCTGTCGGCCGCCCGTACGGTGAGTTGGGCGTCCCGGATCAGGTCGGGCAGCAGAGCACCCACCACGTCACGGTGATTCGGTGCCGAGTGCCGCGCCGCCCACGCGCGCGCGAGGCGGGCCTGAAGGTGATCGGCTGGCGGGGCTTCACCGAGCGGGACGGGGAACTGGTTCATCGCGGCCTGCACTGCCCCGAGTCGGGGGTGGCCAGGGCCAGTGAAGAGGTCGACGTGCACGGACTGGTCCCCAGTGAGGTCGGAGAGATCTCGGACGCGCAGCAACTCCGCAAGCTGCAGCACTACTTCGAGTCGGGGCACCTTCAGGCGGCCGGTCTCGACGGCCTTGACCCACGATCCGGATCGACCCATGAGGCCGCCGAGTTGGTCGCGGGTCATACCCTTGCGCGTGCGGAGGATTTGCAATCTCTGCCCGAAGGCCAATGGGTCGGCATACGGGTCCGGGGTAGCATCAGATGGCACGGCCTTGCCCCTCTCTGAACAGCTCGACACTGTCAGGGTATGGGGCAAGGCCCTTTCTGTGTCGTGGTCTTGAACATGACGAAAGCCCCTCCCGCCCGAAGGCCGCAGGACAAGCACCCCTCGTAGCTACGTGCCGTAGTCCGCGGCCACCGGAGACCCCTTCCCGGTAGCGCGTGCTGTCGATCAGATGCGTACCTCCTGCGGAGCACCCCCGGCCGCCGGTGCCGTCCCGGTGGTCGCGCCGCACCAGGTGCCAGGAATCGGGGCGGGGCATGCGGTACCGGTGCTGGATGAGGACGTTGCCCTCCCAGGAACCCGGCCGGTACTGCGTGTCCTGCGGACTCTCGGACCGTGGGAGAACGCCCCGCCATCCCGCGGGCGCGCGCCGTCCGGAGGGCGGAGAGGGGCGGGTCAGCAGGACTCCGTGAACTTCGCCGCGCTGATCGTGACCGGTTGTCCGTCCAGCGCGGTGCCCGCCCCGGGGGTCACCGAGCACACCGACCAGTTCGACTCCACGAGAACCATGCGGCCCCGGCCGGAACTGTCCTCGACGGTCAGTGACGTGTTGGCCGGCAGGGACTCACGGGCGACCTTCACGCTCTTCCCCACGAGGTTCGGCATGGTCCCGCCCGCCCTGTCCGGCTCGCGGACGTCGGCGTCGGGACAGGACTCCTCCAGCTTCACCGTGCCGAAGTCGACGGTCGTGGAGGTGGGGCGGGTGCTGGCCGCGGGCGTCTGGGAGCAGACCTTCCAACTGCGGTCCAGCACCTGCTGCCGGCCGCGGCCGAGCGCGTCGTGGCTCTTCAGCGCGTAGAACCCGGCTGCCTGCGCCTGGTCCTGGGCGGACTGGAGGCCCTTGCCGACGAAGTCGGGGAGTCGCGCGTCCTTCTCGGCCGGGACCCGGGGCGCGCTGGGCCCGGGAGCCGCCGAGGACGCCGGGCCGGTGGAGTTCGGCTTCGAGGCGTCGCCCGTGCTGACGTCCTGGCAGGCCGTGAGCGCGAGGAGCGCGGCGGCGGTGAGGGCGAGAGCGGTGTGACGGTGGTGCATGGTCCCCCCGGGGATGTCGCTGTGCTGAGAGGGACATCATGCGTGTCGGGTGAGGGGCCGTGTGCGCGGTGTAGCCGTCCCGTGACATGGGGAAGTGACGCGCGGGACATCCCCGTTCCCGTGCGGACGGAAGCTCCGCCGGTGCGAGGCCCCTGCTCGGCCGGAGCGGCGCGGCCCGCCGCCGGTGCGGTCGGCCGGGCGGTCCTCGCCTCGGCGAACGTGCGCCGGGGCGACGCGCAGGCCCCCTCCGCCTCCTCGGCGAGCATGCGCCGGGGCGACGCATGGGTCCCCCCCCGGCCCCCTCAGCGGGCGTGCGTGTACGTCAGGGGTTCCTCCGGGCACTCCGCGGCCATCGTGGTCAGCGCCTTGTGCTCGGCCGCGTCCGCCGTCAGGCGCCAGCGGCTCTTCACGGCCGTCCACTCGGCGACGTAGCGGCAGTCCGCCCCGTCGTCCGACGGCTCCCAGTGGGCCGGGTCCCGGTCGCCCTTGAGGCGGTCCTCCGCGGAGGTGATCGCGGCGAGGGTGCGCGGGTCCTCGGTGTCGTTGGCGAAGCGCCGGCGCTCGTCGGGGGACCAGGCGGCGGCGCCCGAACGCCAGGCGTCGGCGAGCGGGACGAGGTGGTCGACGGCCAGGGAGGTGGCCGTGGTGTGGTCCTTCTTGTCGTAGTACGAGTGCCAGGCGCCGCCCGTCAGCACGCACCGGGGGTCGGCCGCCGGCGGGGTCGTGGCCTCCTCCAGGAGCACCTCGGAGCGGGTGTTGCAGCCGTCCTGGTCCTCGTCGGTCCAGTGCGTGAACTCCGCCGCCGTGTATCCGGCCGGGGTGTCGGCGGCTTTCGGCAGGGCGGCGACGGCCGCGTGGAGGGTGGTGGTCACGGTGACGGGCGGGGCGGCGGGGGAGGAGGTGAACAAGAGGGGCAGCAGGAACAGCAGGGCAGCGGTCTTCATGCGGGCGGGCCTCCGTCTCGTACGCGTACGGCCTGGTACGCGGTCGTCGTGTGCGGCGAGCGAACAAGTCGTAGCGGTACGAGGGGCCGGTGCGGGCCGGGGGCACGGGAAGATCACCCGATGGTGCGCAGCCCCGGCCGGTAAACCTCCGGGGCGGCAGCGGCGCAGCCGGGAGGCGTGCGGGCCGGGTGCCGGAGGCCGTTGTCAGTGGGCGTCGGTAGCGTGGAGGGCATGTGCCGCAGCATCAAGACGCTTCGTCCGCCCGCCCTGCCCGAAGAGGCCACCGGGGAGGAGATCACCGCCGCCGCCCTGCAGTACGTACGGAAGATCTCCGGCTTCCGCGCGCCCGCCGCGCACAACAAGGAGGTGTTCGATCAGGCCGTCGAAGAGGTCGCCGCCGCCACGGCCGCGCTGCTGGCCGGACTGGAAGTGCGCGGGCGGCGCACCACGTAGGCCGCCAGGGTCCCCGCGACGGCGAGCGCGAGCACCGAGACGCCCGTGCTGAGCCAGCTCGCGCCCAGCCACTGCCCGCCGAAGTAGCCCAGCGTCACGCTGTACAGCGCCCAGGTGGCGCCCGCCAGCGCCGACCACGGGACGAACTCCTGGGGCCTGCGGTGCGCCGCGCCCGCCCCCAGCGACACCACCGAGCGCCCGGCGGGCGCGAAGCGGGCCACGACGACCAGGACGCCGCCGCCCCGGCTGAGCGCGCTGCCGAGACGTTCCTGCGCGGCGGTCAGCCGGCGCGAACGGGAGATCGCCCGGTCCAGGCGCTCCCCGCCCCGCCAGGCCAGCCGGTACGCCGCGAAGTCGCCGAGCAGGGACGCGGCGGCCGCGCACGCGGCGAGCAGGAGCAGGTCCGGCACGTCCTGCGCGAAGCCGTCGGGGGCGCCGGCGGTGGCGTTGGACGCGCCCGCGGCGGCCGCGGTGGCGGCGGTGATCAGCAGGACGCCGCTCGGCATGATCGGGAGGAAGACGTCGAGGACGATCGAGACACCGATCACCGCGTATATCCACGGACCCGAGGCCAGCGACCCCAGACTCTCCAGCACTGCGAAACTCCCCGGCGAGGAACCACGCCGCGACGTCGCATGGGGAGCGGCAGGGGCGGCTTAACAGCGATCCACCTTACGCCTGGTGGGAGCGGGATCGGTGTCCGGTACGGGTGGTGTTGGGCATATCACGCCGGCCGGGCCGCGAGGCCCCGCCGGGGCTCGTGCGAGCACCGGGCCGTTCACCCGATCGCCGCGTTCCGTGCGACGGCCCGCGAGGGTGCGCGGAGGGTGGTGCGGGGCGGGAGCAACGGCAGGGGGCCACTCGAAGGAGACGCACCATGACAGGTCGCAGCCCGGCGCGGAAGCATGCCGTACGGATCGTCGGCGGGGCCGCCGCCCTCCTGCTCGCGGGACCGGCCGCCGCGTACGCCGAGGACGGCAGCGCGGGCCGGGGCGGTGACGGCAGGGGCCTCACCGTCGACGGACGCTTCGCCCCCGCCTCCGCCTCCGTGCCGCCGGGAGCCGTGTCGTACGACGCGGAGCTGGTGCCCGCGGGGAGCCGGATACGGGTCGAGCAGAGGTCCGGCGCGAAGGGGACCACGGTCACCCTGAAGGTGCGGGGCCTGAAGCCGGGCCACGCGTTCGGCGTGCACGTCCACGAGAAGCCGTGCGGCGTCGACCCGCAGGCCGCCGGGGCGCACTACCAGCACGTCAAGGACCCGAAGCTGGTGAACCCCGACAACGAGGTGTGGCTCGACCTCACCACCGACCGCAACGGCGACGCCTGGACGAGCTCGCACCACAGCTGGGGGCTGCCCGAGGGCGCGGCCAACTCGGTGGTCCTGCACCGCGAGCAGGGCGGCGCGGGCGAGCGCGTCGGCTGCTTCACCGTGCCGTTCGGCGACTTCCGGACGGGCGTGAAGTGACGGGTCGACGCCTTCGTTGACGCGCCGTCGTCTCCGGTGGCGCGCCAGGGGCGTTCGGACCGTCGAGCGGGATCGGTCCGAACGCCCCTCGCGTGCCTCAGGCGGTCGCCGTGACCTGCGGTTCCTCGCGTGCCGTCGCCGTGTCCTGGCCGCGTCGCGCGGCGAGCAGTCCGTCCGCCGCCAGCGCGCCGGGCCCGGTGAAGACCAGCAGCAGGAGCGTCCAGCAGAACAGGGCCGAGAGCTCGCCGCCGTTCTGCATCGGCCACAGCCCCTCCGGCTGGTGGACGACGAAGTACGCGTACGCCATGGAGCCCGCGGCGACGAAGGCGGCGGTCCTGGTGAACAGGCCGAGCGCGACGAGCACCCCGCCGACGAGCTGGATCACGGCCGCGTACCAGCCCGGCCAGGCGCCCGTCTGGACGGTGGCCCCGGTGCCGCCCGCGCCGCCGAGGACGCCGAAGAGCGAGGCCGCGCCGTGGCAGGCGAAGAGCAGGCCGGTGACGAAGCGGAACGCGGCGAGAGCGTACGGGCGGTACTCCGTGAGACGAGCGGCCAGGGAGGTCCGGGGGACCGGTGCGGAAGGCGGGGTCATGGGCGGGGGACTCCTTCGGTGGCGGCCAGGGGGAGGCCGGGTGGGGACGCAGCCCGAAGAGACCTGCGATGCCCAGGAGGTTAGGTAAGCCTCACTGTGCTTGCAAGTTCAACATTCGACTTGTGGCCGAAATTCACTCTCAAGTGGCGCTTATACACTGCTGGTTGGCCCTTTTGTGTCATTCCTGTGTCAGAGATGTGGTCATCGCCATCACAAGCCGCGCGCCGCCCTTGCTCCGGCCCTGCCTGCTGTGACCTCCGTCCTCCTTCCGGCCCGTCTGCACCTGCTGCGCCTGGTCCAGCCGCAGTTCCGCGGAGCGCCCGCGCAGCGTCAGCGTCATGAGCTGGTTGCCGAACCAGGGCCCGGCGGAGCGCCGCCACCGCAGCAGCGGCGCTCCCAGCCGGCCGTGCCGCGCGAGCCCGCGCCCGAGCCGCTGCCCCGGCCCGCTCCAGCCGAAGCGGAAACCGAGCTTGATCGAGGAGGGAATGCCGTTGTGCACCGGCGAACAGGTCAGCTGGAACACCTTCGCGGTGTCCGGCCGGGCGTCGTCCGGCCACGCGGTCGGCTCGGCGACGTACGCGTGGTGCACGTCCCCCGACAGCACGCACACCGTGGCGGGGGCGGCCGGACCGCTGCCCGCCTCGGCGATCAGCCGCGCCAGCCGCTCGAAGGACGCCGGGAAGGCCGCCCAGTGCTCCAGGTCCGAGCGCCTGCGCAGGTCCTCCGCGAACCGCGCCCACCGCCGGCCCCTGAGCCCTGCCGCCAGCGCCGCGTTCCACCCCTCCGCGTCGTGGATCAGCGGCGGCAGCAGCCACGGCAGCGAGGTCCCGATCAGGAGGTGGTCGTACGGGCGCGTGTCGTCCAGCGCCTGGTCGGCGAGCCAGGACGCCTCTTCCTCGTCGAGCATCGCCCGCTCGCCCTCCTTCAGGACGCGGGCCGCGCGGGTGTCCACCATCAGCAGCCGTACGTTCCCGAAGTCGCGCCGGTAGCTCCAGCGCACCGAGGCCGGGTCCTGGTCGGCGCGGCCGGCGAACGCGCGCAGCGCGTCCGTGCCGTCCGGGCCCGCGCACACCTCGGCGTACAGCGGGTCGGCGGCGAGCTCGGCGGGGGAGAGGTTGCCCAGGTGCTGGTAGACCCAGTACGACATCAGTCCGCTGAGGATGCGCTCGCGCCACCACGGGGTGGCCCGCATGTCGGCGACCCAGGCGGCGCTGGTGTTCCAGTCGTCGATCACGTCGTGATCGTCGAAGATCATGCAGGTCGGCACGGTGGACAGCAGCCAGCGCACCTCCGGGTCGAGCCAGGACTCGTAGTAGAGGTGGGTGTACTCCTCGTAGTCCGCGACCTCCGCGCCCGGCGGCTCGCGCAGGTCGCGGCGGGCGGCCAGCCAGCGGCGGGTGGCCTTGGAGATCTCGTCCGCGTACACCTGGTCGCCCAGCAGCAGCAGGTAGTCCGGGCGCTCGGCGTACGCCCCCTCCGGGTGCTCGACGAGCCTGGCCGCCAGGGTGTCCAGGGCGTCGGGCCCCGCCGGGTCCTTCTCGCCCTCGGCGGGCGCGGCCCACCGGCAGGACCCGAAGGTGATCCGGGCGGAGTCCGCGCCGGGCTCGGGCGTGTTGATGGTGCTGGGCGGGAACCCGGAGGCCTCCGCGTCCGGCAGCGGCCACACCCGGCTGCCGCCGAGCAGGACCTCGTACGGTGTCGACGTGCCCGGGCGCAGGCCCGTCACCGGGATCAGCGCGTAGTGGTGTCCGGATATCTGGAAGGTCTCCGCGCTTCCCCCGCCGCCGCCCGCGCAGACCACCTCGGCCGTGCAGGGCCGGTCGGTCTCCACCCAGACGGTCGCGGCGTCCCCGCGTTCCCAGTCGACGTACCTCAGTACCGGTCCCAGGCGCAGCCGGGTCATGTCCGTCCTCCTCCGTCGTCCCCCGTGCGGGGCCACGGCCCCGTACGGTACGGAACGACGGAGGGGAACGGGGAAGTTCCGCGCGTCAATCTGGGGTTGACCGTGCGGTTGCCCCGGACGGCCGGACCGGTGGACGGTCCGGACGGCCGGTCCGGTGGGCGGCCCGGACGGCCCGGTGGACGACCCGGACGGCTCCGGAGGCCGGCCGCGCCCCAGGGGTCTCAGCAGTTCCTGAGGACGCCCTCCAGGGCCGACTTCTCCGCCTGGTCGACGGTCAGCTTCCAGTGGTGCTTCACCTGCACCCACATCCGGGTGTACGTGCAGCGGTAGGAGGTCACCGGGGGCAGCCACTCGGCCGGGTCCTGGTCGCCCTTGGCCTGGTTCACGTTGTCGGTGACCGCGATGAGCTGCGGGCGGGTCAGGTCGTTGGCGAAGGACTGCCGGGCGGCGGTCGTCCAGTTCCTCGCCCCGGACCGCCAGGCCTCCGCGAGCGGGACCATGTGGTCGATGTCCACGTCGGACGCGGCCGTCCAGGTGGCCCCGTCGTACTCGGAGAACCAACTGCCCTTCACAGCCGCGCACTTGGTGTCCTGCTCGACGTTCCGTCCGTCGCGCTTGAGGACCACCTCGCGGGTGTTGCAGGCCCCGGTCTGGGTGCTCCAGTGCGGGAACTTCTCCCGGCTGTAGCCGTCGGAGCTGCCCTCGGCGGCCACGGTGAGCGCGGCGAGGTAGGTGCGCGCGGTGCCCGCGTCGACCGGCGGGGGCGGCGAGGCGAGGGCGGTGGGGGCGGTGGCGAGCAGGCCGGTCGCGGCGAGCGCGGCGGCACCGAGGCAGACGGCGGTGCGACGCGCGTAGAACTTCGCGGAGGGGGCTGTGGCACGGCGTGACATGGGAACTCCCGAGCTGTGGGGGGACGTTGTGCCACGCGTCCCGTCAACTCCCGCGCGGCCCGGCCATCATGGCGACGCCGGGTTTCCGGGAGGCGTGCGCCAGGTAACAGGCTGACGGCATGGGCACGTCATATCAAGGCGTTCGGAGCTGTTCACGGAATCTGACGATTCACCACACCGCGCTCATGCAAGGGAGTTGGGGCCCTCTAGGCTGACCCGGTGACCGCCCCCGCGCCCGGTGCTCCCGCTGCGTTCGCGCAGGACGCCCCCACCCTGCTCCCCGTCAACGCCACCCTCGGCGCGGTCCTCGCCGTGCTGCTCGCCCTCGCGGTCACCGTCGTCGCCTGCGCCCGCCTCTCCGGCGACGGCACCCGTGCCCGGGGCCGGGCCACCGCGCTCGCCGGGGCGCGGGCCGCCGTGCAGCTCGCCGTGGTCGCCCTCGCGATCGGCTGGGTGGCCCGCTCGGGCTGGCTGCTGTGCGCGTTCCTGCTGCTGATGTACGCGGTGGCCGCGCGCACCGCCGGGCGGCGGATCACCCCCAACGGGACCTGGTGGTGGGCGGCCGTCCCGATCGCCGCCGGGGTCGCCCCCGTAGTGCTCGCCCTGCTGCTCACCGGTCTCGTCCCGCCCACCGGCATCGCGCTGATCCCGGTCACCGGCATCCTCATCGGCGGCGCCCTCACCGCGACCGTGCTGGGCGGGCGGCGCGCCCTGGACGAGCTGACGACGCGGCGCGGGGAGATGGAGGCGGGCCTCGCGCTCGGCCTGCTGGAGCGGGAGGCGCGGCTGGAGGTGGCCAGGCCCGCCGCCTCCGACGCGCTGCTCCCCGGGCTCGACCAGACGCGGACGGTGGGTCTGGTCACCCTGCCGGGGGCCTTCGTGGGGATGCTGCTGGGCGGGGCCTCGCCCGTCATGGCGGGCGCGGTGCAGCTCTTCGTGCTGGTGGCACTGCTCGCGGTGCAGGCGGTGGCGGTCGCGGGCGTCCTGGAGCTGGTGGCCCGGGGGCGGCTGCACCGGGACTGAGGCGGCGGGGCCGGGGCGGCGGGACCCGGGCGCCGGGACTTTCCGGCCGGGGCGTCCCGTACCCTTGTACGAGCATGAAGGGGAGTAGCTCTTCGCCGGACCGTCGACATACTGCTGAGTTCGCTCAGCCGGCGCCCGGAGGCAGGCACCCGGCGGTCCTCCGTCGTCGTGTCGGCCGGCGAGACCTTCGGCCGCAGTGTTTGTTGTGTGTTGACGACGCTGCCGTGCCGAAGCGACCCCGGAATCAGGCAGGTCTCTCGGTACGGGCAGCCCGACCGATTGAGGAAGCCCCACCCGTGATCAGCTTCACCGTCATGGCCATCACCTTCGGGACCGTGTTCCTGGCGGAACTCCCCGACAAGACGGCCCTCGCCGGGCTCATGCTCGGCACCCGGTACAAGGCGAGCTACGTCTTCGCGGGCGTCGCCGCCGCCTTTCTCGTCCACGTCTGCATCGCCATCGCGGCGGGCAGCGTGCTCACCCTCCTGCCGCAGTGGATCGTGAACACGGTGGTGGGCGTGCTGTTCCTGGTGGGAGCCCTGGTGCTCCTGCTGAAGAAGAGCGACGACGACGAGGA
Organism: Streptomyces sp. NPDC088745; assembly: GCF_044751045.1. Taxonomy (NCBI): domain Bacteria; kingdom Bacillati; phylum Actinomycetota; class Actinomycetes; order Kitasatosporales; family Streptomycetaceae; genus Streptomyces; species Streptomyces sp. NPDC088745. The sequence continues at coordinate 193,905 of NZ_JBIVLB010000003.1, forward strand.
GATCAAGCCGCCCGAGGACCAGTCCTTCTGGAAGGTCTCCGGGGCGGGCTTCATGCTCATCCTGGTCGCCGAGTTCGGCGACATCACGCAGATCATGACGGCCACGCTCGCCGCCCGCTACGACGACCCGGTCTCCGTCGGCATCGGCGCGGTCCTCGCCCTGTGGGCCGTCGCGGGCCTGGGCATCGTGGGCGGCCAGGCGCTGATGAAGCGGGTGCCGCTGCGGCTGATCACCCGGATCGCGGCCTGCCTGATGCTGGCGCTCGCGGCCTTCAGCCTGTACGAGGCGGTCGCGGGCTGAGCTTCTGCGGCATACGGCGAAGGGGGCGGCCCGCAGCGACGCGGACCGCCCCCTTCGCCGTACGGCGGCGGTGGCTCAGACGGTGACGTGCAGGGACGTGGAGCCGTCCGCGTCGGTCACCACGCGGACCCGGGTCAGATCGGCGACGACGGCCGTCGGGGCGTGCTCGGCCGCGCGCGGGCCGACGCCCAGCACGCGCATCCCGGCGGCCTTGCCCGCCTCGATGCCCGCGCCCGAGTCCTCGAAGACGATGCAGTCGGCCGGGTCGAAGCCCAGCTCGGCCGCGCCCTTGAGGAAGCCCTCGGGGTCCGGCTTGCTCGCGCCGACCAGCTCGGCGGTGACGCGGGTCGCCGGCATCGGCAGCGCGGCGGCGCCCATCCGGGCCTGCGCCAGCTTCTCGTCGGCGGAGGTCACCAGGGCGTGCGGCAGGTCCGCGACGGCGGCCATGAAGGCGGGGGCGCCGCCGATCGGGACGACGCCCTCGGTGTCGGCGGTCTCCTTGGCGAGCATGACCTTGTTGTCGGCGTGGTTGAGCTCCATCGGGCGCTCCGGCAGGAGGACCGCCATGGTGGCGTAGCCCTGACGGCCGTGCACGACCTTGAGCGCCTCGGCCGGGTCCAGGCCGTGCTCCAGGGCCCACTCCCGCCAGCAGCGCTCGACCACGGCGTCGGAGTTGACGAGGGTGCCGTCCATGTCCAGGAGGAGGGCCTTGAAGGGCAGGACAGTGGTGTGCGGCATGAGGTGACTCCAGGGGCGCTCGGGCGGGGGCGCGGATGCGCACCGGTGGGTGCGGGAAAGCGGAACAAGTGGTTCCGTCCACCGGTCAGGGTTTCATGGACGGAACCACTTTGTTCTTCCACGGTACAAAACCGTGGGGGGTTCTGTCACCCCGGGGTGCCCGCGGAACCCCCGGGCGGCCCCGTCAGGACGTGCGGGCCGCCGCTCAGCGCCCGAACGTCCAGTCCTCCAGTGCCTCCCTGGTCTTGGGGCCGTACACGCCCGACGGCTCGTCGTCGATGTTCATGTGGGCCTGGAAGCGGGCGACGGAGTCCGTCACGCTCTGCGTGTAGCGGCCGTCGCGCGGGCCGTCGTAGAGCCCGATCTGGTCCAGTCGGCCCTGGAGTTCCCGTACCTCGGGGCCGCTCGACCCCGGCGCGAGGGAGCCGGGCGGGAGCTGGTCCCCGGGCGGCTCGGGGGTCGCGGTGGGCCGCCGGGCGGGCGCGGTGGTCGGGGGCTTCGACGGCGGCGCGGTCGGCGGGGCGGTGGTGGTCTTCGGGGGCGGCGTGGCCGAGCGGGAGGCACGGGTGGGGGTGGGGAGGGCCCGGCGGACGGCGGTCGCGGTCGGGGAGGGGGCGGCCGTCCGGGACGCGGCGGGGGAGGGGGTCGGCTCGGCCACCGCGGTGGGGGCGGTGGTGATGCCGGGGAAGGCGCGGGTCTCCTCCGGGGCGGAGTCGAAGGCGCCCACGGCGAAGGCGGTGCCGGCCAGGACAGCGAGGGTCGCGGCGGCGGTGACCAGGACCAGGCCCCGGCGGCGGCTCCCGGCCGACGGCTCCGCGGCCGGCACCGGCCGCAGCGGCATGGTCTGCTCGGCGGGCGTGAGGGGCGGCTGCGTACGGGGTTCCTCGAAGGAAGGGGACGTGCGGGACGGCCCGGCAGAGCCCGGGGACGCCAGGGACGGCTGCGCGGAGGTGTCCTGGAGGGCGGGGGACGGCTGCGCGGAGGCCGGGGGCACGAGGGGCGGCTGTGCGGAGACCGGGGGCGCCAGGGGCGGCTGCGCGCGAGTCTCCTCGAAGGCCGGGGGCGTCCGGGGCTGCGCGGCGGCGGGCCGCGGGGGGCCCGCCGGGTCCGGGGCGCGCTGACCGGACGGCTCCGCCAGGTTCACGTACGGCCGAATGCGCAGGGGGTCGAAGTCCTCCGCGTCCGCCATCCGGGCCGAGCGCTCCGCGTGACGGGCGTCCGCCGCCCGGCGGGCGCAGTCGCACCGCGGGGCGCCCGGACCCGGTCTGTTCTCGTCCGGTGCTGCCCGTTCCGTACCGCATTCAGGACATGGTTGTCCGTTTTCCATGGGGTCCCCTCCCTTGAGCTGCCAGCGATTATGCAGACCTCCGTGTCCGGGCCCAACGGCCAGGTCGCTTCCCGGCAGGCCATATCCGTACAGAACAATCAGGATGGAGACATGGCCCAGGAGAATCAGCAGCCCGGCGCGACCCCCGGCCGACCCCGCGAGCCCCTGTCGAGCGGGGCCGCCCCGTCGGGCGGAGCCACCCCGTCCGCCGGGACCGACGGGACCGGCGTGCCCGCCGGGCCCGGTGCGGAGCTGTCCCGGCGGGCCGTGCTCGTCTCGATCGGCGCGCTGCTGCTCGGCATGCTGCTCGCCGCCCTCGACCAGACCATCGTGTCCACCGCGCTGCCGACGATCGTCAGCGAACTCGGCGGGATGGACCACCTGTCGTGGGTGGTGACCGCGTACATGCTGGCGGCGACGGCCGCGACGCCGCTCTGGGGCAAGCTGGGCGACCAGTACGGGCGCAAGAAGCTGTTCCAGACCGCCATCGTGATCTTCCTGGTCGGCTCCGCGCTCTGCGGGATCGCGCAGAACATGCCGGAGCTGATCGCCTTCCGCGCCCTCCAGGGCCTCGGCGGCGGCGGACTGATGGTGCTGGCCATGGCGATCGTCGGCGACATCGTGCCGCCGCGCGAACGCGGCAAGTACCAGGGCCTCTTCGGAGCCGTCTTCGGCACGACGAGCGTCCTCGGGCCGCTGCTGGGCGGCGTCTTCACCGAGCACCTGAGCTGGCGGTGGGTGTTCTACGTCAACCTCCCCGTCGGCGTCGTCGCGCTGCTCGTCATCTCCGCCGCGCTGCACATCCCGGTACGGACCGCCAAGCACCGCATCGACTACCTCGGCACCTTCCTCATCGCCTCCCTCGCCACCTGCCTGGTGCTCATCGCCTCCCTCGGCGGCACCACCTGGGGGTGGGGGTCGGCCCAGATCATCGGGCTCGCGGTGCTGGGCGCGGTGCTGCTCGTCGCCTTCGTGGCGGTCGAGCGCAGGGCGGCGGAACCCGTGCTTCCACCGCGGCTGTTCACCGTGCGGACCTTCGTGCTCAGCTCGGTCATCAGCTTCGTGGTGGGCTTCGCGATGTTCGGCGCGATGACCTACCTGCCCACGTTCCTCCAGGTGGTGCGGGGCGTGTCGCCGACCATGTCCGGCGTGTACATGCTGCCGATGGTGCTCGGCATGCTGATCTCCACCACCGGCTCCGGGCAGATCGTCAGCCGCACCGGCCGGTGGAAGGTGTTCCCGGTGGCGGGCACGGCCGTCACCACCGTCGGCCTGGTGCTGCTGCACCAGCTCACGCCGGCCAGCAGCACCTGGCAGATGGGCCTGTGCTTCTTCGTCTTCGGCGCCGGGCTCGGTCTCGTCATGCAGGTGCTCGTCCTGATCGTCCAGAACGCGGTGCCGTACGAGGACCTGGGCGTCGCCACCTCGGGCGCCACCTTCTTCCGCTCGATCGGCGCGTCCTTCGGCGTGGCGATCTTCGGCACGGTCTTCACCGCCCGGCTGGACGACAAGCTGACCGCCGCCCTCGCCGGACAGCGGCTGCCGCCCGGCGTCGACGCCGCCCGGCTGGAGTCCGACCCGCGCGCCATCTCCCAGCTCCCCGCCGCCCTGCGGCCCGAGGCGCTGGACGCCTACTCCTCCGCCATCACCGACGTCTTCCTGTACGCCGCCCCCGTCGGCCTCCTCGCCTTCGTGCTGGCCTGGTTCCTCAAGGAGGACCCGCTGCGCGGCTCCGTCACCGCGCCCGAGGCCTCGCAGACGCTGGCCGCCAACCCCGTCGAGCGCACCTCGCGGGACGAGGTGGCGCGGGCGCTGTCCGTGCTGGGCACCCGGGACGGCCGCCGGGCCGCGTACGAACGCATCACCGCGCGCGCCGGGTACGACCACCTGCCGGTGGCGAGCTGGCTGCTGCTGCGGATGCGCAGGAACGGCCTGGTCCACCCGGCGATGCTGGCCGAACGCGGCACCGTGCCCCCCGAGGTCGTACGGGAGGGGGCGCGGCAGGTCGAGGAACGCGGCCTCGCCCGGCGCGAGGGCATGGCGCTCGTCCTGACCGAGAAGGGCGCGCAGGCGGCCGACCGGCTGTCGGTGGCCCGCGAGGAGTCCCTCGCGGAACTGCTCGGCGACTGGTGGGAGCCCGGCCGCCGCGACGAACTCAGCGAGATCGTGCAGCAGTTGAGCGGCGAGCTGTGCGGCTCGGACGCGGAGCAGCCGACCGGGCTCGCGCAACTGCGCAAGACTTCCTGACGGTACGTCAGGCCGCATCAGACCGCGTCAGTCCGCGTCCGTCAGGTCCTTCACGAACCAGTGCTCCGCGTACGGCTTGGAGTTGAGCGGCCCGACCTCCCGGTAGCCGTGCTTGGCGTACAGGCCGCGCGCCTCCACCAGGTCGCCCCGGGTGTCGAGCTGGAGGCGGCGGACGCCGTAGGCGCGCGCCGTCCGCTCGACCGCCGCGAGCAGCAGCCCGCCCGCGCCCGTGCCGCGCGCCTCGGGACGTACGAACACCCGCGTCAGCTCGCCCACTTCGGGCTCCAGCAGGACCATCCCCGCGCACGCCGACGGCTTCCCCCCGTACCGCCCGACGACGAACGTGCCCGTCGGCGGGACCAGCAGCCGCGTGCCGTCGTCGGTCAGACCCTCGTCGATCTCCGCCTGCGTCACCGGCCGGTTCCAGTAGCGGGCGGCGACCTCGTCGTAGTAGTCGCGGCGCAGCGTGGTGGCGTCCGGGGTGCGGGGGTGCTCGGTGGTGATGATCCAGGTCATCGCATCTCTGTACTCGACCCGGCGACCGTTTGGCCAGCGGATTACGGGCTACCCGGTGGGCGAGAGGCCCGACACAGCGCGCCCCGAGAGCAACAAGCATCGGAAAGGCAGAGCATGTCCACAGTCCTGATCATTGTGCTGATCGTGGTGGTCGTGATCGCCGTCGCGGCGGCAGTCGTCTTCCTCGGTCCCGGGCGGGGCCGTGTCGGTGGCGGCAAGTCCCTGAAGAGCCGCTTCGGCCCCGAGTACGACCGCGTACTGGCCCGCCACCAGGGTGACACCAAGGCCGCCGAGCGGGAGCTCGGCGAGCGCGTCAAGCGCTACGGCGACTTCCGGCCGCGCGAGCTGAGCCGGGAACGGCACGAGAGCTACGTGGCCCTGTGGGCCGGCGTCCAGGAGCAGTTCGTCGACTCCCCGCCGAAGGCGGTCGCCGAGGCCCACGGCCTGGTCTCCAAGGTCGCCCTGGAACGCGGCTACCCGCAGGGCGAGCAGGAGCAGATGGACGCCCTGTCCGTGCACCACGCCAAGCACCTCGACGGCTTCCGCCGGGTGGGCCGGGCGGCGCGCGGCGAGGGCGGCACGGAGGAGATGCGGGAGGCGCTGGTCGAGGCGCGCGAGCTGTTCGACGCGCTGGTCACCGACAGCGGCGGCCCCGTCACGGCGCACGGCGACCGCGGACGGCGGCACGGGCACCACGAGGACGAGCACGGTACGCACAAGCCGGGCCTGCTGGGCCGGTCCACCAAGGCCAAGGGGAGTGGAGTCTGACATGACGTACGAAGCCGGAAACGACAGGCCCGTCGACGCGCCGCAGGGCCGGGGCAAGGACCCCTCCGCGCACGGCCGTTCGACCCCCTCCGCGCGCGGCGCCGAGGCGGAGCCGGACGCGCTGCACGACCCCGTGCAGGCGGAGCGGCAGCAGCGCACCGCGCGCGACTTCGGCGTGACCGGCGCGGGCGCGTCCCCGGACGTCGGCCCGCTGCACACGCCGCCGGGCGACGGCCGCGAGCAGCACCTGACGTCGTCGTCGGCGCAGGACCCCGCGCACTCGGCGGACGCCGGGCACCGGCCGGACGGCGGTCGCCTCGCGGACGGCCGGGACACCGGCCACCGCACGGGGCAGCCGGGCGCGGGCGCCCAGCTCCTGCCGCACGGCGAGCGCGACAAGCTGGGGCTGCGTCTCCAGCAGGCGGTCAACCAGTTCGTGGACGAGCCGAGGCGCGCCGTCGAGGAGGCCGACCACGTCCTGGAGGAGACCGTCCGCCACCTCACGGAGACCCTCGCCGAACACCGCCGCTCGCTGCGCGGCGGCTGGGACTCCCGGGAGCACGGCGCGGAGACCGAGGACCTGCGGGTCGCGCTGCGCAAGTACCGCGAGGTGACGGAGCGGCTGCTCCAGATCTGACACGGAGGCGGGGCGGAGCTGACACCGCTCCGCCCCGGAGGACCCTTCAGCCGTCGGCCTTCGGACCGGTCTGCTGGACCACCTCGAACGACCACACCGTGGAACCGGAGGCGGCGGGCCTGGGACGCCCGCCGCCTTCCGCGCTGCCCTGGTGCGCCTGCTTCATCGGCCCCTCCATCCACGCCGTGAAGGACTCCTCGTCCCGCCACCGGGTGTACACCAGGTACTGGTCCGTCCCCTCCACGGGCCGCAGCAGCTCGAACCACTCGAAACCGTCGGAGCCCTCCACGGCCCCGGCCCGCGACGCGAACCGCTTCTCCAGGACCTCCCGCTGCTCGGCGGGCACGGTCAATGCGTTGATTTTTACTACGCTAGGCACATGGCACCTCTCAGAAAGTACAGGCCGGGCACTGCACCTAGCCTTGATCACGTGTGAGCAGTCTCCTGCATACGTCAGTTAAAGCGTCGTGAAGACGACTCCCAGGGCTCCCCCATGGCCCAGCGCGAGCGGTGCGCGTCGCTGATCAAGTCCAAGGGGTGGAGCGACGCCGGCCACTTCGAGGACGTGGGGAAGTCGGGTTGGGACCCGAGCATTGTCCGTCCCGGCTTCGAAGAGATGATCGCGGCCGTGCGGGGTGGGCACGTGGATGCGGTGATCGTCTTCTCGCGGTCCCGGCTCACTCGTCGCGGTGCTCTCAAAGCCATGCGGATCATCGAGGAGCTGGAGACCCACGGGATCCGGCTGGTGAGCGTCGAAGGGCCGTATCTCGCCATGTCCGCCCCGGTCGGGGTCGGCGTCCTGGACATCATCGCGGGTCTCGCGCAGCAGGAATCCGACATGAAGTCGGCCTACGTCTCCGCCACGAAGGACACGCTCCGTCGAACAGGCAGCCATGTCTCCGGCGTCGCTCCGTACGGCTTCACGGCGGAGAGGGCGACCAGCGGCAAGCTGTCCGTCATACGCCTCGTCCCGGACCCCGTGGAAGCCCCGCACGTCCGTGACATGGCCAAGTGGGCAACAGAGGGAGTCTCCGCCTCGCAGATCGCCAAGCGGCTCAATGAGGACGGCGTGCCGACGAAGACGGAGTCCCTGGGGGAGTCGGGGGCCAAGCGCCTCGCCTCGCGCAGTGCGCGCGGAGTCTCGGAAGCGGTGGAGTGCCCCGCATGGGTGTCGTCGACAGTCCTGCCGCATCCTGCGGGACCCACGCCTTGCCGGGTAGGTCAGCCGAGCGACGACAAGGCGGACGTCACGAGCGAGCGTGCGGCGGCTCCCCGTGCCGACCCTTGCGACAGCCAGTCGAAGGCTCGTGCGTAGAGCTCGACTTGGCTTGGTTGCGTCAGTGTGGACGCGGCGTCCAAGGTGTCCGCGTGCACCCTCGTGTCGTCGAAGATGGTGAAGGTCGGCATGGGCCAGACGGTTCGTTGCGACGAGAACGGGACGACGCCCACGGCCACGTTCTGGAGGTCCATGACCGCCAGGAGGTGACCGAGCTGTGCCGCCATCGTCTCGACGGTGCACAGCCGGTAGCGCAGGACCGATTCCTCCAGGACGAACGAGAACCGGTGCGCCGCGTTGTTCAGTACCGCGTTTCGTCTCATGCGGACCTTGACTGCCTCTGTCACGTCGTCCGGTGTTCCCCGGAAGTCCGCGATGGACGACAGGAGCGCGGTCGCGTAGCCGGGTGTCTGGAGGAAGCCGGGGATCACGTCGGAGACGTAGACGCGGAAGAGGCGCGTGCGCCGGTACAGGCTCTCCGTGGATTCCTGCACGTGCCGTAGGCCGCCTCGCTGGAGGCGTTTCCATTGGATGTGGGCGTCTGCGGATTGTCTGTTCGCTGCTATGAGATCCGGCGCCTGGTCGTCAGCTCCGCACGCCCGGCACCATGCTCGGATGTCCGCGTCGGACGGGGGCGTCTTGGCGTTGCCGATGCGCGACACCTTCGAGTCCGACCAGCGGAGCCTGACGGCTAGCTCCCGCCCGCTGATTCCGGCGTCCCTGCGTAGCTCGCGTAGCCGGCCCGCGAGTGCTTCACGAGCCTGCTGGACGCTCGAAGAGGGGTGTGGGGGCATGGAGCTGGCTGTCCTCAGATCGCGTACAGGTGGTGCGGGACGGCCCGGTCCCAGACGGCTTCGAAGGCCGATGCGCAGAGTTTCACCGTCGCCGGGTCGTCCGTGATCTCGTCTTCGACCACCGCCCCGTCGCCGGAGAAGTGGTGCACGCGCAGGAGTTCGCCGTCGAAGAGCCAGAAGTCGTTACCGGGGAGGGCGATGTCCGTAGCCCGGCGGCGCGGCAGCCATCGGACGTCCTCGCCGGCTGCGACGTTGGCGTGGGTGACGTAGTGCTCCCACCGGATGTACTCCGTCACGGGTTCGGAGACGATCCGGGCGCGACGGATCGACACCCCTCGCGCCACGGTGTCCGTGATCAACTGGTCGTACGGGTGCCACCAGGACGCGCGGTCGTCCCAGTCGATGCGCTCGCCCCGCTTCCACGCTTCGAACCTGTCGGTGGACGCGTACGAGTCACGCATCTCCAGGTGCACGGCGGACCGCTCGCACCGGCCCAACAGCTCAGCGAAGCTGGGCACGCTCGATGGCATCGCACGCCTCCCGGATCATCGGAATCATGCGGGCCGGAAGCCTGACGATCGCCTCACTGTCGGGCACCGGTCCGTTCGCGGGGCTGCTCGCCTCGCACTGGGCCTGAGTCTCGCTGTCCGGCTTCCAGCCTTGCAACAAGATCTCTTGAGCTTCCGCGTCCGCCCACACCGTCGGGCAGTGATCGCGGTCGGTGTTCGGGTCGATGCCTACGAACTTTACGGCCATGGCTGACTCCCTGGTCCAAGTGATTGCGTGGGCTTGCATGAACCATGCCGATCTGCGCTCGGAGCGTCAACGCGCTAATGAGACACGTGATTTGGCATGCAAGCTCGTGCAATCTCGTAGAGCTTCCACCGGGTGTCTTCCTAGCGTCCTCGGCAAGGAACGTAGACGGATCGAGGGGACGACGACATGCCTGGCAAGGCTCAGGAGCGTGAAACGGATGCACGCCAGTGGGAGTACACGACCTACGCCCCTTCGGGCGAGGTGTGTCCCGCCTGCGACAAGCCGATCGCCTCACTCGAACGCTGTCGCCGGGGAACGCTGCGCGAACCGTCCCAGCCCGGCAGGGCCGTCTACCAGCACGTGAAGTGCCCCAAGTGATCGGCCCGGACGACATCGGCCGGCGCGTCGAGGACGGCGCGGGAAGGGTCGGCATCCTGCGTGACGTGATCCGGGACTACGAGGATCCCGCCGAGTTGCCCGGCGAGCGCAGGAAGCACCCCATGGCGTTCCTGTGGCCCGAGCGCGGCGGGCGGGAGTGGTTGGTCCCGCCCGGCCAGGTGCGGCGAGCGTAAGGGGGCATGGGCCGACAGCGGGGGCCGGCGGCTTCCAGGCTGGCCGACCACGGCGGCACTCACGGTGTGAGGTTCTATGTGAGCGGCTTGACCCATTCATTGATCTTCACGATGCTCATGCGTCCCATCCTGCCGTACGGGTCCGACGGGGCGACCGGCGGCCCGGCCCGCGCCGGGCGTGTGCCTGGGCCGCTCGTCACCGCTGTTTATTGCGTGGCAGGAGGGGGTGCCGAGGGGCTAGAACGGGGCTTCGGTTGCCGGAATGTCGTGGGGCGGGAGCGGGCGCGTGGCTGGTCAGGGTGTCGAGGCGTTCTTCAGGGACGGGCGGCTCACGTCCGTACCGCGCAAGCCGGGCCGGCGGGAGGAACTGCTCGCGCACCTGGCGCGGACGCTCTTCGAGGAGGGGCGGGCGTACACGGAGCGCGAGGTCAATGACGTGATCCGCACCGTTCATGAGGACTGCTCGGCGCTGCGGCGGTACTTGGTGGAGGGCGGCTTCCTGTCCCGCACGAAGGACGGCAGCGCGTACCACCGCGTCCCCCGCTGAGGGCTTGCGGCGCCCTGCCGGGGGTGCGGGGAACTGTGCGCCCAGCGACGACGTTCCCGCACGGAACCGTTCCCCTTGGCCGCGCGGCGAGCGCTTTAGGTGGAGGGGCGAGTCCGGGTCCTCTCTGCCCGAGCAGGGCGGGGCTGACGCGTCCGGCACGGGGGCTGGTGTCCCGGCCTTGGCGGAGTCCCTTGCCCGGCACAGGCGCTTGCGCGGGAGGCGGCACCCGGGTGGGCCGGAAGCGGGAGGGGCCGCCCCCTTGCCCGCCCGTTCCGCCCCCTTGGGGCGGCCCCGTCGCCCAAGGGGGCGGGACGGGCGGGGCGGCTGCGAAGCCCAGGGGACGGGGGCGGGCCGTGATGCCCAAGGGGGCGGGCTGTGAAGCCCGAGAGGGCGGGGTGAAGTGGGGGAGGGGAAAGGGAAGGGCGGAACCGTTCCGCGGAGGGTCAGGACGCCGAGGGGGAAGCCGATTCCCTGCGCGCGTCCGCGCGGATCTGCTCCGCCTCCTCCTCCGTCTCCACCGCCGGCCCCGACCCCGGCAGCGGTCGCCGTGCGCTCTCCGTCATGAAGAACACGGCGATCCCGCCGATCACGGCCGCGCCCATCATGTAGTACGCGGGCATCATCAGGTTGCCCGTCCAGCCGATCAGCGCGGCGACGACCAGCGGCGTCGTACCTCCGAACAGCGACACCGAGACGTTGAAGCCGATCGACAGCGAGCCGTAACGGGTCTTCGTCGGGAACAGCGCCGGCAGCGTCGACGGCATGGCCGAGGTGAAGCAGACCTGGAGCAGGCCGAGCATCAGCAGCCCCGGGACGATCGCCGCCAGGCTGCCCTGCTGGATCAGCAGCAGCGCCGGGACGGACAGCACCAGGAAGCCCGCGCAGCCGACGGCGATGACCGGGCGGCGGCCGAAGCGGTCGCTGAGCAGGCCCGCGAAGGGCTGCACGCACATCATGAAGGCCATCACGCACAGGATGATCAGCAGGCCGTGCGTGGGGTCGTACTCGAGCTGCTCGGTGAGGTACGTCGGCATGTAGGACAGCAGCATGTAGTTGGTGACGTTGAAGACGAGCACCAGGCCGACGCAGAGCAGCATCGTGCGCCACTGGCCGACGACGGTCTCCTTCAGCGACGGCTTCTCCCGCTTCGGCGCGGCCGTGCTCGCGAGCTTCTCGTCCTCGGCGGCCTGCGCCGCGAAGGCGGGAGTCTCCTCCAGCTTCAGCCGCAGGTACAGGCCGATGAGACCCATCGGGCCCGCGACCAGGAACGGAACGCGCCAGCCCCAGGACTCCAGGTCCGACGTGCTGAGCAGGGCCGTCATCAGGGTGACCAGACCGGCGCCGCAGAGGTAGCCGACCAGCGTGCCGAACTCCAGCCAGCTCCCCAGGAAGCCGCGCTTCTTGTCGGGGGAGTACTCGGCGATGAAGGTGGACGCGCCGCCGTACTCGCCGCCGGTCGAGAAGCCCTGGACGAGGCGGGCCAGGAAGAGCAGGGCCGGCGCCCACATGCCGATCGTCGCGAAGGACGGGATCAGGCCGATGCAGAAGGTCGCCGTCGCCATCATGATCATGGTGATGGCGAGGATCTTCTGGCGGCCGACGCGGTCGCCGAGCGGGCCGAAGACCATGCCGCCGATCGGCCGTACCAGGAACGCCGCGGCGAACGCACCGAAGGTCGACAGCATCTGCGCGGTGGGGTTGTCGCTCGGGAAGAAGACCTTGCCGAGGGTCACCGCGATGTAGCTGTAGACGCCGAAGTCGAACCACTCCATGGCGTTGCCGAGGGCGGCGGCCTTCACCGCCCGCTTGACCTGCGCCGGGTCGGTGACGGTGACGGGGGCCTCGTCGGTCTGCCGCTCGGAGTTCTTCGCGACGGACCCGGGCCGGGGTGCGACGGGGACGGACGTCGACACGTGCTCGCTCGCCTGCTCTTTCTGGGGGAAGGTCGGCTTCTGGGGGAGATCGGCGGTCGCATTCCAGGACAACCGGCAAGGGAATGGACAGGGGCCGTCCCATGGTGCGAGACGACCCAAAACCGACCATAAACTTTTAGTTGCTCTCTGCACTTAGCGCAAAGTTGATCACCCGATGGCGCTTATACCCCCTTTCACCTGGTCAAACGGCCCTTCCGAAGGTCCCGCGTCACTCGGCCTCCTGTGAGTTAAATCGCAGGGAACGCACGGTGTGGGTGGACCTCGTCGCCGCGATGCGCCCCGGCAGGGGCACGTCGCCCGGCAGCGCGGAGTCCGGTTGCGGAGCCCCGTGGGCGGTGTGCATCGGGATCACCCCGGCCCGCCGGCCGAGCTCCGCGTCCGGCCCCGCGCCGTCCTCCGGCGGCCCCGCGGCCACCTTCACCGAGGCCTCGTCGAGGGGGAGGGCGAGGAGCGGGGTGGCGGCCAGTTCCTTGGGGGCGGGGCGGCGGGCGTGGTCCCACTGGCCGGGGGCGCTCCGCTCGCTGAGCACGCGCAGCCCGTGCGGCAGGGCTTCGGGGGCGGAGCGGTGCGTGATCAGGCGCGGGGCGCCGTAGACCATCGCGGAGCGGTGGTTCAGGCCGTGACCCGCAGCTCCTTGATCCCGTTGATCCACGCCGAGCGCAGCCGCCGCGGGTCGCCCGCGAGCCGCAGCTCCGGCAGCGTGTCCGCCAGCGCGTTGAAGATCAGGTCGATCTCCATCACCGCGAGGGACTTGCCCAGGCAGAAGTGCGGGCCGCCCCCGCCGAAGCCGAGGTGGGGATTGGGGTCGCGGGTGATGTCGAAGGCGCCGGGGTCGGTGAAGACCTCCGGGTCGTGGTTGGCGGAGGAGTAGAAGATGCCGACGCGGTCGCCCGCCCTGATCCGCTGCCCGCCCAGCTCCAGGTCCTGGGTCGCGGTCCGCTGGAAGGACACCACCGGCGTGGCCCAGCGGACGATCTCCTCGGCGGCGGTCTTGGGGCGCTCCCTCTTGTACAGCTCCCACTGCTCGGGGTGGGTGAGGAAGGCGTGCATGCCGTGGCTGATGGCGTTGCGGGTGGTCTCGTTGCCGGCCACGGCCAGCAGGATCACGAAGAAGCCGAACTCGTCCGAACCGAGGTTGCCCTCGTCCTCGGCCGCGACCAGTTGCGAGACGATGTCCTTCGCCGGGCACTCCTTGCGCGCCGCGGCCAGGTTCATCGCGTACGAGACCAGCTCCATCGCGGACTCCGCGCCGACCTCCTCGGTGATCGCGTACTCGGGGTCGTCGTACGCCACCATCTTGTTCGACCAGTCGAAGATCCGGCTGCGGTCCTCCTGCGGTACGCCGATCAGCTCGGCGATCGCCTGGAGGGGCAGCTCCACCGCGACGTGCGTGACGAAGTCGAAGGTGCCGTCGCCCTTCCGCGCCGTCGCGGCCGCCGCCTCGACGATCGTGCGCGCCCGGTCCCGCAGGGTGTCCGCCAGGGAGCGGATGGCGCGCGGGGTGAAGCCGCGCTGCACGATCTGCCGGACCCGGGTGTGCTCCGGCGGGTCCATGTTCAGCATGATCAGCTTCTGGGCGTCGATCTGGTCCCGCTGGATGTGCTCGTTGAAGCGGACCACGGCGGTGTTGGTGTTCGAGGAGAACAGCTCGGGGTGCGTGGAGACGTACTTGACGTCCTCGTGCCGCGTCACCGCCCAGTACCCCGCGTCGTCGAACCCGGAGATGCCGTGCCGCTGGGCGCACCACCGCACGGGGGAGGTCCGGCGCAGAAGCGCGAACTCGGGGAGCGGAACGCCGGACTGCAGGACGTCGGGGTCGGTGAAGTCGAAGCCTTCGGGAAGGCCGGTCCCCTCGGGCAGCGCGGGGCAGGTCATCGGCAACTCCTTCTCGCTCACACGTACCTGACGGCCCATCAGAAGGTGTCCGCAAGGTAGTGACGTGTTCTACAAGTGGCAAGACCCTTGCGCAGTCGGGCCGTTGTTCATGAGACTTGCCCAAGAACTAGAACGCGTACTAATTCTGGTGAGAAAACCTGGTGAGAAGAGGACGAGCTCATGGCCGCGGAACCCGTCATCGTCGAAGCCGTACGCACCCCCATCGGCAAACGCGGGGGCGCGCTCGCCAACCTGCACCCCGCCTACCTCCTGGGCGAGACCTACCGCGAGCTGCTCGCCCGCACCGCCATCCCCGCGGACTGCGTCGAGCAGGTGGTCGGCGGCACCGTCACCCACGCCGGCGAGCAGTCCATGAACCCCGCGCGCAGCGCCTGGCTCGCGATGGGCCTGCCCTACGAGACGGCCGCGACCACCGTGGACTGCCAGTGCGGCTCCTCCCAGCAGGCCAACCACATGGTCGCCAACATGATCGCCGCCGGCGTCATCGACATCGGCATCGGCTGCGGCGTCGAGGCGATGAGCCGCGTCCCGCTGGGCAGCGGCTCCAAGCACGGCCCGGGAAAGCCCTTCCCGGACGAGTGGAACGTGGACCTGCCCAACCAGTTCGAGGCCGCCGAGCGCATCGCCCGCAACCGGGGGCTGACACGGGAGGGGGTCGACGCGCTGGGCCTGCTGTCCCAGGAGCGGGCCCGCACCGCCTGGGCCGAGGAGCGCTTCAAGCGCGAGACCTTCGCCGTGCAGGTGCCGACCAACGAGGAGGAGCAGGCCGCCGGGCAGGGCATGTGGCGGCTCGTCGACCGTGACGAGGGTCTGCGCGACACCTCCATGGAGGCCCTCGGCAGGCTGAAGCCCGTCATGCCGACCGCCGTGCACACCGCGGGGAACTCCTCCCAGATATCCGACGGCGCCTCCGCGATCATGTGGGCCTCCAAGCGGATGGCCCGCGCCCTCAAGCTGAAGGCCAGGGCCCGCGTCGTCGCGCAGGCGCTGGTCGGCTCCGACCCGCACTACCACCTCGACGGCCCCGTCGACGCGACCCGCGCGGTCCTCGGCAAGGCGGGCATGTCACTCAGGGACATCGACCTGGTCGAGATCAACGAGGCCTTCGCGTCGGTGGTGCTGAGCTGGGGCCAGGTCTTCGAACAGGACCTGGACAAGGTCAACGTCAACGGCGGCGCCATCGCGCTGGGCCACCCCGTCGGCGCCACCGGGGCCCGCCTGATCACCACCGCCCTGCACGAACTGGAGCGCAGGGACAAGGAGTTCGCCC
This sequence comes from Streptomyces sp. NPDC088745, assembly GCF_044751045.1. Lineage (NCBI taxonomy): Bacteria > Bacillati > Actinomycetota > Actinomycetes > Kitasatosporales > Streptomycetaceae > Streptomyces > Streptomyces sp. NPDC088745. Next base: position 209,484 of record NZ_JBIVLB010000003.1, read on the forward strand.
TCATCACGATGTGCGCGGGCGGGGCCCTCGCCACCGGGACGATCATCCAGCGGCTGTGACGGCAGGAGGCCGGGCCCCCGGGAGGACGGCGGAGGCCCCGTGCGGCCGGCCGTGGGAGGCCGGCCGCACAGGGCCTTCGATGCCGGTGTCCGCACCGGCGGCGGGGTCCGAGCCGTGACGGCTCAGTACCAGTGGTTCTGCTGCCAGAAGCTCCAGGCGGCGCACGGGCTGCCGTAGCGGGAGTTCATGTAGGAGAGACCCCACTCGATCTGGGTCTTGGGGTTCTCCTTCCAGTCCGTGCCGGCCGAGGACATCTTCGACGCGGGCAGCGCCTGGACCAGGCCGTACGCCCCGGAGGAGGCGTTGGTCGCGTGGTGGTTCCAGCCGGACTCGTGCGCCACGATGTTGCTGAAGCACTGGAACTGGGCGGCGGGCATCATCCGCCGCGCCGTGTCCTTGGCGGACGACGGCGCAGCCACAGCGCCGGAAGCCGAACCGAGCACCGAGCCCGCGGCGCCCAGCAGGGCGGCGGCGGCGACGGCGGCGGACTTCTGGCGGGCGGAGAAGCGGCTGGCAAGGGCGAACGACACGAAAGAACCTCACGGTCGGGAACAGGGGGCCGCGCTCAAGGACCCGAAGGTCCGGGGCGGGGGAGCCGGGGCCGGCGGCGGCGGGTGCCAAGCCGTCCGGCGTCCTGCGGCTCCACCAATGAAGCAGCCGCCGCCGTGGACGGCAAACACCCCGCCTACTAGCGGAGGTGGTGCTCGGGGCCGCCGCGCTTCCCCGCTCCCGGCGCGGGCGCCCCGCCCGGGACCGCGTTCCGGGGGCCTCCGGGCGCCCCGGGGGCCTACGACCCCCCCTAGTTGAGGACCAAGGTCCTATGGGACGGTTCACAGGACAGGGCCCCCCGGACACACCCAGGGTCGCCGTCCGACTACGGACCGGTCGGCTCTTTCGGCGCGTTCTCGAAGGCGACCGGCGCCTCGAACGCGGCCCGCCGGGTCGCCCGGCGCAGCGCCTTCAGCAAGGTCGGCCCGACCGTCAGGGTGAGGACCACCGTCAGCACCGCCCGCCCCAGGTCCCAGCCGATCGAGGTGGCCAGGCAGTACGCGAGGAAGCGCACCAGGTTCTCGTGCACGGGGTCGCCCGGCACGAAGGAGACGCCGGTGGAGAGCCCGCCGAGGTAGGTCCAGCCCTGGAGGTTCATCGCGGTGCCGTAGCAGAAGGCGGCGACGGCCCCGTACAGCGCGAGCAGCACCGTCTCGCCGGCCCCGCGCAGCCGCCGCCACCCCGGCAGCAGCCCCGCGCCCATCGTGAACCAACCCATCGCCAGCATCTGGAACGGCATCCACGGCCCGACCCCGCCCGTGAGCAGCGCCGACGCGAAGATCGTCACCGAGCCCAGCACGAACCCGAAGCCGGGCCCCAGCACCCGCCCGCTCAGCACCATCAGGAAGAACATGGGCTCCAGGCCCGCCGTCCCCGCCCCCAGCGGCCGCAGCGCCGCCCCGACGGCGGCCAGCACCCCGAGCATCGCGACGGCCTTCGCGTCCATCCCCGCGTCGGAGATCGTGGCCACCACCACGGCGACCAGCAGCGGCAGCAGCGCCGCGAACAGCCAGGGCGCGTCCTTGGAGTGCGCGAGCCCGGCCGTCGAGTCGGCGAGCAGCGGCCACCCGAAGGCGATCACCCCGACCAGGCCGACCAGGACCAGCGCGGCCACGGATTTCGGCCCCAGCCGTACGGGCCGGCTCACGAGGGGGCCTCCCCGGCGAGCGCGTCCCGCACCTGCGGCACCGTCAGCCATTTCTGCGGCGCCAGGATCTTCGCCACCTGCGGCGCGAAGGACGGCGAGGAGACGACGACCTCGGCCGTCGGGCCGTCCGCCACGACCTCCCCGTCGGCCAGGATCACCACCCGGTGCGCCAGCTCGGCCGCCAGCTCCACGTCGTGCGTGGCCAGCACCAGCGCGTGCCCCTCGGCCGTCAGCCTCCGCAGCATCGTCACGAGCCGGGCCTTGGCCGCGTAGTCGAGGCCCCGGGTCGGCTCGTCGAGCAGCAGCAGCGGCGGCCTCCCGGTCAGGACCAGCGCCAGCGCCAGTGCGAGCCGCTGCCCCTCCGACAGGTCCCGGGGGTGCGTGTCGTCCGGCACCCCGGGCAGCAGCGCGCTGACCAGCGCCCGGCAGGTCCCGCTCCCGGCCCCCGCGTCGTGGTCGGCGGCCGCGCACTCGGCGGCCACCGTGTCGGCGTACAGCAGGTCCCGCGGCTCCTGCGGTACGAGTCCCACCCGCCGCACCATCTCGCGCGGGGAGGTCTTCGCCGGGGTCCGCCCGCCGACGGTGACCCGCCCGCCGGACGGCGCGTGCATCCCGACCAGGGCGTTGAGCAGGGTCGACTTCCCGGCGCCGTTGCGGCCCATCAGGGCGACCGTCTCGCCGGGCCGCACCGCCAGGGACACGTTCCGCAGCGCCTCGACGCGCCCGCGCCGCAGCGACAGGTTCTCGGCCTCGGCGACGGGTGGGGCAGCCGCGGGCTCCGCCGCCACGGCGGGCGCACGGTCCGCCAGTTCGGCCCGCAGCCCGGCGGCCCGGCGGCGCGCGTCCCGTACGGACAGCGGCAGCGGCGACCACCCGGCGAGCCGCCCGAGGGCCACGACGGGCGGATGCACGGGGGAGGCGGCCATGACCTCGGCGGGCTCGCCCAGCACCGGGGCCTGCCCCGGCCCGGGCAGCAGCAGCACCTGGTCCGCGTACTGCACGACCCGCTCCAGCCGGTGCTCGGCCATCAGCACGGTCGTCCCGAGGTCGTGCACCAGCCGCTGGAGCACCGCCAGGACCTCTTCGGCGGCGGCCGGGTCCAGCGCGGACGTCGGCTCGTCCAGCACCAGCACCCTGGGGTGCGTGGTGAGCACCGACCCGATCGCGACCCGCTGCTGCTGCCCGCCGGACAGCGTGGAGATCGCCCGGTCCCGCAGCTCGGCCAGGCCGAGCAGATCGAGGGTCTCCTCGACCCTGCGCCGCATCACGTCAGGGGCGACGCCGAGCGACTCCATCCCGTAGGCGAGTTCGTCCTCGACGGTGTCGGTGACGAAGTGCGACAGCGGGTCCTGCCCGACCGTGCCGACCACGTCGGCCAGCTCGCGCGGCTTGTGCGTACGGGTGTCGCGGCCGTCGACGGTGACCCGGCCGGTGAGCGTCCCCCCGGTGAAGTGCGGCACGAGCCCGGACACGGCCCCCAGCAGGGTCGACTTGCCGACGCCGGACGGCCCGACGAGCAGCACCAGCTCACCCTCGGGGATCGTCAGGTCGACGCCGCTGAGGGTGGGCTGCCGGGCCCCGTCGTACCGGACGGAGACGTTCTCGAACCGGATCACTTCACGTTTCCTTGGCTGGGAGCGGGTCCTTGCGGGGGAGCGGGTGCGACGGCGGAGCGGGCACGGGGGCCACGAACGCGGGCAGCAGGCCGAGCAGGATCGACAGGGCGGGCCAGAGCGGGAACGCGGGGGCGACGAGCGGCAGCACTCCCGGGTGCAGGGCCTGCGCGTCGTAGGAGCCGGCCCAGCCCATCAGCCCCGCGACCGCCGCGCCCGACCCGGCGACCAGCCACGCCCGCGCCCCCCACCGGTCGGGCCGGTACCGGGTGCGCACGCTGCGCCGCCCGCCGAGCCGCAGCCCGGCCATCGCCGCGGCGAGCCCGATCGCCAGCACCGGCAGGCCGTACCCGGCGCCCTCGGCGGCCAGCAGCCCGTACGTTCCCGCGCACACCCCGAGCAGGCCGCCGAGGGTCAGGGCGGTGGTCATGTGCCGTACCGGAGCGGGGACGTGCGCGGTACGGCCGTAACCCCGCGCGTCCATGGAGGCGGCCAGCGCGACGGAGCGCTCCAGCGCGCCCTCCAGCACGGGCAGCCCGATCTGGACGATCGCCCTGATCCCGCCCGTGGGGCGGCCGCGCAGCCGCCGGGCGGTCCGCAGGCGTACGACGTCGGAGACCATGTTCGGCGCGAAGGTCATCGCGACGACGACGGCGACCCCCGCCTCGTACAGCGCGCCCGGCAGCGACTTCAGCAGCCGGGCCGGGTTGGCGAGCGCGTTCGCCGCGCCCACGCAGATCAGCAGGGTGGCCAGCTTCAGCCCGTCGTACAGCGCGAAGACGAGCTGCTCGGCGGTGACCCTCCCGCCGAGCCGCACCCCCTTCGCCCAGTCCGGAAGCGGAACCTCCGGCAGGGTGAACAGCACGTGCTGACCCGGAATCGGCGAGCCCAGGAACACCGAGAACACCAGCCGGATCACCAGCACCGCCAGCCCCAGCTTCACGAACGCGCCGTACGAGCGCGCCCACGGCGCGTCCGTGCGGCGCGCGGCGACGACGTACCCGGCGACTCCCACCAGCAGCCCGAGCAGCAGCGGATTGGTGGTGCGGGACGCGGCGGCGGCGAGCCCGAGGGCCCACAGCCACCAGGCGCCGGCGTGCAGGGCGTTGCTCCGGCCGGCCGCGGGGGCGCGCAGCGACGGGCCGCCGGTGGTCGCGCTCATCCCCGGCGGCGGCGCGCCTGCCACACGGCGGCCCCGCCGAGCAGCAGCACGGCCACGGCCCCGACGACCAGCCCGGCGGAGGGGCCGCCGCCCCCGTCCGCCCCCTGGCCGGAAGCGGAATCCGTGACGGTGGGGGAGGGGGACTTCGCGCCCGCGCCCGTGCCCGTCCCCGGATCGGCCACCTGGTCCGCGCAGCCGGACTTCGGGAACCCGGCGATCGCGCACAGCAGCGCGGAGCGGTCGTACCGCAGCGGCGCGGCCACGTCCGCCAGCGCCTCCGCGGTCGTCGCGTCCGTCCCGACCTGCGCGCACACGGTCCTGGGGGCAGGCGGCGTCTCGCCCTCCGGCGCGTCGCCCGGCGTCCCGAAGTCCAGCACCAGGGCGATCCGCTTGGTGCCGTCCTTGGCGGGGGTCTTGGCGCAGGCGGCCTCGAAGTCGGCGGCCCCGCGCGGCTCGGCGGCGTTCTGGGAGTCCTGGCTCACCGCGAAGCGGAATCCCTGGACGGCCCCGTCGGCCGGGCGGGTGGTGCCGGCGCCCTGCTGGGCGTACACCCACCGCGCGCCGTCCCGCTCCCAGAACGACCAGTACCGGTACCCGGTCCCGTCGGCGGCCTGCGCGGCGGGCGACGCGAACGCCCCCAGCACGGCGACGACGGCGGCGAGCACGACGCCGCGCGCGGACCGGCGGCTCACAGCTGCTGCTTGTTCTTGTTGCGTCCGCTGATCAGGAAGCCCGCGCCCATGCTGGCGACGAACGCGACACCGACGATCAGCCAGGTCGTCGTGGACCCGCCCTCGTCGTCGCTCTTCTTCTCCTTCTCCGCGGCCGCGTCGGCGTCCTTCTGCGCCTGCGGGGCGGGTCCGGTCGCGTTGAGCTGCGCGAGGAGGTCGGTCCCGCCGAAGTTCTTCGCGTCCATGCCGGTGGCGTGCGCGGCGAAGACGAGCTGGGCCCAGGCGGCGGGCCCGCTGCTCTTCGCCCAGGCGGCGGAGTTCTTCGCCAGCCAGTCGGCGGACTTCTTCGCGGCCTGCTGGTGTCCGTCCGCGGCGAGCGCCACGACGGCGTCGGCGGTGTTGCCGAAGTCGGGCTGGTCCTCGGCGCCGGGCATGGCGGACTTCAGGAAGCCGCCGTTCTTCTCCAGCGACCTGGCCAGGTAGTCGGAGCCGCCCGCCGCGGCGGCCTTCGGGTCGGCCATGCCCTGCTTGCAGCCCGGCGCGGGCTCGACCGGCCGGTCCTCCCGGGGCGCGTCGACGACGGGTCCGCCGCGCCCGGCCATGGCCGTCACGACGGCGGCGGTGGCGTCGGCGTTGGGGAAGAGCTTGCCGGACTTGTCGGGCTGGAAGGCGAAGGAGCCCTGGTTCTCGGTCTTTCCGTCACAGTTGACCTGGAAGGCGAGCAACGCCTGCAACGGCGTCTTGCCGTCCTTGCCCGTCAGCTCGGCGGGCTTGGTGCCCGTCGCGGTCAGCGCGCCGGTCACGAGCGAGGTGGAGTTGGCGTCGGAGGGGGTGCCGGGCAGGTACGGCCAGCCGCCGTCGGCGTTCTGCACCGACTTCAGCCAGGCGACGCCCTTCTTCACGGCGGCGTCCTGCCCGCCCAGCGCGGCGAGCGCCTGGACGGCGGCGGCGGTCGCGTTGGTGTCGACGGCGGTCCTGGGGTCGCACGGCTTGCCCGCGTCGGCCCGGAAGGCGGGGAACGCGCCGTTGTCGCACTGCTGCCCCACCAGCCAGTCCACGGCCTTGGTCGCGGGCTCCACCCCGAGGCTGTGCTGCGCGGTCAGCGCCAGCGACTGCCGGAAGACCCCGTCGTACGTCGGGTCCCCCTTGCCGTACAGCCCGGACGGAACGGCGACGGGCGTCGGGGTCGGAGCGGCGAGGGCGACCGGTGCGGCGACCGCGCCGACCGCGCAGGCCGTGCCGGTCACGGCACTGACGGCGAGCGCGGCTGCGCCACGACGAAGGTGAAGGGGGATCATGCGGGGCATTCTACCGACGGGTACCCTCCCGGGCGCGGCCCCACCACCCCCGCGCCCTCCCGGGGCGGAGCTACTCCTCGGGCGGGAACACCGCCTCGCCCGAGTCCCGCAGGGCGATCGCGATCGCCTCCACCGGGCAGCCCTCCGCCGCCGCCAGCACGTCCTCGTCGGCGTCCACGGCGGAGACCACCGGGTGCGACTGCCGGGCGGAGTCCAGGCGGAAGGCGGACGGGGCCGTGTTCACGCACATCCCGGAGCCGATGCACACCCCCCGGTCCACCTCGACCCGCCAGCGGTCGCCCATCAGGCGTCCGCCCCGGGCGCGTAGCCGGAGGGGAGGTGGATCATCTTGTGCTCCAGGTACTCCCCGTACCCCTCGGGGCCGAACTCCCGCCCCAGGCCGGAGTTCTTGTAGCCGCCGAACGGGCCCATCATGTCCATGCTGAAGGTGTTCACGGAGTACGTTCCGGTGCGCACCGAGCGCGCGACCTCGATGCCGCGCTCGACGTCCGCCGTCCAGACGCTGCCGCTCAGCCCGTACTCGGAGTCGTTGGCGATGCGGACGGCCTGCGCCTCGTCCTCGTACGGCAGCAGGCAGATCACCGGCCCGAAGATCTCCTCGCGGGCGATCCGCATGGAGTTGTCGACCGCGCCGAAGAGGGTCGGCTCGACGTACCAGCCGCGTTCCCGGCCGGCCGGCCGTCCGCCGCCCGCGAGGATCTTCGCGCCCTCCTCCTGGCCGATGCGGATGTAGTCCAGGGAACGCTGCTGCTGGCGGCGGGCGACCAGCGGGCCGACCTCGGTGGCGGGGTCCATCGGGTCGCCGACCTTGAGGGCGTCCGCCGCCGCCGCGAAGGCCTCCGCGAACTCCTCGTAGCGGGCGGCGGGGGCCAGGATGCGGGTCTGGGCGACGCACGCCTGCCCGTTGAGCATCCAGGAGAAGGGGGCCAGACCCGCGACGGTCGTGGCGAGGTCGGCGTCCGGGAGGATCACGGCGGCCGACTTGCCGCCCAGCTCCAGCGTCACGCGGGTCAGGTTGCGGGAGGCGACCTCCATGACCCGCCGGCCCGCCGCGACGGAGCCGGTGAAGGACACCTTGTCGACGTCCGGGTGCCCGACCAGGTACTCGCTGACCTCCCGGTCCGCCGGGATGATCGACAGCACGCCCTCCGGCAGCCCGGCCTCCGTGCAGATCTCCGCGAGGAGGTACGAGTCGAGGGGCGTCTCCGGCGAGACCTTCAGCACGACCGTGCACCCGGCGAGCAGCGCGGGCGCGAGCTTGGCGGCAGCGGTGAACTGCGGGACGTTCCACGGCACGACCGCCGCGACGACCCCGACGGGCTCGCGCCGGATGAGCAGATTCCCCAGCACCCCCGTCCGTCCCGTCTCGAACGGCACCTCCTGCGCGACCTTGATCGCCGAGTCCCAGACCATCATCGCGGCGAGCGCCTGCATCATGACGCTCGCGGTGTACGGGGTGCCGTTCTCGGCGGAGATGAGCCGGGCGAGCTCCTCGTGCCGCACCGCGATGGCGTCCTTGATGCGGGTGACGACCGCGATCCGCTCGTCCAGCGTCGTACGGGGCCACTCGCCGGTGTCGAAGGCCCTGCGGGCGGCGGCGACCGCGCGGTCCACGTCGGCGCGGTCGGCGTGCGGGACGCGGCCGATCACCTGCTCGGTGTGCGGGGAGACGACCTCGATGACGTCCGTGCCGTGGGGGTCGGTCAACTGCCCTGCGATGTAGAGCTGTTGGTGTTCCACGAGTTCGGTCATGGCTGCTGCCTCCCGCAAGTCCGGCCCGGTGCGCGCCTGTTGCTGACGTCCTATCAGCTTTCCTCACCGAACTGATACCAGTTCTAGTTCGTGCGGGGAAGGGGCGCGGCCCGGCCGCCCGGGGCGAGCGGGGCGAGGGCGATCAGGAAGCACAGGCCGCCCAGCGAGAGGAAGTCGAGGTCGACGGCCATCAGGACGGCGCCGAGGGCGAGGGCGCCGGCCGTGAGGGCCCGCGTCCGCGCCGGGAGCGAGGTGAGGGCGGCCAGGACGGTCAGGCCGAGGAAGAGGAGCGGCGGGACCACCCCGTACACGACGGCCTCCGCCCCCGGGACCGCCTTCACCTCCCGGAAGATCTCGACCATCCCGGCCCGGTCGTCCGCCAGGAGCCCGGCCGCGAGGTCGACGACGGCCTGCACGGCGGTGGCGAGCAGCCCCGCCAGCCCGGCCCCGAGCGCCACGGCGGCCGGGACCCGCCGCCGCTCCGGGACCAGTCTTCGCAGGTGCAGCAGCACCGGAACGAAGAGCAGTAACCCCGCCAGCATGGCGAGATGCCCCGCCGTCCATCCGGCGCCGGGCGTGCCGCGCTCGCTGAACAGCCGGATGAGGCCGTACGCGACCAGGGCGACGGGCCCGGCGACGAGGGCGGCCGCGGTGGGGCGGGAGGGGGCGGGGGCTGCGTACGTCGTGTTCGTCATGCCCCGAATCCTGTCCGTGCACGGACACCCGGCCCATCGGGGACAACCATGCCCCGCCCCCGACAACACCCCCTACCGGCCTCGGGGTTCAGTCCCCGACCCCCGCTGGAACCGGTTCTAGTTATAGTGGCCGCGAGTCAAGTCCTGCACGGCACGGCACAGTTGGGGGAGCCATGACGCAGCGCACGGCCGGGCGGACCGGCGAGGACGCGGCCGCACCCGCCACCATCGACCACGGCGGCGGCGTCTGGAGCATCGAGGTCCCGATCCCCGACAACCCCCTGGGCCACACCCTCGTCCACCTCCTGGACACCGACCGGGGCCCGGTCCTCATCGACACCGGCTGGGACGACCCCGCCTCCTGGGACGCCCTCACCGCGGGCCTCGCCTCCCTCCACGTGCGCATCGAGGACATCCACGGCGTCCTCGTCACCCACCACCACCCCGACCACCACGGCCTCTCCGGGCAGGTCCGGGAAGCCTCCGGCGCGTGGATCGCGATGCACGCCGCCGACGCGGAGGTGGTCCGCCGCACCCGCAGCGCCGAACCGGGCGTCTGGCTCGACTACCTCACCGCCAAACTCGCCTCCGCCGGCGCCCCGCCCGACCACCTCGCCCCACTCCGTGCCGCCCGCGACTCGGGCCGCATGCGCACCCTCCCCGGCCTGCACGCGGCCCTCCCCGACCGCGAGATCACCCCCGGCGACCTCCTCCCCCTCGCGGGCCGCGCGCTGCGCGCGATCTGGACCCCCGGCCACACGCCGGGCCACGTCTGCCTCCACCTGGAGGAGGCCCACCCGGCCAACCTCCCCGGCCGGGGCCGCCTCTTCTCCGGCGACCACCTGCTCCCCGGCATCTCCCCGCACATCGGCCTCTACGAGGACCCCGAGGACACCACGGTCACCGACCCCCTGGGCGACTACCTCTCCTCCCTCGAACGCGTCGCGCGCCTCGACGCCGCCGAGGTCCTCCCGGCCCACCAGCACGCCTTCACGAACCCCCGCGAGCGCGTCACCGAACTCCTCGCCCACCACGAGGCCCGCCTCACCGGCCTCCGCGCCCTCCTCGCGACCCCCCTCACCCCCTGGCAGCTCGCCGAGCGCATGGAGTGGAACCGCCCCTGGGACCGGATCCCCCACGGCTCCCGCAACATCGCGGTCTCCGAGGCGGAGGCCCACCTGCGCCGCCTGGTGAAACTGGGCCACGCGGAGCCGGTCCCGGGGTCGGACCCGGTGGCGTACACGGCACGGTGACAGGGGTCCCGGAGTTGCCGTCCGGGCCCGCCCCGGGCGGCGAGGGCTGCGGCCCCTCAGCCCTCCTCCGCCGTCAGGTCGATCAAGCGGCACACCGTTTCGATGTCGATCTTGACCTGGGCGATGGAGGCGCGGCCCGAGAGCCAGGTGATCAGGGCCGAGTGCCAGGTGTGTTCGATGACGCGGACCGCGGAGAGCTGTTCGGGGGTGGGGCGGTCGGCCGGGGCGGTCAGGCCCATCGCGTCGAGGATGATCGCGGTGGTCTGGCGGGAGACCGTGTCGACCTCGGGGCTCACCGAGCGGTCGGCGAAGGTCAGGGCGCGGACCATCGCGTCCGCGAGGTTCGGTTCGCGTTGCAGGGCGCGGAAGGCGCGCATCAGGGTCTCGGCGACGCGTTCGGAGGGGGAGGAGGTCGCCGGGGGGCGTTTGCGGAGGGTGGTGTGGAGGTGGCTGAGCTGGTCCTGCATGGTGGCGACCAGGAGGTGGATCTTGGAGGGGAAGTAGCGGTAGAGGGTGCCCAGGGCCACTTCGGCGGCTTCGGCCACCTCGCGCATCTGGACCGCTTCGAAGCCGCCCCGGCTCGCCAGCTGGGCGCTCGCGTGCAGGATGCGGCGGCGGCGGGCCTCCTGGCGTTCCGTGAGGGGAGGGGTGCCCGGGGTGACGCCCCGGGGCGAGCCCGTGCCGGTGCCGGTGGGTGTGCTGGCTTCCGCTGTCATCTGACCCCGTGTCCCCGTGTCGTACTCGGTGCGCTCAGTGCGTCGTGGCGCGAATCACCTGATCCGGACCTTACGCCGCTCCGTCCTGCCGGTAGATTCAAAGCTCCGTGTTCGATCAACACTGGAACTTGTTCTAGATTAGCGCCAGCGGATACGCTCCGGCGGAAGTGCGTCAAGAAGGGGGCCGAGAGTGACCGCTGAGGCCGTGACCGCGGGCCCCCGTGCCGGGGTCGACACCGATGCCGGGAGTGCCGGGAGCGACCGGCCGCTGCGCGTCGCGCTCCTCTCGTACAAGGGGAACCCGTTCTGCGGCGGGCAGGGCGTGTACGTGCGCCATCTGTCGCGCGAGCTGGCGCGGCTCGGGCACAGCGTGGAGGTGCTGGGCGCCCAGCCCTATCCGGTGCTGGACGGCGGCGTGCCGCTCACCGAGCTGCCGAGCCTGGACCTGTACCGCAGCCCCGACCCCTTCCGCACCCCCGGGCGGGACGAGTTCCGGGACTGGGTGGACGCGGTCGAGTTCGCGACCATGCGCACCGGCGGGTTCCCCGAGCCGCTCACCTTCTCGCTGCGGGCCAAGCGCCATCTGGCCGCCAGGAAGGGGGAGTTCGACGTGGTCCACGACAACCAGACCCTCGGGTACGGGCTCCTCGGCGACCTCGGCGCACCGCTCGTGACGACCATCCACCACCCCATCACCGTCGACCGGCAGCTCGACCTCGACGCCGCCGGGACCTGGCTCAAGCGGGCCTCCGTACGCCGCTGGTACGGGTTCACGCGCATGCAGAAGCGGGTCGCCCGGCGGCTGCCGTCCGTGCTGACCGTCTCCGGGTCCTCGCAGGCCGAGATCGTCGAGCACCTCGGGGTGCGGCCCGAGCGGGTCCACGTCGTGCACATCGGGGCGGACACCGAGCTGTGGTCGCCGGACCCGGCCGTGCCGCAGGTGCCGGGGCGCATCGTCACCACCTCCAGCGCCGATGTCCCGCTCAAGGGGCTCGTGCACCTCGTCGAAGCGCTCGCCAAGCTGCGCTCCGAGCGGCCCGACGCCCATCTCGTCGTCGTCGGCAGACGCGCCGAGGACGGACCCGTCGCCCAGGCCATCGAGCGGCACGGACTCGGCCGCGCCATCGAGTTCGTCAAGGGGATCAGCGACGCGGAGCTGGTCGATCTCGTGCGGGGCGCACAGGTGGCCTGCGTGCCCTCGCTGTACGAAGGGTTCTCGCTGCCGGCGGCCGAGGCGATGGCCACCGGCACCCCGCTCGTCGCGACGACGGGCGGCGCGATCCCGGAGGTCGCCGGGCCCGACGGGGCGACCTGCCTCGCCGTGCCGCCCGGGGACCCGGACGCCCTCGCCGGGCAGCTCTCGCGGCTGCTGGGCGACGACGGCCTCCGCGCCAGGATCGGGGCCGCCGGCCGCGCCCGCGTGCTGGAGAAGTTCACCTGGCGCCGGGCCGCCATCGGCACCGCCGAACGCTACCGGGCGGCCATCGCCGCCCAGGCCCGCGCACCCAGGCCGTAGGCCCCGACGCGGCTGCCCCGACACGTGGGCGCCGCAAGCCGCTCGACGTACGCAAGACCGTTTCACCCGCCGCCGGACGAAAGCTGAGCACCCGTGCTGACCGTGGACTTCTCCCGCTTCCCGCTCGCCCCGGGCGACCGCGTCCTCGACCTGGGCTGCGGCGCCGGGCGGCACGCCTTCGAGTGCTACCGGCGCGGCGCCCGGGTGGTGGCCCTCGACCGGAACGCCGAGGAGATCCGCGAGGTCGCGAAGTGGTTCGCCGCCATGAAGGAGGCGGGGGAGGCGCCGGAGGGCGCGACGGCCACCGCCATGGAGGGCGACGCGCTCAACCTGCCCTTCCCCGACGCCTCCTTCGACGTCGTGATCATCAGCGAGGTCATGGAGCACATCCCCGACGACAAGGGCGTGCTGGCGGAGATGGTGCGGGTGCTCAAGCCGGGCGGCCGCATCGCCGTCACCGTGCCGCGCTACGGGCCCGAGAAGGTCTGCTGGGCGCTCTCCGACGCGTACCACGAGGTCGAGGGCGGGCACATCCGCATCTACAAGGCGGACGAGCTGCTCGGCAGGATGCGGGAGGCGGGGCTCCGGCCGTACGGGCAGCACCACGCGCACGCCCTGCACTCGCCGTACTGGTGGCTCAAGTGCGCCTTCGGCGTCGACAACGACAAGGCGCTGCCGGTGAAGGCGTACCACAAGCTGCTGGTCTGGGACATCATGAAGAAGCCGCTGCTCACCAAGGTCGCCGAGCAGGCCCTCAACCCCGTCATCGGCAAGAGCTTCGTCGCGTACGCCACCAAGCCGCACCTCCCCGCCGCCGCGACCGGTACGGACGCCAAGTGACGAGCCCCGGATACACCGAACACCTCGTCCTGGACGGTGTCCTGACGGCCTCTCAGGTCGCCGAGACGGTCGCCGGGATACTCGCCGTGCAGCGCCCGGACGGCGCTATTCCGTGGTTCAGGGGCCACCACCTCGACCCGTGGGACCACACCGAGGCCGCCATGGCGCTGGACGCGGCCGGCGAGCACGAGGCGGCGGCCCGGGCGTACGCGTGGCTGGCCAGGCACCAGAACGCGGACGGCTCCTGGTACGCCGCCTACCACGACGGCGACCACGCCCGCCCCACCGACCGCGCCCGCGAGACCAACTTCTGCGCGTACCTCGCGGTGGGCGTCTGGCACCACTACCTCGCCACCGGCGACGACGCCTTCGCCGACCGGATGTGGCCCGCGGTGTACGCGGCGGTGGAGTTCGTGCTCGCCCTCCAGCAGCCCGGCGGCGAGATCGGCTGGAAGCGCGAGGAGGACGGCACCCCCGTCAACGACGCGCTGCTGACCGGGAGTTCGTCCATCCACCAGGCCCTGCGGTGCGCGCTGGCACTCGCCGAGCAGCGCGAGGAGCCGCAGCCCGACTGGGAGCTGGCCCTCGGCGCGCTCCGGCACGCGATCGAGAAGCACCCCGAGCGCTTCCTCGACAAGAACCGCTACTCGATGGACTGGTACTACCCGGTGCTGGCCGGCGCGCTCACCGGGCCCGCCGCCAAGGAGCGCATCGAGGCCCAGTGGGACGACTTCGTCGTGCCGGGCCTCGGCGTGCGCTGCGTGCTGCCCAACCCCTGGGTCACCGGCGGCGAGAGCTGCGAACTGGCCCTGGCGCTGTGGGCGACGGGGGAGTCGGACCGGGCGCTGGAGATCCTCCAGGACGTCCAGCACCTGCGCGCCGACGACGGCAGCGGGCTGTACTGGACGGGGTACGTCTTCGACGACCAGGCGATCTGGCCCCGCGAGCTCACCACCTGGACGGCGGGCTCCCTGCTGCTCGCCGTGGCCGCGCTCGGCGGCCACGAGCCCACCTGCGCGGTGTTCGGCGGCGAACGGCTGCCGCGGGGTCTGGACCCGGACTGCTGCTGAGGCCGCGCGAGGGGGGCGGGGCGGGTCAGCGGCGGCGTACCGCGCCCGCGACGGCGTGGCCGACGAACAGGTAGACCACGGCGGGCAGACCGTAACCGGCCACCACGCGCGCCCACTCCTCGTCGAAGGTGAACAGGTCGTAGGACCAGCCCGCCAGCCAGTGCGCGGCGTCCTTGACGAAGCCGACCAGCGCGTTCCCCTGGTTGGCGTCCAGTAGGTAGAACAGAATCCACAGGCCCAGGATCAGGGCGGCGATGTCCGCGACGACGGCGATCAGCGTCGCGGCGGGATTTCCGGTGCGCGTGCGTGTCGGCATGCCGAACATGTTGCCGATAAAGAACGCGTCAAACCCGGATGGCCCTGCCCTGGTGGTGGGCGGGCGGGGTGCGGGCGACGCTGCGGGAAAGAGCTGTCCTCGCAACCGGCCCCGGGAGGCCCCGCCGTGCCCCGTAACGCCCTCACCGCCACCCCCGCCCGCCGCGCGCTCGTCGCGGTGCCGCTGACCTGCGCGCTGGTGATGCCGCTGGCGGCCTGCGACGACAAGGACAAGAACGCGAGCCCGGCGAACGCGACGGCGTCGGGCAACCCGAGTGCGTCGCCCTCCGGCGAGTTCGAGAAGCAGAAGCTCTCCAAGACCCGGTTCGTGGCGAACGCGTCGCTGGCCGCCGGGGCGGCCTACCAGTGGATCGTGAAGCCCTACCGGGCGGGCACGTTCAAGAGCGGCGCGGACGGCCGGAAGTTCGCCCTGGTCAAGGCGGGCCTCGCGGGAGCCTTCACGTACAACAGGCTGAAGGCGGCGGTGAACAACGCGAAGGGCGACCCGCTGCTGTCGAAGGCCGTGGCCCCCCTCTCCGAGGGCATCGAGTCCCTCAAGGGCCTCAGCTCCAAGCTGGCGGCGGGCACTGCCGGAGCGGGCGAGGTCGGGCTCTTCGAGAAGGTCATCGGCAATGTGAAGGACGCGGGCAAGGGGGCCGGCGCGGAGGTCACCGACAAGGTGCCGTCGGCCGGCGAGCTGGCCAAGGGCGGCGCGCCGGCGCAGCTTCCCGGCCGGCCGGGCCCCCAGCTCGACGGGCGGACCGCGGTCGCCCGGTAGCGCTCAGGCGTTCAGCTCCGCCAGCACCCTCAGCGTGTGCAGGTCCGGCGAGGTGACCAGCAGGTCCGTCACCGGGCCCGCGCGCCACAGCTCCAGGCGCTCCGCGATCCGGGCGCGCGGGCCGACCAGGGAGATCTCGTCGGCGAAGGCGTCCGGGACGGCCAGCACCGCCTCCTGCCTGCGCCCGGCGAGGAAGAGGTCCTGGATGCGGCGGGCCTCCTCCGCGTAGCCCATGCGCGCCATCAGGTCGGCGTGGAAGTTCCTCGCGGCGTGGCCCATGCCGCCGATGTAGAAGCCGAGCATCGCCTTCACCGGGAGCAGGCCCTCGGCGACGTCGTCGCAGACCTGGGCGCGGGCCAGCGGCGCGACCACGAAGCCGCGCGGCAGGGCGGGCAGCCGGTAGACGTCGGGGCGCGCCGGCGACCAGTACAGCGGCAGCCAGCCGTCCGCGATGCGGGTCGTCTGCTCGATGTTCCGGGGGCCCTCCGCCCCGAGCAGGACCGGCAGGCCGGCCCGCAGGGGGTGCACGATCGGCTTCAGCGGCTTGCCGGTCCCGGTGGCGTCCTCGCCCCGGTAGGGGAGCGTGTGGAAACGCCCGGCCAGCTCCACCGGGGCCTCGCGGCGCAGCACCTGGCGGACCACGTCGACGTACTCCCGCGTGGCGGTCAGCGGGCTGCGCGGGAAGGGGCGGCCGTACCAGCCCTCCACCACCTGCGGTCCGGAGAGTCCGAGGCCGAGCATCATCCGGCCGCTGGACAGGTGGTCCAGGGTGAGGGCGTGCATGGCCGTCGCGGTCGGGGAGCGGGCCGCCATCTGCGCGATCGCGGTGCCCAGCCTGATGCGGGAGGTGTGGGCCGCGTACCAGGTCAGCGGGGTGAAGGCGTCCGAGCCCCAGGCCTCGGAGGTCCACACCGAGTCGTAACCCAGCCGTTCCGCCTCCTGCACCAGGGCGAGGTGGCCGGGGTCGGGGCCGCGCCCCCAGTAGCCGAGCGCAAGCCCGAGTCGCATGCCGGGACCTCCCGTCGCCACAACTGACGAAGCGTCAGATGTGGGTGACTGTACGGTTCCCGGCCGGGCCCGGACAAGACGGCGGCCCCCGCCCGGTGTCCGGGACGGGGGCCGCCGGAGGCGGGCGCGTGCGTCAGCCGCGCTGGATGCCCGTGGTGTCCTGGAGCAGGCCGCGGCGGCCGTCCTGGGTCTGCGCGACCAGGCCCGAACCGCGCTGGTCCACCGCCAAGTACCAGGTGCCGGGGGCCAGTTCGGCGATCGGCGTCGGCGCGCCGTCCTCCGGGTACAGCGGACGCGCCACCGGCACCGCGAACCAGAACGGCGCGAAGCCCGACGCGTCGGTGGCGGCCGGAGCCTGCCCGCCCTGCGCGGCCTGCGGCTGCGCGGCCGTGGCCTGCGGGTCCTGGGCGCCGGCCGGGTAGCCGTAACCGCCGGTGGCGGGCTGGCCGCCGTACGACTGCTGCTGGCCGCCCGGGTAGCCGTAGCCGGCGCCCGGCTGCGCGCCGTAGGGCTGGCCGGGGACGGCCGGCTTCGGGGCGTTCATCAGCGGCGCCTTGAGCGCGGGGACCAGCGGGGCGGCGACCGCGCCCGCCGCCAGCACCAGGGCGCCGATCAGACCGATGATCATGCCCGCGCCGTTGCGGCCGCCGTCGACGATCGTCCAGAACGCCGTCCACGCCGCGAAGATCGCCAGTGCGACCCCGAACTGGCCGAGCTCGATCCCGGCGACCTTGCGCTGCCCCGGCAGGGCGCGGGCGACGACGATCAGCGCCGCGGCGATGATGCCCGCGACGTAGATGCTCATCAGCGTGGCGAGGAGTTCCCAGGCGTTGACGCTGACGCCCGGCGAGCAGTAGTTGCCGACGCAGCGCGCGTCGACGGAGTACTGGTTGAGGAACGAGGCGACGAACAGCACCACCGCTGCTGCGATCACCACCCCATCGCCTCGTGTGAGAGAGCGGATGTTCACGTGAAGTCCTTTGTCAGTCGTCTTCTTCGGGGCTTATCGGGGCGGTTGTCGCGGCGCCGGCGCAACGCGGTTCACGCGTGGGCCCGGTGCGAAGCTCGGGGGCGGCTGCCCATCGTACGGATGAATGTATCGTCCGGCCGATGGCACCGTCCTCTTCGTTGCCGGTCGGTAACCTGCGCCGGCCGGCGTGCGAAGCCCGTGTGCGAACCGCGTGTTCCCGTGTGGTTCGAGCGCGCTGCCGAGCCCTACCCCTTCAGGAAGGCGGCGATGCCCTCGGCCATGCCCCGGGCGGCCTTCTGCCGCCAGGCGGGGTCGGTCAGCAGGGCGATGTCCTCGCGGTCGCGCATGTTCCCGCACTCGATGAAGACCTTCGGGACGGTCGACAGATTGAGCCCGCCGAGGTCCCGGCGGACCACCAGTCCGTTCGGTGCGCCCAGGTAGTTGGCGGGTGCGTCGCCGGTCTCCCGGACGAAGTTGCCGACGACGGCCTCGCCCAGCACGCGCGAGGGGCCCACGATCGCGGAGGTGTCCGCGGCCCCGGACTTCACCCGCGCGGGCAGGATCACGTGGAAGCCGCGGTGGCCGGCCGCGGAGCCGTCCGCGTGGATGGACAGGACGGCGTCGGCCTTCGCCTCGTTGCCGATACGGGCGCGCTCGTCGATGCAGGGACCGAAAGGACGGTCGCCGTTCTGGGTGAATTTGACGGTTGCGCCCTGCTTTTCGAGAAGCGTTTTCAGTCGGCGCGAAACATCGAGGGTGAATTCCGCCTCGGTGTAACCGGCATTGCTCGCCGTACCGGTGGTGTCGCATTCCTTGCTGTTCGTTCCGATGTTCACCTGGCGATTGATTTCGCGGATGTGCCGGAAATTCCCGGGGTTGTGGCCGGGGTCCACGACGACGGTGCGGCCGGTGAGGGGGCCGCCGCCGGGCTTGGGGTCGGGGTCCGGCGCCGCGGAGCTCCGCGCCGGGCCGGCGGGGGTCGAGGGGGCCGTGGCGGAGGGCGGCGCGGGGCTGCCCTGCGCCGAGGCCGCCGCGCTGTGGCTCGGCAGCGGGAGCACCTGTGCGGGCGTTCCGTCCTCCGGGCTGCTCATGGCCTGCCAGACGAGCCATCCCGCCAGGGCGGTGGGCACGAGGGCGGCGGCCACGACGAGCGCGGTGCCGCGCCCTCGGCGCGGGGGCTCCCGGAACTCGGGCTCGGGCGGGTCTGCGTGGGGGAACTGACCGTCGTACGACACAGGGCGATGCTATGCCGGACGTTCACAGACCCGGGCCGGTACGCCGCAGGACGCGCAGCGAGTCGGTCACCGAGACCTCGGTGAAGGCGCCGGACGCCAGGGCCCGCTGATGCACGCGGTACGGGGCCTGGCCGCCGTCGGCCGGGTCGGGGAAGACGTCGTGGATGACCAGGAGCCCCTCGGGCGCGACGTGCGGGGCCCACCCCTCGTAGTCGCCGGTCGCGTGCTCGTCGGTGTGGCCGCCGTCGATGAAGACGAGGGCGAGCGGGGTGCCCCAGAGGCGGGCGGCCCGGGGGGACCTCCCGACGATCGCGACGACGTGCTCCTCAAGGCCCGCCCTGCGCAGCGTGCGGCGGAAGGTGGGCAGGGTGTCCATGACGCCGACCTCCGGGTCGACGACCGTCGGGTCGTGGTACTCCCAGCCCGGCTGCTGCTCCTCGCTGCCGCGGTGGTGGTCAACGGTGACGGCCGTGACACCGGCCGCGCGGGCGGCGTCGGCGAGGAGGAGGGTGGAGCGCCCGCAGTACGTCCCCACCTCCAGGACCGGGAGCCGCAGCCGCTGCGCCGCCTCGGCCGCCGCCGCGTACAGGGCGAGCCCTTCGCCGACCGGCATGAACCCCTTGGCGGCCTCGAAGGCGGCGAGGGTGTCGGGCGTGGGGGCGGCGGCGGTCATGGCTCTCCTGCGGGGCGGCGGCTGGGCGGGTCGGACTGGGGTCATGGTGCCGTACGCGACCGGAGGCGCGGGGCGCGGCCCCCGGCTACGGCGCGTACGGCCAGTGGGGGTCCTCCCATCGGGCGGGGAAACCGCGCCCGGAGTTTTCGGGTGCGGGATTCAACGGGGGAGCCGGGGGCACCGGGAAGGTCACGGCGGCCGGGAGGGGGAACTCGTGCGGGTGGCGATGGGGTGGGTCTTCGCGGTGCTGGGGGCGGGGTTCGTGCTGTTCGCGCCGCGCCTCGTACGAGCGGAGGTCAGGATGGCCCGCTCCTGGCGCAACGAGGAGACCAGCCGCTTCACACAGCGCTTCTACCTGGCGCTTCTCATCGGCAGCGGAGCGCTCCTGTGCGCAGCCGGAATCTGGATCGCGCTCACGTCGGCGGGACAGAGGTGAGCGGGGTGAGTGCGATGACGGTCATGGCCGCCGGCGGGGGCGGCATGGACAGTTTGGCGGCAGAGATCACGGTGGGAGTGGTCTTCTTCCTGGGGATGGCCGCGATCTGGTGGTTCAAGGTCGGGAAACGGCGCTGACGGTGCGCCGCGGAAGGGGCGTGGGCGGGATGCGCGTAACGGAATGGGCGGCTCCGGGAGGTGGGCCGGACGGGCCGCCGTGGCTCGGGACGGTCTTCGCGGTGGTGGTGGCGGCCGGGCTCGTGTTCTTCGCGATCAGCTACGTGCGGGGCCGGGGCGAGTGAGAAGCGGAGCGCCTGACGGCGGGGAGCTGCTCGGCGACGCGGACCGGTCGGCGGAGGTCTGGGTCCAGGTGGGCCTCTGGGGCGGTCTGCTGTCCGGTGCGGCCCTCGTTCTCATCGGCGTCCTCACGATGATCGCGGGCTTCGTCGGGCCCGGGGTGTGGATTTCGGCCGTCGGAGCCCTGACGGTTCTCGGGTTCGTGCTGATGCGGCGCTTTCGGGCGCGTTGAGAGGGAGGGCCGGAGATGATGATCCATCTGCTCGCGGTGGAGGGCGGCAGGGGGAGTTGGTGGCCCGAGGGGACGGCCGGGAAGGTTGCCGCCGTGATCCTCTTCGTCGCTCTCGTCGTCCTGTTCGGATGGGGGGCGTGGCGCCAGAGGCGGCGGAGGAAGTGAGCCGGTGACGGCCCGGCGGACCGCGTCCGGTCCTCGGCCGCCTGCTTCGGACGGCCCCGCGTTTCCCCGTACGGCAGGGGGCGCGGGGCCTCGTCACCTCCCGGCTGGGGGCCTCGCCGCCTCCCGGCCCGTGTCCGGCCCCGGCTCCCGAACGGCCCCGACGCGCGTCCGGCCCGGCTCACATCCGACCTCCACCTGACCTTCCGTCAGAATGGAACGTGTTCTACTCTGCACCGCCATGGGCATCGGAATCACGCGCGAGCACCGCGAGTTGGCCGAAGCGGTACGCGGCTGGGTCGGACGGGCGGCGCCTCCGCAGGGCATACGGAAGATCCTCGACGGGGAGGAAGGGGACGGCGGGCGGCCGGCGTACTGGGACGGTGCCGCCGCCATGGGGCTCCTCGACGTGCATCTGCCGCAGGGCGGCGGGAGCCTCCTCGACCTCGCCGTCGTGCTGGAGGAAACCGGGCGGGCCGCCCTCCCCGGCCCCTTCCTGCCGAGCGTGCTCGCGGCGGACCTGCTGGTCAGGGGCGGGAGGGGCGAGCTCGCCGCCGGGCATCCCGTGGCCGCCGCGGCGACCGGCCCCGGCACCCTGACGGCCGTCTCCGCGGACGGCGGCTTCGTCCTCGACGGCACCGCCCCGCCCGTCCTCGGGGCCGGACCCGGAACCGAACTCGTCCTGCTCGCCGCCGAGTCCGCCCACGGCGTGGTGTGGCTCGCCGTCGACGCGGACGGGCTGGAGATGCGTACCCACACCAGCGCCGACCCGACCCGGCCCACCGGTGAAGTCGTCGTCCGCGGCGCCTTCGTGCCCGCGGAGCGGCAACTCGACCTGACGGCCGCCCTGGTGGGCGACCTCACCGCCGTGCTGTACGCGGCCGACGCCTGCGGCACCGCCGGATGGGCCCTGGACACCGCCACCGCGTACGCGAAGGTGCGCGAGCAGTTCGGGCGGCCCATCGGGCAGTTCCAGGCGGTCAAGCACCTGTGCGCCGACATGCTGGTACGGGTCGAACAGGCGCGGGCGCTGGTGTGGGACGCGGCGAACGCCGTCAACGAGGCGGCGGACGTGCGGGGGCTCACCGCCGCCCTCGCCGCCGCGACCGCGCTCGACGCCGCCTTCTCCTGCGCCAAGGACTGCGTCCAGATCCTGGGCGGGATCGGGTTCACCTGGGAGCACGACGCACATCTGTACCTGCGCCGGGCCCTGGTGGCCCGGCAGTTGGCCGGGACGGGCGACGGCCACCGGCTGCGGGCCGTGCGGCTGGCCGCCGCCGGGGCCCGGCGCGAGCTGCGCATGGACCTGCCGGACGAGGCCGACACGTACCGGGAACGGGCGAGGGAAGTGATCGAGGGGGTGCGCGGGCTCGATCCGGGCGCGGTCCGCCGGGCGCTCGCGCCGACCGGGTACGCGGCCCCGCACCTGCCCGCCCCGTACGGGCTCGGCGCGGGACCGCTCCAACAGCTCGCCGTGCAGCGCGAGTTGGCGGACGCCGGGGTCACCCTCAGCGGGCTCGGGATCTCGACCTGGGTGGTGCCCTCACTCATCGCGTACGGAACCCAGGAGCAGAAGGAGCGTTACGTCCCGCCCACCCTGCGCGGCGAGCTGCTGTGGTGCCAGCTCTTCTCCGAGCCGGAGGCCGGGTCCGACCTCGCCTCGCTGCGCACCCGTGCCGAGCGCACCGAGGACGGCACGGGCTGGCGGATCAACGGGCAGAAGGTGTGGACGTCCGCCGCCCAGTGGGCGGACCACGGAATCCTGCTCGCCCGGACCGCCCCGGACGCCCCGAGCAAGCACCAGGGGCTCGGCTACTTCCTGGTCGACATGAAGAACACCCCCGGCATCGACGTCCGCCCGCTGAAGGAGATCACCGGGGACTCCCTCTTCAACGAGGTGTACTTCGACGACGTGGTCCTGCCCGTGGACGCGCTGGTGGGGGAGGAGACCGGCGGCTGGCAGGTCGCCCGCAACACCCTCGGCAACGAGCGCGTCCACATGGCCGACCAGGTCGCCTTCGACACCGGGCTCGAAGCGCTCATCACCCGCGCCGCCGACCTCGACGGCGCGACGCGGGCCCGCGTCGGGGCCCTCGCCGCCGAGGCGCACGCCCTCGCCTGCATCGGGCTGCGGACCACCCTCCAGCAGGTCGACGGGCTGGAGGCGGGCGCGGGGGCGAGCGTGCGCAAGCTCGTGCAGACCCCGCACCAGCAGAAGATCGCCGAACTCGCGCTCGAACTCCTCGGCCCGCGAGGGGCGCTGCGGGAGGGGCCGGGGGAGCGGGCCGTGCACGG
Organism: Streptomyces sp. NPDC088745; assembly: GCF_044751045.1. Lineage (NCBI taxonomy): Bacteria > Bacillati > Actinomycetota > Actinomycetes > Kitasatosporales > Streptomycetaceae > Streptomyces > Streptomyces sp. NPDC088745. The sequence continues at coordinate 232,247 of NZ_JBIVLB010000003.1, forward strand.
GTTCCTGATGTCGCGGTGCCTGACTATCGCGGGCGGCACCACCCAGGTCCAGCTCAACGTCGTCGCCGAGCGCATCCTCGGCCTGCCGCGCGACCACCAGGGGGAGTCAGCATGAAGGCGTACGTCGTCGGCGTCGGAATGACGAAGTTCGAGAAGCCCGAGTCACGGGACTGGCAGTACTGGGACATGGCCAGGGAGGCGGGCCAGGCGGCGCTCGACGACGCCGGGATCGCGTACGAGCAGGTCCAGCAGGTGCCCGTCGGACACTGCTTCCAGGCGTCCACGGCCGGTCAACGGGCCGCGTACGAACTGGGGTTGACCGGTGTCCCCGTCTACAACGTCAACAACAACTGCGCCACCGGCTCGACCGCCCTGATGATGGCGCGGCAGTTCGTCCGGGGCGGCCTCGCGGACTGCGTGCTCGCGCTCGGCTTCGAGAAGATGAAGCGCGGCGCGCTCGGCGGCGGAAGCGACGGCGGGGACTTCACGACCTCGCCCGTGGCCCGCCACTACGGCGTCATGGCCGCCCGGCACGGCTTCGAGAGGACGCCGCCCACCGCCCAGATCTTCGGCAACGCCGCCCGCGAGCACATGGAGCGGTACGGCACGACCGAGGCCCAGCTCGCGGCGGTCGGCGCGAAGAACCACCGGCACTCGGTGAACAACCCGTACGCCCAGTTCCGGGACCCGTACACGGTGGACGAGGTCCTCGCGGCGAGGACCGTCCACCGGCCGCTGACCAAGCTCCAGTGCTCGCCGACCTCGGACGGCGCGGCGGCGGCCGTCGTCGTCTCCGAACGCTTCGTCGTGCGGCACGGCCTGCTGGAGAAGGCCGTGGAGATCGCCGGGCAGGCCATGGCCACCGACACCGAGGAGTCCTTCGCCGCCGGCTTCTGCATCGACGTCGTCGGCAGGCCCATGTCGCGGGCCGCCGCCCACCGGGCGTACGAGAGCGCCGGGCTCGGCATCGAGGACGTCGACGTGATCGAACTGCACGACTGCTTCTCCGTGAACGAGCTGCTGACCTACGAGGCGCTGGGCATGTGCCCCGACGGAGCCTCCGGCAAGCTCGTCGAGTCCGGCGCGACGACGTACGGGGGGCGCTGGGTGGTCAATCCGTCCGGCGGGCTGATCTCCAAGGGCCACCCGCTGGGCGCCACCGGCCTCGCCCAGGCCGCCGAGCTGACCTGGCAGCTTCGCGGACAGGCGGGGGCGCGGCAGGTGGCGGGCGCACGGGTGGGGCTCGCGCACAACATCGGGCTCGGCGGAGCGGCGGTGGTGACCCTCCTCCGCAAGCCCTAGGCCCGGCGGCCGGGCGGTGTGCTCCGTATCACGGATGTACGGGGCACGCACTACCTGCGACCATGACAGGCATGGTCCACCGTTCCCCCGGCGCGTCCGCCGACCCCGCAGCTCCCCGCACAGCCACGACCCCGCCGCGACCCGTCCGCACGTGGGCGGTGGTGCTGGCGGCCTGCGCCGGACAGTTCCTCGTCGTCCTCGACGTGTCCGTCGTGAACGTGGCGCTGCCCTCCATGCGGGCCGACCTCGGCATGACCGCCCAGGGACTCCAGTGGGTGGTCAACGCCTACTCGATCGCCTTCGCGGGGTTCATGCTGCTCGGCGGGCGGGCGGCGGACATCTTCGGGCGGAAGCTGACGTTCCTCATCGGGCTCGGGGTGTTCACGGCCGCCTCGCTGGCGGGCGGGCTCGCCCAGGAGGGCTGGCAACTGCTGGCCGCGCGGGCGGTGCAGGGACTGGGCGCCGCGGTGCTGGCCCCGGCCACGCTGACCATCCTCACCTCCGCGGTGCCGGAGGGCGCGGCCCGCACCCGGGCGATCGGCACCTGGTCGGCGGTGGGCGCGGGCGGCGGCGCGGCGGGCGGCTTCGTCGGCGGACTGCTGACCGACTCCCTCTCCTGGCGCTGGGTGCTCCTGATCAACGTGCCGATCGGCGCGCTGGTCCTGGTGGGGGCCTTCTGCTGGCTCACCGAGAGCCACTCGCGGGCGGGCCGCCGGCTCGACCTGCCGGGAGCGGTGCTGGCCACGGCGGGGCTGGCCACCCTCGCGTACGGCATCGTGCAGACGGAGGCGGAGGGCTGGACGGCCGCCGCCACCCTGGTCCCGCTCACCGGCGGGCTGCTGCTGATCGGCCTCTTCCTCCTGGTGGAGGCCCGGGCGAAGGCGCCCCTGATGCCGCTGAAGCTGTTCCGGGTGCGGTCGGTGTCGGCGGCGAACGCGGCGATGTTCGTCAACGGCTCCGCGATGTTCTGCATGTGGTTCTTCATGACGCTCTACGCCCAGAACGTGCTGGGGTACACACCGCTCGGAGCGGGGCTCGCCCTGGTCCCCAGCTCCCTGGCCATCGTCACCGGCTCCAAGCTGGCCCCGCGCCTGATGCCGCGCGTGGGCGCGCGGAACCTGGCGGCGCTCGGCACGCTGGTCGCCGCCGCCGGATTCGGCTGGCAGTCGACGATGGGGGCGCACGGCTCGTACGCGACGGCCATCCTGGGCCCGGGCATCCTGATGATGCTGGGCGCGGGCCTGGCCTCCACGCCGCTGGCCTCGCTGGCCACCTCCGGCGCCGCGCCCGGCGACGCGGGCCTGGTCTCCGGCCTGATCAACACCTCCCGCACGATGGGCGGGGCGCTGGGCCTCGCGGTCCTGTCCACGGTCGCGGCCTCGCGTACCGGCGGCGCGACGAGCCCGGAGGCGCTGACCGCCGGGTACGCGCTGGCGTTCCGGACGGGGACGGGGGTGCTGCTGCTGGGGGTGGTGCTGATCCTGGTGTGGCTGCCGAGGGGGCCGAAGAGGGCGGCCGGGGAGCGGGTGGTGTCCCCGGCGCCCGAGGAGGCGGCGGCCGGCGCGGCGAAGTCGGGCTGAGGAGGGGCCCGGGGCCCGGGAGGTTCGAGCGGGCCCGGGGCGGCTCGGACGCCCGCGCGGGCCCGCTTCCCGGAAACGGCAAGAAAGGTTGCCGGAACGGGGACGGCGCGGTGCAATGGCCCGCATGGAGCACTCGCCCGCCATCAGCCAGGCCCTCGCCGACGTGGGCCCCCGCCTCCAGCGGCTGCGCACCGCCCGCGGCATGACCCTCGCCGCGCTCTCCGAGGCGACGGGCATCTCCACCAGCACCCTCTCCCGGCTGGAGTCCGGCGGGCGCCGCCCCAGCCTGGAACTCCTGCTGCCCATCTCGCAGGCCCACCAGGTCCCGCTGGACGACCTCGTCGGCGCCCCCGAGGTGGGCGACCCCCGGGTCCGCATCAAGCCCCGCCAGGTCCACGGCTCGACCGTGCTCCCGCTCACCCACGGCGCCGGACCCATCCAGGCGTACAAGATGATCCTGCCGGTCACCCGCAGCACCCCCGAGACCCGCACCCACGAGGGCTACGAATGGCTGTACGTCCTCACCGGGCGGCTCCGGCTCGTGCTGGGCGACCGAGACCTGGTGCTCGGACCCGGCGAGGCCGCCGAGTTCGACACCCGGCTGCCGCACTGGTTCGGCAGCACCGGAAAGGCCCCCGTCGAGGTGCTCAGCCTCTTCGGCCGCCAGGGCGAGCGCATGCACGTACGCGCGAAGCCCCGCACCGCCTGAACTGACGGGTCGTCACCTGACGGGTTCACAAGTGGCGTGCCCTGCGCTATACATGGGGGCCATCGGCCTAGAACGCGTTCTAGAAGTGGAGCGCGTCACCGGCCGACCCCGTACGGCCCCGGCGTGTCCGACGGTGCGGACGGCCACGTCGGGGCCTCTCTCCGGAGAGCCAGGAACCCCGAGAGCGTTAGGAGCTCTGCCTCCCATGCCGATCGACGTTGCGAAGGCCCTCGCCGCCGGCCCCCGGACCGGAAGGGCCGTCTGGGGCCACAAGGACGTCCAGCTCTACCACCTGGGCCTCGGCGCGGGCGTCCCCGCCACCGATCCCGCCGAACTGCGCTACACCCTGGAGAGCAGGCTGCACGTCCTGCCGAGCTTCGCCACCGTCGCGGGTGCGGGCATGGCGATGATGGGCGGCCTCGCGGCCCCGGGCATCGAGGTGGACCTCGCCGCCGTCCTGCACGGCGGGCAGACCGTCACGCTGCACCGCCCGATCCCCGTCGAGGGCGACGCGACCCTGACCTCCACCGTCGAGGCCGTGTACGACAAGGGCAAGGCGGCGGTGATCGTGCTGCGCTCCGAGGCCGCCGACGCCGAGGGGCCGCTCTGGACGAACGACTCCGCCGTCTTCGTCCGCGGCGAGGGCGGCTTCGGCGGCGACCGCGGGCCCTCCGTCCGCCTCGACGTACCGGACCGGCGGCCCGAGTTCACCGTGGAACGCCCCGTCCGTGAGGACCAGGCCCTCCTCTACCGCCTGTCCGGCGACTGGAACCCCCTGCACGCCGACCCCGACTTCGCGAAGCTGGCGGGCTTCGAGCGGCCGATCCTGCACGGCCTGTGCACGTACGGCATGACCCTCAAGGCCGTCGTGGACACGGTGCTCGGCGGCGACGTGACCCGGGTGACCTCGTACACCACCCGCTTCGCCGGGGTGGTGCTCCCCGGCGAGACCCTGCGCGTCCGGATGTGGACCGGCGACGGCCGCACCCAGGTGACGGTGACGGCGGTGGAGCGCGACGACGCGCCCGTGCTGGCCGACACGCTCGTCGAACACGCGTGAACCCGTGACGCCCCGAAGCCTCGAAGCCCCGGAGCCGTGAACCGGCGCATCCGGAACCGACCGCCCACAGAGGGGAGTTCGTGCCATGCGCGCAGCCGTACTGCACGAGACAGGCCAGGACAAGCTCGAAGTGCTCGACGACGTCGAGGCGGTGGGCTTCGGCCCCGGCAGGGTCAGGATCCGGGTGCGGGCCACCGGCCTGTGCCACTCCGATGTCTCCGCCATGAACGGCGTCCTGCCGCAGCCCGCGCCCTTCGTCCCCGGCCACGAGGGCGCGGGCGAGATCGTGGACGTGGGCGACGGCGTCGAGGGCCTGGCCGCGGGCGACCGGGTCCTGGTCTGCTGGCTCCCGGCCTGCGGCGCCTGCCCGTCCTGCAAACGCGGGCAGACCCACCTGTGCCTCGCGGGGTTCATGAACGCGGGCACCCCCAACTTCAGGCGCCCCGGCGGCGACGTCTTCGGCTTCGCCGGAACCGGCACCTTCACCGAGGAGGTCGTGGTCGCCGCCGGCTGCGCGGTCCCGATCCCCGACGACGTGCCCTTCGAGATCGCCGCGCTGATCGGCTGCGGCGTCACGACGGGCCTCGGCGCGGCCATCAACACCGCCCAGGTGCAGGCGGGTTCGTCGGTCGCGGTGATCGGCTGCGGCGGTGTGGGCATCTCCGCGATCCAGGGCGCCCGGGTGCAGGGCGCGGCGCAGATCGTCGCCGTCGACCCGGTCGCCTCCCGCCGCGAGGCCGCCCTCCGGTTCGGCGCGACCGAGGCCGTGTCCCCGGACGGACTCGACGACGCGAAGCAGCGCGTCACCTCCGGCGAGGGCTTCGACTACGTCTTCGAGGTCGTCGGCAAGTCCGCCACCGCCCGCACCGCCTACGGGGCGACCCGGCGCGGCGGCACGCTCTGCGTCGTCGGCGCGGGCGCGCTGGACGACCACTTCCAGGTCAACATGTTCGAGCTGTTCTTCGACGAGAAGCGGATCCTGCCGTCGATGTACGGAGGCGGGGACGTGCTGCGCTCGTACGAGCGGGCCGTCGCGCTGTGGCGGGCCGGCCGCATCGACCTGGAGAACATGATCACGCACCGGGTGCGGCTCACCGAGATCAACGAGGCGCTGGAACAGATGCGGACGGGCGTGGCCCTCCGTACCTCCATCTCACTGTGAAACCGAGCGTCGAGCCAAGGGAGCTGGGGATGTCACTGCCCCTCGAAGGGCTGTCCGCGATCGTCACCGGTGCGGGCCGGGGCCTCGGCCGGGCCGAGGCCGTCGAGCTCGCCCGGCTGGGCGCGGGCGTCGTCGTCAACGACTTCGGGCAGCCGGGCAGGGACGGCTCGGGCGCCGCCTCCGCCGGTCCGGCGCAGGAGGTCGCGGCGGAGATCCGGGCGGCGGGCGGCCGGGCCGTCGCGCACCTCGGGGACGTCGCGGACCACGAACAGGCGCGCGAGCTGGTGGAGTTGGCGGTCCGGGAGTTCGGGAAGCTGGACGTCCTGGTCAACAACGCGGGCATCCTCCGGGACCGGATGGTCTTCTCGATGAGCGAGGAGGAGTGGGACTCGGTGATCCGCGTCCACCTCAAGGGCCACTTCAACACCACGCACTTCGCGTCCGTCCACTGGCGGGAGCGGTCGAAGGCGGCGGGCGGCCCGGTGTACGGGCGGATCGTCAACACGTCCTCGGAGGCCTTCCTCGCCGGTTCGGCGGGCCAGCCGAACTACGCGGCGGCGAAGGGAGGCGTGGTCGGGCTGACCACGTCGACGGCGCTGGCGCTGCGGAAGTACGGGGTGACGGCCAACGCGATCTGCCCGCGGGCGCGGACCCGGATGACGGAGGACGTGTTCGCGGGCTTCGGGGAGGCGGCGGCGCCCGGGGAACTCGACTCCCTCGCACCGGAGCACGTGGCACCGCTGGTGGGCTACCTGGCGTCGCCCGCGGCGGGGCGGGTGAACGGGCAGGTGCTCGTGGTGCACGGGGGGATGGTGGCGGTGGTGGAGCGGCCGAGGGTGGCGGCGAAGTTCGACACGGCGAAGGGGGTGTTCTCGTACGAGGAACTGGACGAGGCGCTGTCGGGGTACTTCGCGGGGAGGCCGGAGGGGGAGACGTTCGGGGCGGCGGAGGTGCTGGGGCTGAAGCGGGGGTGAGGGGGTGGCCCCGAGGCGCCCCGGGGCCGCCGGTCGGCTGTTGCCGCGCGGCACCGGCGGGGTGTGGGCGCCCGGGGCCGGGGTGCGTTTTCGCCCTGCCCGTCCTTGGAAGGGGTGCGGGGGACCGCACGGGCGGCCCGCCACGAGCCGCGCGGCCGAGCGCTTCAGGTGAAGGGCGGGGCCTTCACCTGAAGGGGCGGGGCCGGGGCGCCGCCGCAGGCGACCGAGGTGCCGGGTGCGGCACGGAACAGACGTCCGTCGCAGCCCCCGGCACCGGGCGCGTCGCCGGCGGGCCCGCCGGACCCCGTCAGCCCTGCTGCCCCGCCGGGTCGCGCCGGTGGCGGCCCCGCGCCGCGACGGACGGGTCCTCGTACCGCGCCGGCCCGCCCCGGTGCCTGCCGGCCCCCTGCGCGGGCGCCGTGGTCGTCTCGGTCTGGGCTTCAGCCATGGTCATGGGCATTATGGGAAGTCACCCCGTCACTACGTCGCTGACACGTACACAGAGCCAGCGCCTGCCCCGGGCCCGCGACTCTAATCCTTCCCCGGCGCCCCGCCCAGGGGGCTGACCGGCCCTCCGCCCGGCACCGAGATCAGCGGTGCCGCCACCGCCACCGGCACCCGTACCGGCGTCGCCGTCCGCACCATCGCGGGCGCCGCCGCGTGCACGGACGCCGGCACCGCCGTCCGCGCGGCCGGCGGATGGACCGCCTCGGCCCCCGGGGCCGCGCCGGGCGCGCCCAGGGGACGCACCACCCGCGTGATCGGCCCCAGCACCGACGGCACGGCGTCCTCGACGGCAGCCGGCTCCGCCACGGCCTCCGCCGCCACCCCGCCCGCCGGAGCCTCCCGCTTCTCCCGCACCCCCACCCGGTGCATCCGCCCGGCCAGCGAAGCCTGCTGCAACGGCACCGGTCTCCAGGACGCCGCGCCCTCCGCCCCGGCACCCCCCTCCGCCGCGCCCCGCGCCACCGGCTCCGCCGCCGGTTCCTCCACCGGCACCACGACCCCCGCCACCCCGCACGGCACCGCCCCCGTGGTGAACGGCAGCCGCAGCACCCCCTCCCGGGTCCACAGCCCGGCCCCGGCCAGCCACCCGGCGGGCGGGGCGAGTTGATGGAGTCTGCGGCCCGCGGGCCGCCACACCCCCACCCAGCTCCCCGGCGCCGGCCCCGCCGGTCCCGGCGCGCGGTCGATCCGTACCGCCACCGCGCACGCCTCCGGCATCAGCACCTGCCCCGGCTGCGCGGCGAACGGCGTCAGCACGCAGCCGTCCAGCCGCAGGCACTCCGGGAAGCGCACCGGCCGGGTGCTCCCCAGCACCCCCCACCCCAGCCGGTCCTCGCCCGGCGCGTCGGAGCGGACGACGATCAGCCCGCTGTCGGCGTCGGCCAGCAGCACCCGGTCATTGCTGTGCTCGGCGATCTGCAGGAGGGGGGTGGCCTCGCCGCCCCGCTCCAGGTCCACCGCGACCGCCTTCACCACCCCGCCCGGCGACTCCCGGTCCAGGGCGAGCATCCGTCCGGTGCCGTCCAGCCACACCCCGCCCGAGCACCGCCCCGGCACCTCGGCCACGTGCTCGGGCCCGAAGGCCCCGCCCGCCACCAGCCAGAGGGCCGTCGACTGCGGCCCGACCGCCAGCGCGTACGCGCGAGCACCGCCGGGGGCGGGCGGCAGCAGCCGCAGCGGGCCCCCGCACTCCACCGCCCCCAGGGCCAACTCACCGGTCCGCGGGCCCGTCGGGTACAGCAGGGAGAAGACGTGCCGCCCGGCCGCCTCCCGGTGGATGAGCACCCGCCCGTCCGCCAGCGGCAGCACCTCCGTGCCCGGCTCCTCCGGCTGGTCGGCGGGCAGCGGCACCGCGTACGGCTCGGGGCCGTCCAGCGTCCAGCGCTCCGGGAACCAGGCGTCCCCGCCCCCGGCCAGCCGCGCGGCGTACGAACCGTCCGCGGCGATCACGAACCCGCCGCGGTGCGCCGCGCCGCCCCGGGCGGCGGTCTCGATGGCCAACGCTGTCATGGGCTCCGTCTCCTCCGTCCCCGCCGCGGTCTTCGGCGGGCTCCGTCGGCGACGCTAGTTTTCGGATTTCCCACCGGACAACACGAGTCACCTCTCTTCACACATACGGGTGGCCGTCCGGTCGTTCGACCGGTATCCCCCGGAGCGGTGTGCTCCCGGCGGGGGAGAACCGGACGCCCGGCGGACGGGGCACGTACGGCAGGTAGCCTTGTGGCGTGCCCCGTCTGTCTGAAGTCATCGCCGCGCTCGACGCCCTCTGGCCCCCCGAGCGGGCCGAGAGCTGGGACGCCGTCGGCACGGTCTGTGGCGATCCCGACACCGAGGTGAACCGGGTCCTGTTCGCCGTCGACCCCGTCCAGGAGATCGCCGACGAGGCCCTGCGCATCGGCGCGGACCTGGTCGTCACCCACCACCCGCTCTATCTGCGCGGTACGACGACGGTCGCCGCCGGCCACTTCAAGGGCCGCGTGGTGCACACGCTCATCAGGAACGACATCGCCCTGCACGTCGCGCACACCAACGCCGACACCGCCGACCCCGGCGTGTCGGACGCCCTCGCCGCCGCCCTCGACCTGCGGGTCACCGGCCCCCTCGTACCGGACCGGGACGATCCGCACGGGCGCCGCGGCCTGGGCCGGCTCTGCGAACTGGACCGCCCGATGACCGTGCGCGAGTTCGCCGCGCACGCCGCGAAGTCGCTGCCCGCCACCGCGCAGGGCATCCGCTGCGCGGGCGACCCGGACGCCACGGTCCGCACGGTCGCCGTTTCCGGCGGTTCGGGCGACAGCCTCTTCGCGCAGGTCAGGGCGGCGGGCGTGGACGCGTTCCTGACCGCCGACCTGCGCCACCACCCCGTCTCCGAAGCACGCGGGACGGCCGCGACCCCCGCGCTGTTCGACGCCGCGCACTGGGCCACCGAGTGGCCCTGGTGCGAGCAGGCCGCCGCACAGCTCGAAGCGATCTCCGACCGTGCGGGATGGCACCTGCGGGTGCACGTCTCCACGACGGTCACCGACCCCTGGACATCCCACTTCTCTTCTCCTGGAGCCCCCAACTGAACGCCGCGCCCGCCGACCAGATCCGACTTCTCGACGTCCAGGCCCTCGACGTACGGCTGTCGCAGCTCGCCCACAAGCGCAAGTCGCTGCCCGAGCACGCCGAGATCGAGTCCCTCACCAAGGACCTCACCCAGCTCCGCGACCTGCTGGTGGCCGCCACCACCGAGGAGAGCGACACCGCCCGCGAGCAGACCAAGGCCGAGCAGGACGTCGACCAGGTCCGTCAGCGCGCCACCCGCAACCAGGAGCGCCTGGACTCCGGTGCGGTCTCCTCGCCCAAGGACCTGGAGAACCTCCAGAAGGAGATCGTCTCGCTGGCCAAGCGCCAGGGCGACCTGGAGGACGTCGTCCTGGAGGTCATGGAGCGCCGGGAGTCCGCGCAGGAGCGCGCCGCCGAGCTGACCGAGCGCGTGGGCGCCGTGCAGGGCAAGGTCGACGACGCCACCGCGCGCCGCGAGGCCGCCTTCACCGAGATCGACGGCGAGGTCGCCAAGGTCGCCAAGGAGCGCGAGGTCGTCGTCGCGTCCATCCCCGCCGACCTGGTCAAGCTGTACGAGAAGCTGCGCACCCAGTCCGGCGGCGTCGGCGCGGCCCGCCTCTACCAGCGGCGCTGCGAGGGCTGCCAGTTGGAGCTGAACATCACCGAGGTCATGGAGGTCCGCGCCGCGGCCCCCGACGCGGTGCTGCGCTGCGAGAACTGCCGCCGCATCCTGGTCCGTACGCCGGACTCGGGGATCTAGGGCCGATGGCGCGCACTGTCGTCGTCGAGGCCGACGGGGGCTCCCGGGGCAATCCGGGGCCCGCCGGGTACGGCGCGGTCGTCCTCGACCCGCAGACCGGCGAGACGCTGGCCGAGGCCGCCGAGTACATCGGCGTCGCCACCAACAACGTCGCCGAGTACAAGGGCCTGATCGCGGGGCTCAAGGCCGCCCGGGACCTCTTCCCGGACGTCCGGGTGCACGTCCGCATGGACTCCAAGCTCGTCGTCGAGCAGATGTCGGGCCGCTGGAAGATCAAGCACCCGGACATGAAGCCGCTGGCCGCCGAGGCCGCGGCGATCCTGCCGCGCTCGCAGGTCCGGTACGAGTGGATCCCGCGCGAGAAGAACAAGCACGCGGACCGGCTGGCCAACGAGGCCATGGACGCGGGCAAGAAGGGCAAGCAGTGGGAGCCGTCGGCCTCCACCGCCGCCCTGGACGCGCCCGCCGGGCCGCGCGTGGCCGGCGACGCCGCCGCCGGTGCGGCGAAGGCGCGGGCGGCCCTCGCGGGCGCCCGCAGGCCCGCCTCCGACGGCCCGTCCGACGGCCTGTTCGAGCTGCCGGGCGAGGTCCCCGAGGAAGCCGTGGAGGCGCAGGCCCCCGCCGTCGGCTGGGGCCCCTCCGCCGACCTCGGCGAGCCCGCGACCCTCGTCCTGCTCCGCCACGGCGAGACGCTGCTCACCCCCGAGAAGCGCTTCTCCGGCAGCGGCGGCTCCGACCCCGAGCTGTCGGCGGTCGGCCGCAGGCAGGCGGAGGCGGTCGCCGCCTCGCTGGCCGCGCACGGCCGGATCCAGGCGGTCGTCAGCTCCCCGCTGTCCCGCTGCCGCGAGACGGCGGAGGCGGTGGCCGTCCGGCTGGGCCTTCCCGTACGCGTCGAGAAGGACCTGCGCGAGACGGACTTCGGCGCCTGGGAGGGCCTGACGTTCGCCGAGGTCAGGCAGCGGTACGCGGAGGACCTGGACGACTGGCTGGCGTCCCCGGACGCCGCGCCGACCGGCGGCGGCGAGAGCTTCACGGCCGTGGCCGAGCGGGTCGGGGCGGCCCGCGACCGGCTGGTCAAGGAGTACGCGGGCCGCACGGTCCTCGTGGTCACCCACGTCACCCCGGTCAAGACCCTGGTCCGCCTGGCGCTGGGCGCGCCCCCGGAGTCCCTCTTCAGGATGGAGCTCTCGGCGGCCTCGCTGTCGGCGGTGGCGTACTACGCGGACGGCAACGCGTCCGTGCGGCTGCTGAACGACACCTCGCACCTGCGCTGATCCGTACGCACGGAGGGGCCCCCGGCGCGGTGAGCGCCGGGGGCCCCTCCGTGCTCAGCGGAGGGCGGCCGCCTCGCGGGCGAGGGCCTCGACCCGGCCCCAGTCCCCGTCCCGGAGCGCGTCGGCCGGAAGCATCCACGTCCCGCCCACGCAGCCGACGTTGGGCAGGGCGAGGTAGGCGGGGGCGGAGGCCGGGGAGATCCCGCCGGTCGGGCAGAACCGGGCCCGGGGGAGGGGCGCGGAGAGCGACTTCAGGTACGGGACGCCGCCGGCGGCCTCGGCCGGGAAGAACTTCATCTCGGTGACGCCGCGTTCGAGGAGGGCCACGACCTCGGAGGTGGTGGAGACACCGGGAAGGAACGGCAGCCCGGCCCCCCGCATGGCCTCCAGGAGCGTGTCCGTCCACCCCGGGCTGACCAGGAACCGGGCCCCGGCCGCGACGGAATCGGCCACGTGGGCGGGGCTCAGCACGGTCCCGGCCCCGACCACGGCGTCCGGCACCCCGTCGGCGATCGCCCGTATCGCGTCGAGCGCGGCGGGCGTGCGCAGGGTGACCTCGATGGCGGGCAGCCCCCCGGCGACGAGGGCACGGGCGAGCGGAACGGCGTCGGACGCGTCGTCCAGGACGACGACGGGAACGACGGGGGCGAGATCGAGCACGGAGGAGGCCATGGGGGCATCCTGCCGGGGGTGGGGTGAAGTGTGCAACGGTCGTTGCGGAGGGTGCAATGCCGGTACGTCGCCGCGCGCTAGGCGGCGATGAGCAGGGCCTCCGCGCCCACCGGGCGGTAGCCCGCCGCCTGGAAGGCGCGCACGCTGCGGGCGTTGCCCGGCGCCTGCTGGGACCAGACGACCTCGCCCAGCGGGATCATGTGCCGCGCCGACTCCGCCAGCGCCCGGCCCAGGCCCCGGTGCCGGGACTCCTCGTCCACCTCGATCGCCGTCTCCCAGCGCCCGGCCAGGCCCCGGCCGAGCACCAGGATGCCGCCGCCGTCGGCGGACCAGACCCGCACGTCGTCGCGGTAGGCGCGGGCGCGGGCGACGCGGGGGTGGTCCGGGTCCTCGATCTCCGTCAGCTCCAGCGGGGGCGGGCCCGGCAGGGCGGGGGCCAGCGTCAGCGAGCCCACCGTGTCCATCCGGCGGCCCGTCCGCGCCATCAGCGCGGCCAGGAACGCCGGGTGCAGGGACGCCGAGAAGGGGTCGGGGCAGGACTGCTCCAGGGTCTCGCGTATCCACTCCGGGTCCTGGTCCGAGAAGATCACCGAGTGCGCGGTGAAGGCGAGCACGCCCGCGTCGCGGGGGCTCGGCTGGGGGACCACGACGGTCCGGCCGTCGGGAGCCGGGTACTGCCCCTGCGAAACGGAGGTCAGGATGTCGCGCAAAGAGCTGGGCACGGGGTTCTCCGGAAGGGGGTCGGATGTTTCTGGCGTATTGCAACCTGTCTACTCTACGCGCATCGACCCTGTGCTCCGAAGGGTCCGACCCCCCTTTGGCCTTGCCTTCAGTGGATCTGGCGGACCACCACGTCCAGGGCCCACGGCTTCCCGGCCTTCGCGGGGGCCGTCGCCTCGACCACGTGGCCGAGGTCACGCAGGGCCGTCACCAGTTCGGCGGGGTCCGCGGGGGCGGCGCCCGCCACGAGCAGGTCCCGCACGATCCGGCCCTTCGTGGCCTTGTTGAAGTGGCTGACGACGGAGCGCTTCTCGACGCCGTCGACCACCTGCGCGTGCAGGACGCGCACGGTCGCGGTGCGGCCCGCCACCTCGCCCTGCGGCTTCCACGCGGCGGCGTACGCGGACGAGCGCAGGTCCAGGACCAGGCCGCTGCCCGCCGCCTCCGGCATCACCTCGGCCATCGCGGGCCGCCAGTACGCGCCCAGCGCCCCGAGGGCGGGGAGCCTGACCCCCATGGAGCAGCGGTAGGAGGGGATGCGGTCGCCGACGCCGACCGCGCCCCACAGCCCCGAGAACACCAGCAGCCACTGCCGGGCCCGCTCGCGGGCGGCGGCGTCCAGGGTGGCCAGCCCGAGGGCGTCGTACAGCACGCCGGTGTAGATCTCCCCGGCCGGGCGGGCGCCGGCGGTGGGCAGCCCGGCGTTCTTGGCGACCTCGCCGCGCAGGCCCTCGCTGAGGCCGAGGACCTCGCGGGCCTTCTCCTCGTCGCCCCGGCACAGCTCGACGAGCTCCTCCAGCACAGTGGCCCTGGCGGGGGCCAGGCCGGGAAGCGACAGCGTGCCGGGCCGGAGCGGGGCACCGCGCCCCGAGGCGGCTTTGCCTTCGGAGGGCGGGAGGAGGACGAGCACGGGGTCTCCTTCGGAGGGGGTGTCGGGTGATGCGGCGCGAGCCCGTCAACGGTAGTGGGTCCGGACCCACGGCCCGGCCGGGCGGGGGGCGGTGCGGTACGAAGGCGACGTCCGCGCCCCGTCAGGGGCGCGGGGCCGTGTCGGTGTACGGCTCCGCCGCGCGGGCGCGATCAGTCACGACGCACCCGCGCGATCCCCCTCCCAGCCCCGCGGGGTCACGGGAAGGGGCGGGCGGGGGAAAATCCCACCCCGGCACCGGCCGCCGACGAACCGCCCCGCGCCCCAGCGCCCCGCGCCCGGCACCGGCCGCCGACACCTATCCGCCCCGCGGCCCGCACCGGCTCCCGACGGACCACCCCGCACCCCGCCCCGCGGCCCGCACCGGCCCCCGACGGGCCACCCCGCACCCCGCCCCGCGACCAGCACCGGGCACCGACACCTACCCGCACCGCGCCCAGCGGCCCGTGCCCGGCACCGGCCGCCGTCCTCCACCCCGCACCGCGCCCCAGCGGCCCGCGGCCCGTCGCCCGTCCAGGTGCCGTCCCTCCGCCCCCGCCCTACCCTCGATCCATGCCCCGCCGCCAACTGCACGTGCCCGGCACCGCCGAAGCCGCCCCCCTCCGTGCCGCCTTCCGCGAGGTGAGGGCGGGTCTGGGCGTACCCCTGGACCCGGCGGAATTCCCCGCCGACGTCCTCGCCGAGGCCGAGCGGGCCGCCCGCGCGCCCGCCCTGCCCCCGGACCCGTACGACGCCACCGACCTGCCCCTGTTCACCATCGACCCGGCCGCCTCCACCGACCTCGACCAGGCCATGCACCTGGCCAGGAGGGACGGCGGCGGGTTCCGCGTGCACTACGCGATCGCGGACGTGGCCGCGTTCGTCGCGCCCGGCGGCGCGCTCGACGCCGAGGCCCACCGCCGGGTGACCACCCTCTACTTCCCCGACGAGAAGGTTCCGCTGCACCCGCGGGTCCTCTCCGAGGGGGCCGCCAGCCTCCTGCCCGACCAGACCTGCCCCGCCCTGCTGTGGCGGATCGACCTCGACGCCGACGGCGCGACGGTCGCCGCCGACGTGCGCCGCGCCCTCGTCCGCAGCCGCGCCAAGCTGGACTACGCACACGTCCAGCGGCGGATCGACAGCGGCACGGCGGAGGAGGCACTCGCCCTCCTCCGCGACATCGGGCGGCTCCGGGAGGAACAGGAGCGGGTTCGAGGCGGCATCTCCCTCAACGTCCCCGAGCAGGAGATCGACCTCGTCGACGGCGCGTACCGGCTCGCCTACCGCACCCCGCTGCCCGCCGACGGCTGGAACGCCCAGATCTCCCTGCTCACCGGCATGGCCGCCGCCGAGCTGATGCTGGCGGCGGGCAACGGCGTCCTGCGCACCCTCCCCGCCGCCCCCGACGGCGCCGTCGCCCGCCTGAGGCGCACCGCGCTCGCCCTGCGCGTCGACTGGCCGCACCACACCCCGTACGCCGACGTGGTCCGCGGTCTCGACCCGGCCGACCCCGCCCACGCCGCCTTCCTCCAGGAGTGCACGACCCTGCTGCGGGGGGCCGGGTACACCGTGTTCACCGGCGGCCGGCGGCCCGAGCGGGCCACGCACGCCGCCGTGGCCGCTCTGTACACCCACTGCACCGCGCCGCTGCGCCGTCTCGTGGACCGGTACGCGGGCGAGCTGTGCCTGGCCGCCGTGCGGGGGGCCGAGCCTCCCGAGTGGGTGCGGGCCGCCCTGCCCGAGCTGCCCCAGGAGATGGCGGAGGGGACCCGGCGGCAGAACACCGTCGAGCGGGAGAGCGTCGACATCGTGGAGGCCGCGCTGCTCAAGGACCGCGTCGGGGAGCTCTTCGACGCGCACGTCGTGGACGTGAAGGAGAACGAACCGGGCGTCGGCACCGTCCAGTTGGACGGCGGCGGCCTCGCCGTCGTCGCCCGGGTCGAGGGCGGCGCCGGCCTGCCGCTCGGCGGGCGCATCCGGGTCAGGCTGACGCAGGCAGACCCGGGCTCGGCGAAGGTGCTGTTCCAGCCCGCCTGACGGCGGCCACCGCCGCCACCAGGGCCCGCGCGTCGTCGGCGTGGAAGCGCACCGTCGTCACCGGCCGCCGCCTGCCGAGCAGCGACACCGCCTCCACCGGCGCGTTCAGCGCCACCGTCACCGAGGTCTGCGACGCGACGGCCAGCTCCAGCACGTCCTGCCCGGCCTGTCCCGGGTTCAGCTGCAGGTCGTACCGTACGGAGTCGATCCGCCCGGCCGGAATCGCCAGGTCCACGTGCGCACCGGACCGTACGCGCAGCGACCCGTCGGAGCCCACGACGTGCGGGCGGGTGACGGCGGCGGCGTGCAGACCGAGCACCAGGACGACCGTGTAGACGTCCAGCACCAGGAAGACCGCCTGCACCACCGGCACCCCGGCCAGCAGGACGTGCAGCCCCACCGTCTCCACCACGCACACGAAGGTGAACCCGTAGAGCAGAGCAGCCTGCGCCTTCGCGTGGCCGAAGGCGAGCTCCCCCGGCCCCACCCCGTGCCGCCGCCGCGCCGCCCACCGGCCGAGCGACACCCACAGCCGCAGCTCGTGCCCCACGAGCCGCCGCACCGGCTCCGGCACCAGCTCCGCCACCGCCTCGCGCGCCGACAGACCCCGCCTGCGCAGCCGTACGAAGAGGAAGACCTCCGCCAGGACCACGGCCGCCACCACCAGCTCGGCCGCGAGCAGCACGTACGGGGACACCCGCACCCCTGCCAGCAGACAGACCAGCAGCGCCAGCTCCCCGGGAAGCGCCGCGTACGCGACCCCTCTGGCCAGCTTCTTCACGACGATCCCTCCCGCTCTCCGACAATCCGCACGGCCCGCAGCACGGCCTGCGCCTGCGCCGGGGCGAAGTCCGCGAAGAAGGTCTGGAGGAGGGCGGCGTTCTCGCCCGGCACCTCCCCCGGCTCCCACAGCCCGTCCGGAATGCACGCGGCCAGCGCCTCGGCGGCCGCCGCCACCCGGGGGTCGTCGACCGCCGCGTCCACCAGTTCGTCCAGCAGCGCGTACACCTCCCGCACCCGCTCCGCCGCCCCCGGCGTCGCCACGAACGCGTCCCGCATCGCGCCCAGCAACGGCCCCCGGGCCTCGTCGGGCGCGACGGTCTCCAGGAGCGTGAGGATCTCGCGGTCCCTGGCCGCCATGCCGCCCGGGATGACCGGCAGCTCCTTCAGCAGCTCGCCCAGCTCCCGCGACACCGGCTCCTCCGCCGCCAGCTCCCCGGCCTCCGCCTGCGCGAGCAGCGCCCCGATCCGCTCCCGCCGGGCCCTGACCTGCGCCTCCTGACGGGCCAGGTCGGCGTCCAGCTCGCCCAGCACCTCGGCCAGTTCGCGCCCCGCGTCGTCCCGCACCACGTCCCGTACCTCGTCCAGTCCCAGCCCCAGCTCGGTGAGGCGCCTGATCCGGGCCAGCACGACGGCGTCCCGCAGGGCGTACTCGCGGTAGCCGTTCGGACGCCGTACGGGTTCGGGCAGCAGCCCGACGTGGTGGTAGTGCCGTACCGCGCGCGGCGTGAGCCCGACCAGCGAGGCGACCTCGCCGATCCGCATGCCCCTGCCGCCGCCACCGCTCCCGTTGCTCATGGCACCAGTAGAAACCTTGACGCTGCGGCAAGGTCAAGGGCGATCCGGCCGCCGGGTAGCATGGTCGGCACGGCAGACGAGTCGGCCGGACGGCCGCGTGGGGCCCCTCCGGGGACCTCCCGAGGAACGTCCGGGCTCCACAGAGCAGGGTGGTGGCTAACGGCCACCCGGGGTGACCCGCGGGACAGTGCCACAGAAAGCAGACCGCCTGGGGCCGCGAGGCCCTCGGTAAGGGTGAAACGGTGGTGTAAGAGACCACCAGCGCCTGAGGTGACTCAGGCGGCTAGGTAAACCCCACCCGGAGCAAGGTCAAGAGGGACCGTCGACGACGGTCCTGCGCGGACGTTCGAGGGCTGCTCGCCCGATGTCCGCGGGTAGACCGCACGAGGCCGGCGGCAACGCCGGTCCTAGATGGATGGCCGTCTCCCCGGCCGCCGCGAGGCGACCGGGCGACAGAACCCGGCGTACAGGCCGGCTCGTCTGCCGTTGTGGCCCCGGCCAGGGGATTTCCCCTGGCCGGGGCCATTTTTCTGGTCCGGTGGTCGGTCGGGGTCGGTGCCGGGTCCCGTGGGGGCGATGAGTTTCCGGGTCCGGCGTGGTCCTAGGTGCTGAAGACCAACGGAAGCGGAGGCACGGGATGAGCGGGACCAGTCGCATCACACAGGTGGCCACGGTCGGGGTGCGCGTCACCGACCAGCAGAGGGCCCTGGATTTCTACGTCGGCGAACTCGGCTTCGAGGTGCGCCGGGACGTGCCGTTCGGCGACGGGCGGTGGGTCGAGGTGGCGCCGCCCGGGGCGTCGACCACGATCGCGCTCGTGGCCGGCGGGGCCCCGGCCGGCATCCGGCTGGCGACCGGGGACGCCGACGCCGACCACGCGGACCTGCGGGCGCGGGGGGTCGACACGGATGCGGAGGTGCTGCGGATGGGGCCGGGGGTGCCGCCGATGTTCGCGGTGCGCGACCCGGACGGCAACAGCCTGCTGCTCGTCGAGAGCGTCTGAGCGGGCGACGACCGTGCCGGGGGACCGGACACGGTAGCGCCGGGGAGGGGGCGCGGGCACCGGGGGAGGCGCCCGCGGCCCCGGCACGCGTCAGCCGCGGCCCACGTACGGCATGTTCGTCGCCATCACCGTGGCGAAGGGGATGTTGGCGGCCGGCGGGAGGTCCGCCATGTGACGGACCGTGCGGGCGACGTCCCGCACGTCCATCACCGGCTCCACGGCCAGCTCTCCGTTGGCCTGGAGGATGCCGGTGCGCATGCGTGCCGTCATGTCGGTGGCCGCGTTGCCGATGTCGATCTGGCCCACCGCGATGCCGTACGGACGGCCGTCCAGGGAGAGGGACTTGGTCAGGCCGGTCATCGCGTGCTTGGTGGTCGTGTACGCGATCGAGTGCGGGCGGGGGGCGTGGGCGGAGATCGAACCGTTGTTGATGATGCGGCCGCCCTGCGGGGTCTGGGACTTCATCCTGCGGTAGGCCGCCTGGGCGCAGAGGAACGCGCCGGTGATGTTCACGTTCACCACCGACTGCCAGTCGGCGTGCGTCAGCTCCTCGGTCGGGGTGCCGCCCGGGCCGAACGTGCCCGCGTTGTTGAAGAGCAGGTCCAGGCGGCCGTAGTGGTCCTGCACCGCGGCGAAGAGGGCGGTGACGGAGGCGGGGTCGGACACGTCCGTCGGGACGGGGAGCGTGTCGCCGCCCGCCAGCTCCGCCGCCTCCGCGAGGGGCTGCGCGCGGCGGCCCGCGAGGGCCACCGACCAGCCGGACGCCGCCAGCTCCACCGCCACCGCCCGCCCGATGCCGGAACCCGCTCCTGTCACCACCGCGATCTTCTGAGTGCTCATGGGCAGGGAGGGTAGCCAGCCCCGCCGCCCGTCGGCTCAGTTGTCCGTCATGTGGTGGGCGGGGCGGGGCGGGAGCCGGGCCGGGCCTCGCCCGGGTAGCGGACGCCGATCCGGTCCCGTACCGCGTCGAGCGTCCGCATCACCGCCAGGCTTCCGTCCAGCGGGACCAGCGGGGACTCCTTCGCGCCCGCGCGCAGGCAGCGCATCACCTCCGCCGCCTCGTGGCGCAGGCTGTCGTGCGGGGCGTCGGGGGAGGCGGCGAACTCCTCGGGGTCCTTGCCGTACCGGTGCAGGACGAAGCGCTCCGGGGAGAAGAAGCCGTGCGGCACGTCGATGCGGCCCTCGGTGCCGGTGACGGACGCGGCCACCGCGGTGCCCGCCGTCACCGAGCAGGTCAGGGTGGCGAGCGCACCCCGGTCGGGCCAGCCGAGCAGGATGCCGGTGTTCAGGTCGACGCCCTCGGGGGACAGGAGCGCCTGCGCCTGTACGGTGCCGGGCTCGCCCAGCAGCAGGTGGGCGAAGGACACCGGGTAGACGCCCAGGTCGAGCAGGGCGCCGCCGCCCTGCGCGGGGTCCAGCAGGCGGTGGCCGGGGGCGAACGGGCCGGGGAGGCCGAAGTCCGCCTGCACCGTGCGGACCTCGCCGATCGCGCCGTCGCGGACGAGGTCCGCCAGCCGCCGGACCAGGGGATTGCAGTACATCCACATCGCCTCCATCAGGAAGCGGTCGTGGGTGCGGGCGAGGGCGACCAGCTCGGCCGCCTCGGCGGCGTTGAGGGTGAAGGCCTTCTCGCACAGGACGGCGCGGCCCGCCGCCAGGCACATCCCGGCCGCCGCCCGGTGCGCGGCGTGCGGGGCGGCCACGTAGACGACGTCGACCGCGTCGTCGGCGGCGAGCTCGGCCCAGCTTCCGTACGCCCTGGGGATGTCGAAGCGGTCGGCGAAGGTCTTCGCGCGGTCCGTGGTGCGCGAGGCCACCGCGGCGACCTCCGCGTCCGGCATCGCCGCCAGTTCCGCCGCGAACGCCGAGGCGATGCCCCCGGTGGCGAGGATTCCCCAGCGGACGGGTGCGTCCGTCGTCTGCATTGCTGCCGCCCCTCGTTCCGTCGCGGGCTTCTCCCCGGCGACGAGAGCTTGTTCCGAACAGTTCGGACGAGCTGAGAGGATAGGTCGCGATTCAACGAAATGGGAGTGATGATGCCGGACAACGGCGCCAGGGCTGCGGGAGCAGCGGGAGCGGACCACATACCCTCGGCGGGCGCGGAGGTGCGCGCGGCGGTCGAGTCGGCCACCGCGGCCACCGCGGGAGCAGGGGTTCCTGGTTCCGCCGGCGTCTCCGTGCCCGCGGCGACCGAGTCCGAGTCCGCCTCCGAGTCCGCCTCCCCCTCCGCGTCTGTCTCGGCGTCCAGGGCCGGGTCCGGGTCCGCCGGTGTCCGGCGGACCAGCCTGCTCGTCACGCTCGTGCTCGGCGGGCTCACCGCGCTGCCGCCGCTGTCCATGGACATGTACCTCCCCGCCCTGCCGGAGGTCACCGACGCCCTGAAGTCGCCGGCGGCGACCGTGCAGCTCACGCTCACCGCGTGCCTCGCGGGCATGGCGCTCGGGCAGCTCGTCGTCGGACCGCTCAGCGACAAGCTGGGCCGGCGCCGTCCGCTGCTCATCGGCATGCTCGTGTACGTCCTCGCCACCGCCATGTGCGCGGTCGCGCCGAACGTGGAGATGCTGGTCGCCTTCCGGCTGCTCCAGGGGCTGGCCGGCGCGGCGGGCATCGTCATCGCCCGAGCCGTCGTCCGGGACCTGTACGACGGCGTCGAGATGGCGAGGTTCTTCGCCACGCTGATGCTGATCTCCGGAGTGGCCCCGGTGATCGCGCCCGTGATCGGCGGACAGGTGCTCCGGATCACCGACTGGCGGGGCGTCTTCTACGTCCTGACCGGTGTCGGCGTGGCGCTGACCCTGGTGGTCTGGAAGTGGCTGCACGAGACGCTGCCGCCGGAGCGCAGGCACACCGGCGGCGTCGGCGCGGCGCTGCGGACCATGAAGGGGCTGCTCGCGGACCGGATCTTCACCGGGTACATGCTGACCGGCGGCCTCGCCTTCGCGGTGCTGTTCGCCTACATCTCCGCCTCCCCCTTCGTGGTGCAGGAGATCTACGGGGCGTCCCCGCAGACGTTCAGCCTGCTCTTCGGCGTGAACTCCGTGGGCCTGATCGTCGTGGGCCAGATCAACGGGAAGCTGCTGGTCGGACGGGTCCGGCTGGACAAGGTGCTCGCGGCGGGGCTGGCCGTCGTCCTGGTGGCGTCGGTGGCGTTGCTGCTCATGACGTCCGGGGTGTTCGGAAAGGTCGGGCTGTGGCCGGTCGCGGCCGGGCTCTTCGTGCTGATGTCGGCGATGGGGCTCATCATGCCGAGCACCAACACCCAGGCCCTGATGCGCACCCCGCACGCGGCGGGGTCGGCCTCGGCGCTGCTCGGTACGACGTCCTTCCTCATCGGCGCCGTGGCGTCGCCGCTCGTGGGCATCGCGGGCGAGGACACGGCGGTGCCGATGGCCGTCGTGCAGGTCGCGTGCGCGGTGCTGGCGGCGGTGCTCTTCCTCGGCCTGTGCCGGCCGTGGCGGCGTTCGGCGGACGTCTAGCGGACGTCGGGCATTCGCCCGTACGGCGCCGGGGTCCCGCCTGCTGCGGGCCCCCGGCGCCTTTCGCCTTCCCGGGGGCGCCCCGCCGCCTAGGAGTCCCCCCGCAGCATGCGCAGCAGCTCGACGGCCTGGGGGCTGGCGGGGTCGAAGGGGTAGACGCCCTCCTGCTTGTGGGGGACCGAGGGACCCCAGACACGGGCCGCGTGGCAGTCGTAGGAGAAGGCGATCTCGAAGAGGACGCCCTTGGGGCCGTGGGCCCGCAGGCCCCAGCCGGGCAGGAAGGTCTGGCCGGGCCGGCCGGCCGGGAGGGCGGCGATCAGGGCGAAGGCGGACTGCGCCTCTGGAGCCTCCCAGAGGGCGGTCTCCTCGCCGGCCATCGTCTTGGGGAGCGGGTCGTTCGCGTCCGGGGTGATGCGGACGACTTCGACCAGCTCGGTCTGCTCGTGTGCGCGGGGCAGCAACATCCGTTCAGAGTGGAGGAGTTGCGCGGCGGACGCCAGGGTTCGCGCAGGTGTTCCGCCCGTACGGGGTCAGCGGCGGGGGTGGCCGAAGAGCTGGGGGCGGTCCTGGCGGTCGGTGGTGCGGAACAGGGCGATGTTCGCCACCTCCGCCAGCGGGAGCAGCGTGGTGTCCGGGAGGGCGGCGGGCGTCGCCGTGGCGAGCGGGAGCTGGACCGGGGTGCCGCCCGCGGCGGACGCCCCGGTGGTTCCGTAGGCCGTGCCGTCGTCGGTGACCGAGACGAGGGTGACCGGCTTGACGCCCTCGCGCTCCTGGAGGCAGTGCCCCGTCCTGGCGCCCTTCGGGGCCGGTTGGCGCAGGTCGAAGGCGAGGTTGCCGGCGACCAGGTAGTCGCCGGACGGCGAGGTCACCGCCTGCGGGTGGGCGCCCGGTTCGATGGCGGGTCTGCGGCAGTCGGCCGTGGCGAGGACCTTGCCGGTCGCCGCGTCGTGCACCGCCCAGCGCTCCCAGCCGTCCCGCTCCTTCTTCTGCCACTTGGCCAGCACCTGGCCGGAGGCGGTGAGGGAGGTCGGGACGCCCGAGGCGGGGGCCGTGTCCCGGGGGGCGACCTTCGCGCTGTACCAGCCGCCCCGGACCCAGAACTCCGTGCTGCCGCTGACCAGCAGGCCCTTCGCGGTGAGGCCGCGCACCTCCGTCTTCGACCGGCAGTTCCTGCAGCCCTTCGGCGGCGCGAGGTCCCCGGGGGTCAGCGCCGAGGCGCGGCCGGTCCTCGGGTCGACCGTGGTGGCGGTGGCCGCGCCGTCCGTGACCAGGACGTCCGGGCCGGTGGCCGAGACCACCGGGACGCCCTGCCAGGGCAGGTCGACGTGGCGCTGGGCGCCGTCCCTGGCGTCGTACACGTCCAGGGCGACCACCGAGTCCCCGGTCGACAGCGCGTCGGGGCCGCTGACCTTGCCGTACGACCAGGTGACGAAGAAGCGGTCGTCGCCGTCCTGGAGGGAGAGCAGCCGGGGGAAGTGCGCGGAGCCGGACAGCGGCCGCCACGGTCTGCCCGCCCAGGCCTGCCGGCCGGTGCGGGCGTCGTAGGCGCGGACGAGGAAGTTCTCCGCACCCGAGCGTTCGACGTGCGCGACCAGCGCCGGTTCCTGCGCGATCGCGTACTGGTCCGAGCCCCCGGTGATCCGCCAGCCGCGCCCGGTGTCGTACGCGGCCGGCACGGCGAGGCGCGGCGGGGCCGCCGGCGCCGTGCCCCGGGGGCCGGCGGACGCCGTGCCCCCGGTCTTCCGCGCGTTGTCGCCCCCGGCCCCCTCCCCGTCCCTCCCCTTGCCCTGGCCGCCGCACATGGCCAGCAGCAGGAGCAGGGCCAGCACCGCCGCTCCCGCGACGAGGGCCGCCCGTACGACTCCGATGCGCTGCCCCATCACCCGTAACCCCCCGTGCATCCGTGCGCGCCGGGCGACGGCGGGCGCGGGCGCTCACGCCCGTACGCACGAACCGGCACACGGCTCTGAAGAACCCCAGAAACGGCCAACGGCTGTCAGCGTATGCAACTGCCCCTGGATGCGCAGCAGTTCCCTCACGTCCCGCCGCGTCCCTTTTTGGCCCCTACACTTTTCCGGTGAACGACACCCTCTCCCTCCCGGAAGTCCTCCGGTCCGCGCTGGCCGGGCTGCTCGACGGGCTGCCGCCCCGGCAGGCGACCCAGGCGGTGGACCGCCTGATCGCGAACTACCGGGGGACCACCCCGACCGACGCGCCCGTGCTGCGGGACCGCTCCGACGTGGCCGCCTACGCGGCGTACCGGATGCCCGCCACGTTCGAGGCCGTGCGGTCCGCGCTCGGCGCGCTGCGGGCGGCCGCCCCGGGGTGGACGCCGGGCACGCACCTGGACGTGGGCGGCGGGACGGGCGCGGCGAGCTGGGCGGTCAGCGAGGCGTGGGGGACGCAGTCGAGCACCGTGCTCGACTGGGCGGAGCCCGCGCTGGCGCTGGGCCGGGAACTGGCGGAGGCCTCGGGGGTGCCCGCGCTGAAGGCCACGCGGTGGCAGCGCTCTCGTATCGGAGCGGCGCTCACCGTCGAGAGCACTGATCTCATCACGGTGTCGTACGTGCTGAAGGAGCTGACCGGGGCCGACCGGGACACCCTCGTCGACCAGGCGGCGCGGGCCGCGCGGGGAGCCGTCGTGCTGGTGGAGCCCGGCACGCCGGACGGCTACCGGCGCGTCCTCGCCGCCCGGGAGCGGCTGGTCGCGGCGGGGCTGCGGATCGCCGCGCCCTGCCCGGACAGCGGCCGCTGCCCGGTCGCGGACGACGCGTCGAACTGGTGCCACTTCTCCGCCCGGGTCAGCCGCTCCTCGCTGCACCGGAAGGTGAAGGGCGGCACCCTGGCGTACGAGGACGAGAAGTTCGCGTACGTGGCGGCCGTGCGGCCGGAAGCGGTGGACGCGGCCGCGGCGGAGGCCCGGATCGTGCGCAGGCCGCAGATCCGCAAGGGGCTCGTGATGCTGGAGCTGTGCCGGGGCGAGGAGGAGTCCGGGCGGCTCGGGCTGGTGCGGGAGAACGTGTCGAAGAAGCGCCACGGGGAGCTGTACCGGGCGGCGCGGGACGCCGACTGGGGCGACGCGTGGCCGCCCCGGCCGGACTCGGACTAGGTCCGCGGTCGCAGCTCCTGGGTGCAGCACTTCACGCTGCCGCCGCCCTTGAGGAGTTCGCCGAGGTCCATGCCGACGGGGTCGAAGCCGCGGGCGCGCAGCGGTTCGAACAGGCCCTGTGCCGCCTGGGGCAGCAGGACGTGCCGGCCGTCGCTGACCGCGTTGAGGCCGAGGGCCGCCGCGTCCGGTTCCCGCGCGATCAGCGCGTCGGGGAAGAGGCGGGCCAGAACGGCCCGGCTGCCGGGGGAGAAGGCGCCGGGGTAGTACATGACCTCGTCCGTGCGGTCGTCCAGGACGGCCAGGGCGGTGTCGAGGTGGTAGTAGCGGGGGTCGACCAGGTCCAGGCCGACGACGGGACGGCCGAAGAACTCCTGCGCCTCGTCGTGGGCGGCGGAGGTGGAGCGGAAGCCGCGCCCGGCGAGGATCCAGGAGGACGTGACGGCGAAGTCGCCCTCGCCCTCGTTGACGTGTTCCGGCTCGTGGATCTCGGGGAAGCCGTGGGCGGCGAACCACTCCCGGTGCGCCTCGGCCTCCGGGGTGCGCTCGGCGTAGGCGAACCGGGCGCCCAGCACGCGGCCGTCGACCACGGTCGCGCCGTTGGCGGCGAAGACCATGTCGGGCAGGCCGGGGCGCGGGTCGAGCAGCTCGACGGTGTGGCCGAGCGCGAGGTAGCGGTCGCGGAGGTCCTCCCACTGGGCCACGGCCAGGGGGAGTTCGACGGGCTTGGCGGGGTCCATCCAGGGGTTGATGGAGTACGTGACCCTGAAGTGCTCCGGAGGGCACATCAGGTAGCGGCGGGGCGCCGCGTCACGGGCGTGTGGGGTCAATGAGGGCTCCTTCGCGGGGATTGCGGGGCCGGTGGGTGCTTCCGCTGCCCATGGTGCGGCCTGGCGGGCCGCTCGCGCTGTGCATCGAAAGGGTGGTTCGCGGGGGGTGGAGAGGGGGCATTGCGGCGCCCGCCGGACGGTGCGGCGCGGGCGGGGAGGCGGGCGCGATGGTGCGGCTGTGCCCGCGGGTGAGCGGCGGTGCGGGTGGGGTCGCGCGTGTGCTCACGGCCGCTGGAGACGGTGCGTATCGTCTCGGGCGGGATAGGTTGGGGGCATGGCAGACAACAAGAGCCCCGACGCGTCGCGGCGCAGCGAGCGGTCCCGGCGGGCGATCTTCGAGGCGGCCCTCGCGCTCGTGGGCGAGGTCGGGTACCAGAAGACCACCATCGAGGGCATCGCCGCCCGGGCCGGCGTCGGCAAGCAGACCATCTACCGGTGGTGGCCGTCCAGGGCGGCCGTCCTGCTCGACGCCTACTCCGACCTCGCCGACCAGGCCGCCGCCGCCGTCGGCGAGGTCGGGGCCGCCATCCCCGACACCGGCGACCTCGCCGCCGACCTCCGTCTCGTCCTGCGCGCGACCGTGGACGAACTCGTCGACCCCACGTACGACGTCCCCACCCGCGCCCTCACCGCGGAGGGGGTGGTGGACGCCGAGCTGTGCGCGCAGTACGTGGAGCGGCTGCTGCGGCCCTCGCTGAAGCTGTACGCGGACCGGCTCGCCGCCTCCCGCGAGCGCGGCGAAGTGCGGGCCGACCTGGACCTGGAGACCGCCGTGGAGATGTTCACCGGACCCCTGTCGGGGCGGTGGCTGATGCGGACGGGACCCCTGACGCACGCGTACGCCGACCGGCTCGTCGACTACGCCCTGAACGGCCTGGCGCCCCGCTGAGGTCCCGCCGGAGCCCCGCCGGAAGCCCGCCCGGCCGCCGCCCCGGCGACCCCGGATGCGGACACCCGCCCCCCGGGGCGCAGGATGGTGCGAGCATGGTGGGGTCCCCGGAGGCCGAGGCGTGAGGGTGAGGAGCCAGATGGGCGCGGAGTTCAACAGCGGTGCCGACGGCGGTCGAGGCGGCGGCGCCGGAGCCAGGGCCGGAGCGGGCGGCCGGATCGCCCAGTGGCTGCGCCGCCGCGCCCAGGGCAGGTCGGGCGGGGTCCCGGACGCCGCCGCCGAGCGCGTCGAGCTGCTGCGCGCCGCCGCGGGGGCCGGACTGCCGCTCGCCCCGGCCGCGTATCCGAACGGGTACCGGTGCTCCTGCGAGCGGGTCGGCTGTCCGACGCCCGCCCGCCACCCCGTCTCCTTCGCCTGGCAGACGCAGTCGACCACCGACCGCGCCCAGGTCGAGCGCTGGGCCGCCGCCCAGCCGCAGGCCAACTTCATCACCGCGACCGGCATGGTCCACGACGTCCTGGACGTGCCGCTGGACGCGGGGGCCCAGGCCCTGGAGCGCCTGGTCGAAGCGGGGATCGAGGTCGGCCCGGTCGCCGTCTTCGGCGAGGGCGGCAGCGGCGCCGACGCGCGCATGCTGTTCTTCACCGCGACCCGGGGCACCCCCGAGGACGAGGACGAGTGGTGGCCCTGCGAGCTGGACTGCCACCCCGAGACCATGGACGAGCATCCGGGCCTGCGCTGGCACTGCCGGGGCAGCTACGTCCTCGTGCCGCCTGCGAAGCTGCCCGGTGGGCTGGACGTGCACTGGGTGCGCGGCCCGGAGCACGGCCTGCCCGACCCGCTGACCCTGCTGGAGACCCTCACCGACGCCTGCGCCCGGTACGCCGCGGCGGCCGGCGAGGCGGGCGCGGACACCGACCCGCACGCGGTGGCCTGGCCGATCGGCCGCTGAGCCCCGGCGGACCGGCGCCCGCGCGGCGGGGAGGCCCCGCCGGGCCCGGCCGGCGTCACGACCCCGTCGCCACCACGAGGCCCTGCACCCGGGCCGCCACCCGCACCGTTCCCGCGCCCTTCTTCGGCACCAGCGCGACCTGGCTGGAGACCCGCTCCTTCACCAGGGAGGTCTTCGGCGTGCCGGTCATCAGCGCCCGTACGTCGGGATTGATGTCCAGCAGCGGCACGCCCGGCGCCGCCGTCTGCTTCTCGAAGTGCCGCGAGGCGAAGAACACGAACGCGCCGCCGTCCTTCGTCACCAGCCCCACC
The DNA here is from genome assembly GCF_044751045.1 of Streptomyces sp. NPDC088745. Taxonomy (NCBI): domain Bacteria; kingdom Bacillati; phylum Actinomycetota; class Actinomycetes; order Kitasatosporales; family Streptomycetaceae; genus Streptomyces; species Streptomyces sp. NPDC088745. Next base: position 260,603 of record NZ_JBIVLB010000003.1, read on the forward strand.
GGCGCGAACGCGTCCCCCGTCAGCTCCTGGTCGAGGTACTGCATCGTCCGCCCCACCCGCTGCGCGGCCCGGGTGCGCTGCGCCAGCCACTGCGTGGTGTCCGGCCCGGGGGCGAACACCGGGGGCCTGCCCCTGTTCTGGAGGTACGAGGCGTAGTCGGCGCTCAGTCTGCGCGGCGCCACCGCGAGCGAGGAGCCGCCGTCGGCGGCGGGCCGCACGAACCCCTCCCCGTCGACGGCGAAATCGGGAACGTCCGCCTTGCGGAGCGTCAACAGGTGGGACGCCTCCCAGAGTTGGTCGGCCCCGCCGCGCACGAACACCAGCAGCCAGCGCGAGTCGGCCGCGCCGCCGTCGTCGGCGTCCCGGTTGCTGTCGGCGTCGACCGCGAACCAGCGCGGCCAGCCCGCCTTCTTCGGAATCAGGAAGCGCGCATCCCGCAACTCCAGCGGTGTGTGGCGGGAGTTGCCGCCGGGGCTCTGCTTCTGACGGGCCCTCAGGCCGCCCTGGTTGATCGCGGCCAGCGCGCCCGTCATCCGGCCCGCGACGAGAGCCGGGTCGTACGCCTTGTCCGCCTTGTTGTAGGCGTCCGTGAAGTCCCGCAGCGCGCGGCCCGCCTCGGTCTTCGTCGCGGCCGGTACGACCTCCAGCTCGCCGTGCACCGTCACGCACCCGCTCGCCGTCAGCGCCAGGGCGGCCGCCGTCGCCAGCATCGCCGTGCGGCGTCGCAGCCCGCGCGTGTGCGTCCTCATCCGTTGCCCCCCGCGACACCCGCGCCGCCGTCGATCCCGTTGACGAGCGGAACCCTATCGGGGCGACGGACGGCGCGGTCGCCGGGACCGGCCACGGCGGCGGGGGCGCGGCCCCGGGCGGCTCAACCGCCGTGCGGCGACGGCCTCTTGGGAACCACCAGCGGAGCGCCCGTGCGCGGGTGCGGCAGCACCTCGACCGGCTGCCGGTAGACCCGGGAGAGCAGCTCCTCGCCGAACACCTCGACGGGCGGACCGCAGGCGGCGATCCGGCCGCCGTGCAGCACGGCCGCCCGGTCCGCGTACGCCGCCGCGAGCCCCAGGTCGTGCAGGACGACGACGACCGCGTCCCCGGCCGCCGCCCGCTCCCGGCAGATCCGCAGCACCAGCTCCTGGTGGCGCAGGTCCAGGGCGGCCGTCGGCTCGTCGAGCAGGAGCACGGGCGCCCGCTGGGCCAGCACCCGGGCCAGCGCCACCCGGGCCCGCTCGCCGCCGGACAGCGCGCCGAAGGGGCGCGGCCCGAACGCGGCGACCTCGGTGGCGGCCATCGCCTCGGCCACCGCGCGTTCGTCCTCGTCCTCGTGCGGGGTGCCGGCCCAGGGCGCGCGGCCCATCCGTACGACGTCCTCGACGGGGAAGGGGAAGGACAGCGCGGCGGACTGCGGGAGCACCGAGCGGCGCAGGGCCAGTTCGGCGGCGGTCCACTCGCCCACGGGGCGGCCGTCGACGCGCACCGTCCCCCGCGTCGCGGCCAGGTCGGCGGCGACGGCGGCCAGCAGGGTCGACTTGCCCGCCCCGTTCGGGCCGACGAGGGCGAGCACCTCACCGGCCCGGACGGTCAGGTCGATGCCGGACAGCACCTCGTGCCGCCCGAGCCGGACGTGCAGGCCGCGGACCTCGACGGCGGCGGCCCCGGGGGCGAGGGGGGCGGGGAGCGCGCGGGTGCGGCGCGGGGAGAACAGCGTGGCGAGGGCGCTCATGCCCAACCACCTTGCTTGCGACGGGTCCGGCGCAGCAGCCAGAAGAAGAACGGGCTGCCGAGCAGGGCGGTGAGGACGCCGAGCGGGAGTTCGGCGGGGTCGGCGACGGTACGGGCCGCGAGGTCGCCCGCGAGCAGGACGATCGCGCCGCCCAGCGCGCTGCCGGGGACCAGGAAGCGGTGGCCCGGACCGTTGGCCATCCGCAGCAGGTGCGGAACGAGGAGGCCGACGAAGGTGATGATGCCCGCGACGGCCACCGCTGCGGCCGTCAGCAGGGCCACGACCAGCACCAGGGCCATCCGCATCCTCTCGACGTCCACACCGAGGTGGCGGGCCGGGCGCTCGCCCAGAGCGAGGAGGTCCAGCCTGCGGGCGTAGCAGGGGGCGACGAGCAGGCCGAGCAGCGCGCACGGCAGGACCGCGAGGACCTTCGGCCAGGTCGCCCCGGCGAGGGAGCCGAGCTGCCAGAAGGTGATCTGGGTGATCTGCGCGTTGTCCGCGAAGAAGATCGCCAGGCCGATCAGCGCTCCCGCGAAGGCGTTCACCGCGATGCCGGTGAGGATCAGCGTGACCACTTCGGTGCGGCCGCCGGAACGGGACAGGACGTACACGAGCAGCACGGTGACCAGGCCGGCGACGAACGCGCAGAACGTCACCGTCCAGTTGCCGAGGAAGCTCAGCCCCAGCGCGATGGACGCCACCGCGCCGACCGCCGCACCGGCGGAGATCCCGATGACGCCGGGCTCGGCGAGGGGGTTGCCGAACACGCCCTGCATGAGCGCGCCCGCGCAGCCGAGCGAGCCGCCGACCAGGAGGGCGAGGGCGACCCGGGGCAGCCGGATGTTCCACAGCACGCTCTCGCCGACCCGGTCCAGCGGCGCGCCGCCGAGCCCGATCCGGTGCTGCACGGAGGCCAGCACGTCGCCGGGCGAGATGTGGTACGTCCCGAGCCCGGCCGAGACCAGGGCCAGCACGAGCAGGGTGGCGGCCAGGCCGAGGGCGAGCGTGGCGGTGGTGCCGCGGCGGCCGCGCGCGGGGGGAGGTGCGGGGGTCGGCGCGGGGGCCTCCGACTCCTGTGGTGCGGGGGTGGGTTGAGGGGCTGAAGGGGTCTGGGGGGTTACGGAGGTCTCGGGTGCTTCGGGTGCTTCGGGTGCTTCGGGTGCCTCGGGGGTCGCGGTCACCGGGTCACTTGTCCTTGGGGTGGAGCTGGGCGATCAGGGAGGCCAGGACCTGGTCCGTGCGGGGGCCGTAGTTGAGCAGCACGCCGTCCGGGACCGAGACGACGCGGCGGTCCAGGCCCGCCGGGGTCTCGGCGACGCCCGGGACCTTGAGCAGGCCGTCGACGCCGTTGACCGATTCGAGGCCCTTGGCCATGACCAGGATGGCGTCGGGTGCCGCCTTGACCAGCGCCTCGCTGGTGATCGCGGTGAAGTCCTTGGCCAGCCCGGAGTCCTTGCCCGCGTCGACCGCGCCCGCCGCCTCCAGTAGCGAACTCGCCCCGGAGTCCCGGCCGCCCAGCAGATAGACCGAGGCCGAGCCGCGCAGGTAGAGGAAGCTCACCCGGGGCTTCCGGCCGCCCGGGGGCGCGGGGATGTCCTTCTGGACGGCCGCGATCCGCGCCTGGGTGCGCTGCTTCAGCTCCTCGCCCGCGGGCCGCACGCCCAGGGCCGAGGCCACCGCGTCGATGCGCCTGCCGACGTCGGCGAGTTGCTTGGCCGGGGCCACGACGACCAGCGGGATGCCCGCGTCGCGGATCTGGTCGACGGCCTCGACCGGTCCCGTGGTGGTGTCGGCGAGGACGACGGTCGGCCGGAGGGACAGCACGCTCTCCGCCGACACGTCGTGGGCGCGTGTCACCACCGGGAGGCCCTTCGCCTGCTCGAAGGTGGCCGTGATGTCGCGGGCGACGACCTTCCCGCCGAGCCCGAGGGTGAAGACGATCTCACTGAGGCCGCCGGTGAGCGGGACGATGCGGTCGGTCGACGTGACCTCCACCTCCTTGCCGTCGGCCGAGGGCACGGACACCGGAAGGACCGGCTTCGGCGTGGCGGCCAACGGCTCGACGCGGTCGGGGGCGTGCTGGGCCTCGGTCCGCGCGGTGCTCCCGGAGGGCGTCGCACCGGTCGGCGTACCGCCGCAGCCCGTAGCGGCGACGGCGAGGACGAGCACGGAGACCAGCGTGCCCGCCAGTCGGGAGGGGCGCGCGGGCCGGGACGGGCGCGGGGACCGTGAGGGGTGCTGGGGCACGGCTGGCGTTCGCACGGAGCGCACCGTCCTGTTCGTTTCCGGGCGGCCGTAGTGGCCGGTGTGGCGGGGGAGTTCTGCGTGTCCGGTCCTGGCGCGAGGGGCCGAAGGGTTCCGGACGGGTCAGGCGTAGCTTAGGTTAGCCTTACCTTGCTTGCCAGACCTCGGAGGGACTCCCATGCTGCCGTCCAGACCGGCCCGCGCGTCTGCCGTCGCGCTCATCGCGGCAGTGCTGGGAGCCCTGCTCCCGGCCTCGGCCGCCCAGGCGGCACCGCGCACCGTCCAGGGCGGCAGGCTCGACTGGGGGATCAAGTCCTCCTTCCAGAGTTACGTCACCGGGCCCATCGCCAAGGGCGGCTTCACCCTCCTGGGCGGCGCCGCGACCGTCGGCGGCAGCCAGTTCCGCTTCCACTCGGCCAACGGCTCGTACGACCCGCAGAGCGGAGCCCTCAACTCCGCCTTCTCGGGCGGGGTCCGCTTCACCGGCCACCGGAAGCCGGACGGTTCGTTCGAGCTGGACCTCGTGATCAGCCGGCCCACCGTCCGTGTCTCCGGCGGTACGGGGACCCTGTTCGCCGACGTGACGAGCAGGTCCAAGGGCACCGGCAGGGTGACCCGCGCCGCTCAGATCCCGCTGGCCTCACTGGCCGTCGGCGGCATCGACATGAAGGGCGGCGGCAGTCCGGTCGCCCTCAGCAACGTGCCCGCGACGCTGACTTCGCAGGGCGCGTCCGCCTTCGCCGGGTACTACACGGCGGGCACCCGGCTCGACCCGGTCAGCCTGTCGGCGGACGTGGCGGCGGGCGTCCCGGCGGGCGCGAAGGCACCGGAGAAGCAGCCGGACGCGCGGAAGTCCGAGGCGCCCGGCGGCGAGGAGCCCGCGCAGCAGGACCAGGACGCCGGGAAGCCGGCCGGCGGCATCGAGGACGCGGCCGTCGACTGGGGCGTGCGGCGCACCTTCCGCGAGTACGTCACCGGCCCGGTCTCCCGGGGGAAGTGGGAGCTCGCGGGCGGCGCGCTGGACGGCGGGGCGCTGTTCCGCTTCCCGCGGGGCAAGGGCGCGTACGACAGCGGCAGGAAGTCATTGGACGCGCACTTCGCCGGCAGCGTCCGCTTCGCGGGCGCGCACCTGGACCTGACCCTGTCGAACGTGGGCGTGAAGGTCGCCGACGGCAAGGGCACCCTGGTCGCGGACGTCACGAGCAGGGACCCCGCGACGAAGAAGGACGTACGGACGGCCGCCGTGCCGCTGGTCACCTTCGAGGCCGGGTCGCTGGACGCCGAGGACGGTTTGGTCAGCCTCGCCGAGGCCCCGGCCACCCTGACCGAGGACGGCGCGAAGGCGTTCGGCTCGATGTACCGGGCGGGCACCGGCATGGACCCGGTCTCCCTCGCCGTCGCCGTCGACGACAGGGCGAAGCTGCCCGCGCTGCCCGACCTCGGCTCCGACACCACGACCCCCGCGACCCCCACGCCCGCACCGGCCGTGGGCAGGAAGACCGCCGCGGAGCCGGGGACGGCGAAGACCGCCGCGGCCTCCGACTCCTCCGCCGGCACCGTGACGTACCTGGCCGCGGGCGCGGTGCTCGTGGTGCTCGCCGGGGCCGCGGCGTTCGTGGTCCGCAGGCGGGGAAGCGGCGGCGCGAAGAGCTGACGCCGGCACCCCGACTGCCGCTTCCGACACGTCCGTGCCGCTGCCCGCGAGGGAGGGGCGGCGCGGGACCGCCCCTCTCCCTCGCACGTGTCACCCCCCTTTTTTGTTCGCCGTACTTCCGACAGGAGTTCCCCGACCATGGCAGCAACCCGCCGCCGTATCACCCTGGCCGCAGCCGTCGCGACGGCCGCCGCCGTCGGCGCCACCGCCTTCACCCTCCCGGCCGTCGCGGCCGACGCCCCCGCGGACGGCGGGGCAGTGGGCCCGATCGTGGGCGCGACCCTGGACTGGGGCGTGTTCACCAAGTTCCGTACGTACGTCACCGGGCCCATCGCACAGGGCAAGGTCGAACTGTCCGGCGGCGTCAAGCAGGCCGCGGGCAACGGGGCGTTCACCTTCGGGGGCGGCAGGACGGCGTACGACACCGTCACGCACGCCAGCACCACCGCGCTCGACGGCGCGGTCCGCTTCACCGGGCACGGCGGCAAGCTGGACCTGACGCTGTCCGACCTCAAGGTCAGGACGACCCGCACCGGCGGCACGATCTCCGCCGACGTGAAGTCGGCCGGTCCGGACGGCAAGCCGGTCCTGAGCGACGACGTCGAGCTGGTCACGCTGACGATGGTCAAGCCCGGCGCCGGCAAGGACGCAATGGTCTTCAAGGACATGCCGACCGCGCTGACGGAGGCGGGCAGCGCGGCCTTCAACAAGATGTACGACCCGAAGCTGGCCTTCGACGCGGCGACGCTGACGGTGCCGACGGGGGAGCCGAAGCCGGACCCCAAGCCGGACCCCGACCCGAAGCCCAACCCCGACCCGAAGCCGAATCCCGACCCGAAGCCCAACCCCGACCCGAAGCCGGACCCCGGCCCCAAGCCCGACCCCGGCCCCAAGCCCGACCCCGGCCCCAAGCCCAACCCCGACCCGAAGCCGGACCCCGAGCCCGATCCGAAGCCGCCGGTCGAGGACGCCAAGGGCGCCATCGTGGACGGCAACCTCGACTGGGGCGTCCACGACCGCTTCCTGAAGTACGTCACCGGGCCCATCGCGCACGGCAGGGCCGAACTGTCCGGCGGCGCGGCCAAGGCCGGCAGCGGCTTCCGCTTCCCGAAGGGCAGGGGAGCCTTCGACGCCGAGAAGCAGAACCTCTCCGCCGCCTTCGACGGCAGGATCCGCTTCCTGGGCCACGAGAAGAACGGCGTCCACGCCCTCGACCTCAGCTTCTCCGCGTTCAGGGTCGAGATGAAGGGCGGCAGGGCGGGGCTGGTCGCCGATGTCGCGACCAAGGAGCGCGCCGCCGGCGACAAGCCCGGCAAGGCCGTCGAGTACAAGGCCCTGGCCATCGCCGAGCTGACGCCGAAGGGCGGGCTCGACGTCGTCGACGGCGTCGTCAAGCTCACCGGAGTCCCGGCCAGGCTGACGGCGGACGGCTCCAAGGCGTTCGGCGGGATGTACCCGGCGGGCGAGCAGTTGGCTCCGCTGACGGTCGCCGTCTCGGTCGACAAGGGCGCGCAACTGCCCGGGCCGGGCACGACGACGGGGGGCGGCACGGGCACGGCGGGCGGTGCCGGCACCACCGGCACCTCCGGTGGTGACGCCGCGACGGCCGGCGGCGCCGGGACCGTGGGCGGCGGTGGCACCGTGGGCGGTGCGGGCACCGCGGAGGGTGTGACGGGCGGCTCGGTCGGCGGCGGTACGGACCCGGCCGCGGCGGGCAACCTGGCCGCGACCGGCGCGTCGACGCCGACGGCGGCGCTGCTCGGGGCGGCGGGGGCGTTGGCGGTGGCCGGGGGCGGGGTCGTCTACGCGGCCCGCCGCCGGGCCGGCCGCCGGGCCTGACCGGAGCCCCGGCGGGCGTCCCCGGCCCCGTCGTGCGCCGCACCCGGCGCGGGGGACGCCCGCGGCGCTGCCCCGGTCCCGCCCCTCCACCTGAAGCGCTCGGCCGCGCGGCTCGTGACGGGTTGCTCGCGCAGTTCCCCGCGCCCCTTTCCGGGGCGCGGGGCCGTGTCGGGGTGCGGCTCCGCCGCGCGGGCGCGACCAGCCGCAACGCACCCGCACGCAACCGCCCGCCAAGCCCCGCAGGGTCACGGGAAGGGGCGGGCGGGGGAGAGGCCCGCCCCGGGGCCGGGCGCCGGCGCCCGGCCCCGCACCGCGCCCCCGGCGGTCCGCCCTCCCCCCGGCAAAATACCCCCGTGAACACCCTCGACCTCCTCCACGTCTTCTGCAGCCCCACCGGCGCCCACGGCAACGCCCTCGGCGTCGTCCGGGACGCCCCCCGCAGCCACCCCGACCCCGCGTCCCGCCAGGCCCTCGCCCGTGAACTCGGCCTCAGCGAGACCGTGTTCGTCGACGACCCCGAGCGCGGCGTCCTCGACATCCGCACGCCCTCCAGCCGCCTCCCGTTCGCCGGGCACCCCCTCGTCGGGGTCGCCTGGCTGCTCGACATCGAGGTGCTGGAGCTGCCGGTCGGCGACGTCTTCGCGCGCCAGGACGGCGAGTTCACCTGGATCACCGCCCGCGCCGAGTGGGCCCCGCCCCGCGCTCTTCAGCAGTACGCGAGCGCGGCCGAGGTCGACGCCCTGCCCGCGCCGCCGCCCGGCGAGGGCTGGCTCTACGCCTGGGCCTGGGAGGACGAGGCCGCCGGGCGGGTGCGGGCCCGGGGCTTCCCGCGCCGGGGCGACGGCATCGACGAGGACGAGGCGACCGGGGCCGCCGCCCTCCAGCTCACCGCCGCGCTCGGCCGCGCCCTCAACATCACGCAGGGCAGGGGCTCGCAGCTCCTCACCGCCCCCGGTCCCGACGGCCTGATCGAGCTCGGCGGACGCGTCCGCTTCGCCGCCCGCGCGTAGCGGCGGCGCGAGAAGGGCCCGCACCGTCCCCGGTGCGGGCCCTTCTCACTGACGTACCGTCACGGCCTATGCGCTGAGCGGGAATTCGCCGCCCAGCTCGCGGAAGACCGACCCGTTGAAGTCGAACGCCCTCTTGCACTCCTCGATGATGCGCTTCTTCTCCAGCTCGTCCGCCGGGACCGCGTCCAGCAGCTCCCGGTAGTTCCGCTTGAACGCGGCCGGGTTGGCGACGCCCTCGAAGACGTAGAAGCGCACGCCGTCGCCCTTGCGGGCGAAGCCCCAGGTCTTCTCCGCCCTGTCGCGGATGATCTGGCCGCCCGAGAGGTCGCCGAGGTAACGGGTGTAGTGGTGGGCGACGTATCCGCCCGGCCACGTCGCCGCGCACTCGGTGACACGTGCCGCGTACGCCGCCGTCGACGGGAGGGCGACGAGGCCGTCCCGCCAGTCCGCACCGCGCAGGTGCGCCAGGTCGCGCTCCAGCTCCGCGACGCGCATCAGCTCGGGCTGTATGAACGGGCCCGCGACCGGGTCGTCGCCGAGCGGACCGGCGGCGTCCTCCAGGGCCTTGTAGACGAACCAGAGCTGCTCGGTGTAGCGCGTGTACGCGGCCACGCCGAGCCTGCCGCCGAGGAGGTCGCTCATGAACGTCGAGGTCTCCGCCTCCGTGTGCTGCTCGTGCGAGGCGACACGGATCTGGGTGGAGAAGGGGGTGTCCAAAGCGGACCTCCGGGGACAGAGGGGACGGGAGGAAGGAGCGGTGGTGGCAGCAGGGGCGCCCGCCACCACCGATCTTCGCTGCTTAGGGTTACCTAAGTCAACCGCTTCCCGACAACCTGTCGGTAAAAAACCGCCGCGCTCCGGCTACGGCAGCGTGAGGATGTCCGCCCCGGTCTCCGTCACCACCAGCGTGTGCTCGAACTGGGCAGTGCGCTTGCGGTCCTTGGTGACGACCGTCCAGCCGTCCTCCCACATGTCGTACTCGTGGGTGCCGAGCGTGAGCATCGGCTCGATCGTGAACGTCATGCCGGGCCGCATGACCGTCGTCGCGTGCGGACTGTCGTAGTGCGGCACGATCAGGCCGGAGTGGAAGGACGTCGAGATGCCGTGCCCGGTGAAGTCCCGTACGACGCCGTAGTTGAAGCGCTTGGCGTACGACTCGATGACCCGGCCGATGACATTGATCTGACGGCCCGGCTTGACCGCCTTGATGGCCCGGTTCAGGGACTCGCGGGTGCGCTCCACCAGCAGCCTCGACTCCTCGTCGACGTCGCCGCAGAAGTAGGTGGCGTTGTTGTCGCCGTGCACGCCGTTGAGGTAGGCGGTCACGTCGAGGTTCACGATGTCGCCGTCGTTGAGGACGGTCGAGTCGGGGATGCCGTGGCAGATGACCTCGTTGACCGAGCTGCACAGCGACTTGGGGAAGCCCCGGTAGCCGAGGGTCGAGGGGTACGCCCCGTGGTCCAGCATGAACTCGTGCGCGACCCGGTCGAGCTCGTCGGTGGTCACGCCGGGCGCGATGTGCTTGGCGGCCTCCTCCATCGCGCGGGCGGCGATGCGGCCCGCGACACGCATGCGCTCGATGGTGTCGGAGTCCTGGACCTCGGGCCCGGTGTACGGGGCCGGGGCGGGTTTCCCGACGTACTCGGGACGCCGGATGTTGCCGGGGACGGAACGGACGGGAGAGAGCTCGCCTGGTACGAGCAGCGACTGGCCAGACATGCCGACGAGTGTAGTTCGGGGTACGGGGGCACTATGGCGGCAGAGCGAACGCGCGAACGACGCGTGACGACGCGAGAAGCACAAGGAGCGCAAGGCCATGGCCCTGTTCAAACGCCGTACGACCGGCAAGCCCGGCGAGTGGTTCTACTGCCTGGAGCACAAGACCGTCGAGGAGGGCCCCCAGTGCCCCTCCAAGGACCGCTTCGGGCCCTACGCCTCCCGTGCGGAGGCCCAGCACGCCATGGAGACCGCCCGCGAACGGAACCTGGAGTGGGAGAACGACCCCAAGTGGCACGACAAGGGCGGCTCCGCGGGCACGCCGCAGAGCTGAGCCGCGACGCCGCCGCCCGCCCCCGGCACGGCGGAGCCGCACCCCGCCGTCCTAGGCCGCTGCGGGCGCGCCCTCGGCCCCCTCGGCGGCCTCCGCCTCGCGCTGGGCGCGCCGCAGCATCGCGTCCTCGTCGGTCTGCGCGTCGTACGACATGAGCTTGGGCAGTACGGCGGCCAGCAGCCCCACCGCGACCACGCACGCCGCGCCGCCGCTCCACACCGCGCCCCGCACGCCGGTCCAGCTCGCGACCGCGCCCGCGCGGACCTGGCCGAGCTGGGGGCCGCAGCTGTACGAGAGGATCTCGATGCCGGCGAGCCGGCCGCGCAGCTCCTCCGGGATGGTCTGGTTCCAGATGGTGGAGCGGCCCAGGCCGCTGATCATGTCGCCGCCGCCCGCGACCGCGATGCACAGCAGGACCAGCCAGATGTTGCTGGTCAGGCCCGCCGCGCCCATCGCCAGGCCCCAGCCCATGGCGCCCAGCACGACCATCCGCCCGTGCCGCCGCACCTTGGAGGCCCAGCCGCTGGTCAGGCCGACGACGCAGGCGCCGAGCGGCATGGCCGCGTACATCAGGCCCAGCGCCCACTCGGCGTCCAGGTCCTTCGCGAGGAAGGGGAAGATCGCGGTCGGGAAGGCGAGGAACATCGCCGCCAGGTCTATCCCGTACGTGCCCAGCAGCACCGGCTTGCTCCAGGCGTAGCGCGCGCCCTCCGCGATGCCGCGCAGGGACGGCTTCTGGGCGTCCTTGGTGGCCGGCGCGGGCGACAGCCGCAGGCACATCAGCACCGAGGCGGCGAACCCGACGACGGTGACGGAGTACGCGGTCGGGGTGCCCGCGTACGCGACGACGACGCCCGCGAGCGCCGGGCCCGCGATGGCCCCGACCTGCCAGCGCAGCGCGTTGAGCGCGGCGGCGGCGGTGAGCTGGTCGTGCGGGACGATACGGGCCATCAGGGAGTCGAGGGCGGGCCGCTGGAGCCCGGACAGGGCGGCGACACCCGCCGCGACCACGTACAGCGGCCAGAGCATGGGCCGCGGCAGCAACGCGTTCACCAGGAGCACCACCGCCAGCACCCCGAGCCCGATCTCGGTCAGCAGGATGATCCGCTTGCGGTCGACGGCGTCGGCCAGCGCCCCTCCGTACAGGCCGAAGACGATCAGCGGCACCAGTTCGACGGCCCCGATCGCGCCGACGGCCAGCGGCGAGTCGGTGAGGTGGGCGATCTGGAGCGGCATGGCGACCAGGGCCATGGAACTGCCGAAGAAGGCGACGATCCCCTGCACCCACAGCAGCCGGAAATCGGCCGACGAGCGCCAGGGGGAGAGATCGGGGAGGAGGGAGGAGAGCTTTCGGGACACGAGGTGCCATACTCCGTGTCCGGAATGCGCGAGGCAACTCCATTTCGCTTCCCCGGGCCCCCGCCGGGCCCCGCCCGGGGCGCGCGGAGCCGCCCGACCGGCCCCCTCGCCCACCCGCACGCAAACCGTCCACAGCCTTCCCCCGCCGGGAACCCCCGTGCCGGGTCCGGGCGTTCCACCTCGTGCGCGGGTACGGTCGACGCCCGCCCCGCACCGCCCGCCGCACCCCAGGAGCCGCCCCCATGACCACCGCCATCAGTCGCAGGGACCGCCGGATCAGTCCGGTCTTCCTCGGCATCGTCGCCGTCATGGCGGTCGCCGGCTGGGCCGTCTGGACGGGCTTCGCGGCCTCCACCGGCTTCGCCGTGTTCCTCTTCGTGACGGCGGCCTGGATCGTCTCCCTCTGCCTCCACGAGTACGCGCACGCCCGCACCGCCCTGCACAGCGGTGACATCACCATCGGCGCGAAGGGCTACCTCACCCTCAACCCGCTGAAGTACACGCACGTCCTGCTGAGCATCGTGCTGCCGCTGGTCTTCGTGATCATGGGCGGCATCGGCCTGCCCGGCGGCGCGGTCTTCATCGAACGGGGCCGCATCCAGGGCCGCTGGAAGCACAGCCTGATCTCGGCGGCGGGCCCGCTCACCAACGTCCTCTTCGCGGTCGTGTGCACCGCGCCGTTCTGGCTGGGCGCGCTGGACGGCGTCCCGACGCCCTTCCGGTACGCGCTGGCGTTCCTCGCGCTGCTCCAGGTCTCGGCGGCGCTGCTGAACTCCCTGCCGGTGCCCGGTCTCGACGGGTACGGCGTGCTGGAGCCCTGGCTCTCGTACCGGATGCGGCGGCAGATCGAGCCGTACGCGCCCTTCGGGCTGCTCCTCGTCTTCGCCCTGCTGTGGGTGCCGGAGGTCAACCGGGTCTTCTTCGACGTGATCTACGGCATCACGGGCGGCCTCGGGGTGGGCGAGGCCGAGGCCTACTGCGGCCGCGACCTGTTCCAGTTCTGGCAGGCGGACGTCCCGTTCTGCGCGGCGCCCTAGGCGGAGGCGGCTTCCTTCTCGGCCCTGGCCCGGCGCAGGTAGTACCAGGCCATGTTCGAGGAGACGCCCGCCAGCAGGATCCACACGATCCCGAGCAGGCTGCCCTCGACGAAGGAGACCACGGCGGCGACGACCGAGAGGACGCAGACGACCAGGGCGTACAGAGCGAGGCGGGGCATGGGGGACGACTCCTGTCGGAACGGACGGCGTACGGCTCGCGGGACGCACACCGTCGGACGCCCTGCGGATCGCGGGGCGCGCGCCGTCCCGTCGGACGGCGCGCGCACGCACACGACCCGTCCAGTGTCCCCCATGCCCGGATCGCCTTATACGTCGGTCACGCGCAGACCGGCGTGCGCCTTGTAGCGGCGGTTCACCGAGATCAGGTTGGCCACCAGCGACTCGACCTGGTGGGCGTTGCGCAGCCGGCCCGCGAAGACGCCGCGCATGCCCGGGATGCGGGCGGCCAGCGCCTGCACGAGGTCGGTGTCGGCGCGCGCCTCGCCGAGCACCATCACGTCGGTGTCGATCTCCTCGACCGCGGTGTCCTGGAGCAGGACGGCCGAGAGGTGGTGGAAGGCAGCCGTGACGCGCGAGTCCGGCAGCAGGGCGGCGGCCTGCTCGGCGGCACTGCCCTCCGCGGGCTTCAGCGCGTACGCGCCCTTCTTGTCGAAGCCGAGCGGGTTCACGCAGTCGACGACCAGCTTCCCGGCCAGCTCCTCCCGCAGCGACTCCAGCGTCTTGGCGTGCCCGTCCCACGGCACGGCCACGATCACGACGTCGCTGCGGCGCGCACACTCGGCGTTGTCCGCGCCCTCGACGCCGAGCCCGAGCTCGCCGGCCGCCGCCTCGGCCCGCTCGGCCGCCCGCGAACCGATGATCACCTTCTGGCCGGCCCGCGCGAGCCGGTACGCGAGGCCGCGCCCCTGGTCGCCGGTGCCGCCGAGGACGCCGACGACGAGCCCGGAGACGTCGGGCAGGTCCCACGGGTCCTTGAGGGGCTTCTTCGGGGCCTCGGGCTGGGGGGTCTGTGAAGTGGAAGTCATGGCCCGACCCTACGTGCAGCCGGTCCGCTCTTCCGGGTGAGTCCTCGCCCTCCGGCGTACGCGGCCCGCTCCGCGCGGCGAGGATCGCGGGCATGGATGCCGTGAGGGTCGCACTGCTGCGGGAAGTCCTGGCCGGTACGCAATGGCTGGACACGACGAGACGCTTCGCCGGGGTGCTGCGCGCCTCGGTCTCACCGCCGTCCGCCGGGGGCCTGCTCCTGGTCGGCACCCGGACCTACGAACCCTGGCACTTGGCCGCCCACCTGATGGACGAGGCCGCCTGGTCGGGGCTGCCGACCCTGGCCCCCACGCTCGTACGGCACCAGGTCGGCCCGCACGACCCCGCGCACCTCTCGGTGGGCCTGGGCCGGCTGGCGGCGGCGGGCCGGGGCGAGACGCTGCTGGTGGTGTCGGGGCCGACGGGCCCGGACGCGGACCTGCTGGAACGCGTCCACGACGTACGCCGGGCGGGCTCGACGGTCCTGGCCCTGACGGGCTCGGCCGCGGACACCGAACTCCCCTCCCTCGCCCACGAACTGCTCGCCGTCCCCCCGGACGGGGAGGTGGACCTGGACACGGCCCAGCACCTGGTGAGCGCGGCGGCGGGCGAGAACCCACCCCGCACGGGCCGCGGCCGGGGCCGCCTCTGGCGCGTCATCGAGGGCCTGACGGCCCCGGCCCCGGACCGCTGGTGAGCCGCGGGTGACCTCCGGCGGGGGGCGGGGCCGTGCCGCACCTGCGGCTCCGCCGCGCGGGCGCGACCAGCCACCCGCCCACCCGCACGGAACCGTGCACCGCGGTCGAGTCGTACGCGCCGCCACCGGAGCGGAACCGTGCACCGCGGCCGAGCCGCACGCGCCGCCACCGGAGCGGAACCGTGCACCGCGGCCGAGCCGCACGCACCACCACCGGAGCGGAACCGCGCACCGTGCACCGCGGCCGAGCCGCACGCACCACCACCGGCACGGAACCGCGCACCGCGACCGAGCCCCACGCGCCGCCACCGGCACGGGTCCGCCCGAGGGCCCGGCAACCCGAACCGCCGGGGCCCGGGGACAATGGCCCGGTGCGTTATCAGATCCTCGGCCCCGCCCGAGCCCTCCGCGCCGACGGCACCCCCGCCCCCCTCGGCGGCCCCCGCCTGCGCGCGGCGCTCACCGTGCTGGCGCTGCGCCCGGGCCGGGCCGTCCCGGTGTCCGTGCTCGTGGACGAGGTGTGGGGCGACTCCGACGCCCCGCCCACCGACGCCCCCGCCGCCGCCCAGGCCCTGATCGCCCGCCTGCGCCGGGCGCTGGGCCGGGACGCCGTCGCCTCCCGGCACGGCGGGTACGCCCTGGTCGCCGACCCCGACGCCGTCGACCTGCACCGCTTCGAGCGCCTCACCGCCGAGGGCGTCCGCACCCTCGCCGAGGGCGACCCCGCCAAGGCCGCCGCCCTCCTGGACGACGCGCTCGCCCTCTGGCCGGACGAGAGCGGCCCCGCCCTCGCCGACCTCCCCGCCCTGGCCGCCGACGCGGCCCGCTGGGACGGCCGCCGCCTGGACGCCCGCCGGGCCCGCCTCGCGGCCTGCCTCGCGCTGGGCCGCGCCGCGGAGGCCCTCCCCGAACTCACCGCCCTGGCCGCCCGCCACCCCCTGGACGAACCCCTCCAGGCCCTGCGCCTGCGCGCCCTGCACGCGACGGGCCGCACCGCCGAAGCCCTGGCCGCGTACGAGACCGTGCGCGGCGGACTCGCCGACCGTCTCGGCATCGACCCCTCCCCGGAACTGCGCGCCCTGCACGCCGAGTTGCTGGCCGCCCCGCCGCCCCGGGCCCAGCCCCCGGCTCCCGCCGCCGCCCCCGCCGGCAACCTCCGCGCCCGCCTCACCTCCTTCGTCGGCCGTGAGGGCGACATCGAGACCATCCGCGACGACCTGGCCCGGGCCCGCCTGGTGACCCTGCTGGGCCCCGGCGGCGCGGGCAAGACCCGCCTCTCGCAGGAGGCGGCCGAACCCGACGCGGCCTGCTGGCCCGACGGCACCTGGCTGGTGGAACTGGCCCCCGTCGACGACCCCGAGGCCGTTCCCGACGCCGTCCTCACCGCGCTCGGCGCCCGCGAGACCCTGCTGCGCGCCGCCGAGACCATGCGGGCCGCCGACCGCACCGCCGACGACCCGCTGGTGCGCCTGGTCGAGCACTGCGCGCACCGCCGCATGCTGCTCCTGCTCGACAACTGCGAGCACCTCCTGGACGCCGCCGCCCACCTCGCCGAACACCTCCTGGCCCACTGCCCCCACCTCACCGTGCTCGCCACCAGCCGCGAACCCCTGGGCGTGCCGGGGGAGCTGGTCCGCCCGGTCGACCCGCTGCCGCAGCCGGCGGCGCTGCGGCTGTTCGCCGAGCGGGGGGCCGCCGCCCGGCCGGATTTCCGTACCGAGGACGACCCGGCGGCCGCCGCCGAGATCTGCCGGCGCCTGGACGGGCTTCCGCTCGCCATCGAGCTGGCCGCCGCCCGCCTGCGGATGCTGACCCCGCGGCAGATCGCGGACCGGTTGGACGACCGGTTCCGGCTGCTCACGGCGGGCGCGCGGACCGTACTGCCGAGGCAGCAGACGCTGCGCGCGGTCGTCGACTGGTCGTGGGACCTCCTGGACGAGCCCGAACGCGCCGTGCTGGCCGCCCTGTCCACCTTCTCCGGCGGCTGCGACCTGGCCGCCGCCGAGGACGTCTGCGGACCCGACGCCCTCGAACTGCTCGGCTCACTGGTCGACAAGTCGCTCGTCGTCGCCGCCCCCGCCGAGCCGGACGGCGAGATGCGCTACCGGCTCCTGGAGACCGTCTCGGAGTACGCCGCCGAGCGCCTCGCGGAGTCCGGCGAGCGCGCGGCCGTCGAGCGCCGCCACCTCGTCCACTTCCGGGAACTGGCCCGCACCGGCAACACCCTGCTGCGCGGCCACCAGCAGCTCCACTGGATCGCCCGCTTCCAGACCGAGTACGAGAACCTGCGCACCGCCCTGCGCCGCGCGGTCGCCGCCGAGGACGAACAGGAGGCGCTGGTCCTCGTCCACAGCATGTCCTGGTACTGGCACGTCCGCGACCTGCGCGCCGACCAGCGGCACTGGACGCGGGCCGCGATGGAGCTGGGCCCCGACCCGTTCGCCGGGCCCGTCGAGCCCGCCCCCGACGTGTTCGAGCAGTGCACCGACGCGCCCCCGCCGATGCGTCCCGAGGTGCTCCAGGAGGCGAGGCGCGGGGTCCGGCTGCTCAACCTGATCAGCATGAACCACGACCTGGACGTCTGGTTCACCCCCGAGGCCAAGGAGTGGCTGAACCGGGTCGTCGCCACCTACCGGCCCGGAATGCCGCAGACCTGCCGCACCCCCGGCTCCATGTGGATCATGGCCCTGCTGATGACCAGCCGGAACAGCGAGAAGCTGCGGGAGGCGATCGACACGACCGTCCAGGCGTGCCGGGACTTCGGTTACGAATGGGAGCTGGCCGGCGCCCTGGAGATGCGCGCCAACATCTCCGCCAACCACACCGCCTGGGCGGGCGACGCCCGCCGGGACGCCGCCGAGAGCCTGGAGATCTTCGAGCGGCTCGGCGACGCCTGGGGCGCCGCGGAGTCCCTCTCGGCGCGCGGCGAGGCGTACGAGCGGCTCGGCGACTACGCGCGCGCCGCGGACGCCTACCGCGTCGCGATCGAGCACACCAGCACGCTCCGGGCCCGCGCCCAGACCACGCTGCTGCGCATCCGGCTGGCGGGCACGCTCATCGAGCTCGACGACGGCGAGGAGGGCGAGGCCATCCTGCGGGAGGTGCTCGACGACACCGAGGGCCAGAGCGTCGAGGTGCGCCCGGCCGCCCGGATCTTCCTCGGCATCCGCCTCGCCCGCACCGGCCGCCTGGCCGAGGCCCACGCGGAACTGTCGCTGCTGCGCGACACCTTCGACAACGGCAACCTGATGATCTTCGACGGGTTCTCGCTGGGCCTGCTCGCCTGGGTGGAGAACCTCCGGTCCTCGTACCAGGAGGCGCTCGCCCTCGGGGCGCTCGCCCTGGGGCGCTCCCACGACCAGTTGTCCATGATGGTCGCCCCGCAGATGCCGGCCGTGCATCTGATGACGATCGCGGGATCGCTGGCCGGGCTCGCCACGGGCGAGGACGACCCGGCCCGGCGCCGGGCGCTGGCCGCCGACGCGGCCAGGCTGCTCGGGGCGTACGCGCGCCACCTCCCCGAGGGGCACTTCGTCAACCAGCAGGAGGCCGGCGCCCGGGACTTCGCCGTCGGCCTGTCCCGCGGCGTCCTGGACGCCGCCGACGAGCGGGCCTACGAGCGCGCCCGCGCCGAGGGCGGCGGCCTCTCCATGGAGGAGGCCACCGCCCTGGTGTACGCGCGACGCGACGAGTACCGGAAGGAGGGGGAAGGGGCGCCGGGCCCCTGAGTGCCCGTCAGGTCTTGTTGCGGAACCGGCGGATGGCGACCGGCGCGGTCACCAGGGTGATCGCCGCCGACCAGGCCAGCACCATCCACACGTCGTGGGCGACCGGGCCGCCCCGGAACAGACCGCGCACGGCGTCCGCAAGGTTGGAGATCGGGTTGTAGTCCGTGAAGGTCTGGAGCCAGCCGGGCATGGTGTCCGGCTTGGCCATGATGGACGAGCCGAACTGGAGCGGCATCAGCACCAGCATCGCCATGCCCTGCACCGCCTGTGCCGTCTTCACGGTGAGCCCGATCAGGATGAAGATCCACATCAGGGAGGCGCCGAAGAGTATCGACAGGCCGACCGCGGCCAGTACCTCCAGCGGGGAGGTGGTGATCTGCAGGCCCATGATCCAGCCGACGATCAGCAGGATGGAGAACGCGACCAGCATGCGCCCGATCTCCACCACGATCTTCGCGACGAGCACCGAGGACCGGGCGATGGGCATGGTCCTGAACCGGTCCATCACCCCCTTCTGGAAGTCCTCGTTGACCCCGGAGCCGACCGCCATCGACACGTTCATGCCCATCATCGCCATCAGGCCGGGCACCAGGTAGTTGACGTAGGCGCTCTGGTTGCCGTTGCCCTCCACCGCGCCGCCGAAGACGAACGTGAACAGCAGGGTGAAGACGATCGGCATCAGCAGGACGTCGAACATCGACTCCGGGTCCTGCTTGATCTGGAGCGCGTTGCGGCGGGCGAGCGCGCCGATGTGCCGCAGGTTGCCGCGCAGGCCGATCCGGCCCTCGGCGGAGGCTGCGGTGGTGGTGCGGGGGCCGGGCCGCTGCCCGGACTCCGGCTTGGTCAGGGTGGCCGTGCTCATGCCGCTGCCTCTTCCTTGATGTCGTGGGCGACCTGGTCGCTCTCGCTGCTCTTCTCGCCGGTGATCGCGAGGAACACCTCGTCGAGGCTGGGCAGATGGGTGCCGATGTCGGCGATGGAGTAGCCCCGGGAGCCGAGCAGCCCGACCACGGAGGTCAGTTGTCCGTCGCTCAGGATGGGGACGTACAACAGCCCCTCCTCGGGGAGCGCCTGCGCCCCCGCCACCCCGTCGAGCCCCGCCGCGCGCACGGCCTCCGCCATGGCGGGCAACTGCGCCGGGTCCGACGGCCGGATCTGCAGCGTCCGCCCGCCGACCTTCGCCTTCAGCTCGTTGATTCCGCCCTCGGCGACGACCCGCCCGCGGTCGATGACGGTCAGCTCGCTCGCCAGTTGCTCGGCCTCCTCCATGTACTGCGTGGTGAGCAGTACGGTGACGCCCTCGTCGACCATGCGCCGGACCTCGGCCCACACCTCGTTGCGGGTGCGCGGGTCGAGTCCGGTCGTCGGCTCGTCCAGGTACAGCACGGCGGGCTGCCCGATCATGGACGCGGCGAGGTCGAGCCGCCGCCGCATGCCGCCGGAGTACTGCGAGGCGGGCTTCCTGGCGGCCTCCGTCAGCGAGAACCGCTCCAGCAGGTCGTCGGCCCGCCGACGGGCCTCCTTGCGGGGCAGGTCGAGCAGCCGCCCGATCATGTACAGGTTCTCCCAGCCGGAGAGCTTCTCGTCGACCGAGGCGTACTGCCCGGTCAGCCCTATCGTCCGGCGGAGCTGGCGGGGCTGGGCGACCACGTCGAACCCGGCGACCGTGGCCGTGCCGGCGTCCGGCCGGATCAGGGTGGACAGGCACCGTACGAGCGTGGTCTTGCCCGCCCCGTTGGGCCCCAGGACCCCGAGCACGGTGCCTTCCCGCACGTCGAGATCGACCCCGTCGAGGGCCTTCGTCTCCCCGTAGTGCTTGACGAGGCCGCGTACCTCGATGGCGTGTGGTGTGGTGTCGTGTCGCGTCATGTCCCTCAGTGGAGCACCCGCCACTGACAACCCGCCGACACCGGCCGGCAGCCCACCGACAAGCGACCGACAAGCGACCGGCAAGGGACACGGCAGGGAGCCCCGCCGGGGGGTGAGGGCTACGCGTCCCACCGCCCCGCCGGGGCCCCTGCCCGTCCCACGCCCTAGTGGAAGGTGTGCTCCTCGCGCGGGAAGGAACCGCCCGCCACCTCCTCGGCGAACGCCTTCGCCGCGTCCCCCAGCGTCTGCCGCAGGTTCGCGTACTGCTTGGTGAAGCGGGGCACCTTCCCGCCGGTCAGGCCCACCATGTCGGTGTACACGAGCACCTGCGCGTCGGTGTCCGGGCCCGCCCCGATCCCGATCGTCGGAATCGACAGGCTGCGGGTGACCTCCGCCGCCAGCTCCGCCGGAACCAGCTCCAGCACCAGCGCGAAGGCCCCCGCGTTCTCCGCCGCCTTGGCGTCCCGCAGCAGTTGGTGCGCGGCCTCGTCCCCGCGCCCCTGCACCCGGTAGCCGAGCGTGTTCACCGACTGCGGGGTGAGGCCCAGGTGCGACATCACCGGGATTCCGGAGGCGACCAGCAGCTCGGTCTGCGGCAGGGACCGCTCGCCGCCCTCCAGCTTGACCGCGCCGACCCCGGACTCCTTGATCAGCCGGGTGGCGTTGCGCAGGGCCTGCACGGGCCCCTCCTGGTACGAACCGAACGGCAGGTCCGCGACGACCATCGCCCGCCTGGTCCCCCGGACGACGGCGGCGGACAGGACCGCCATCTCGTCCATGGTGACCGGCACGGTCGTCTCGTACCCGAGGTGCACATTGCCCATGGAGTCGCCGACGAGCAGCACCGGCACCCCGGCCTCGTCGAACACGGACGCCGTCATCGCGTCGTACGCGGTGAGCATGGGCCACTTCTCGCCGCGCTGCTTGGCGGCGGCGATCTGGTGGACGGTGATCCGGCGCGTGCCGGTCCCGCCGTACAGGGCCTTCGGGTCGGCCTGGGCGGGAGTGCGCCCCTCGGGGGCGGGATTCTGGGCAGCCTGAAGCGTCATGGCTGATACGGCTCCTTCGTCATCTCGAAGCGCCCTGACGGCGTCTCCGGACCACTTCCATGGTGGCATCCCGTGCCGCCGTACGGGAAGTGCGCGGTCCCACCGCCTTCCCCGGCTGCCTTCTATGCGCATTTCGTCACAGCGGCGCGTTCCGGGCCCGCCCGAGGAACTGCGCCCCGGGTCCCGTCGTCCTTCCGGCCGTACACCCGCCGCGGACGGCGGCGGGGACAGGCCCCGCACATCGCCTAGGGTCAGGGGCGGGGCGGGGAACGGCGTACGGGCAAGGCAAGCGGGCAAGGCAGTGAGGACAGCGGAATGGCGCAGGCGTACAGGCCGGACACCGGTAACCACGGACCGGAGTCCGAACCCTCCGAGCCCCCCACGACCGGTACGGCGCCCCTCCCCGGCGCCTCCGGAACCTCCGGCACCCGCCCGCGCCGCCGCCTCACCGACGGCTGGCGCGGCGACCGGCGCATCTGGCGGCGCGGCGTCGTCCTGGCCGTCGCCGCCCTGCTGCTCACCGTCGTCATGGTCTTCCACGCGCAGATCCCCAACAAGATCGGCAACCTGGGCAGCCTCACCGAGACCTTCCTGCCCTGGTTCGGTCTCGGCATCCCGCTGCTGCTGATCCTGGCCGTGCTGCGCCGCTCCGCGCTGGCCCTGGTCGTGCTGATCCTCCCGGCGGCGGTCTGGATCAACCTCTTCGCCGGCCTGTGCACCGACAAGGCGACCCCGGGCGGCGACCTCACCGTCGCCACCCACAACGTGAACGCGGAGAACCACGACCCCGCCGGCACCGTGGCCACCCTCGTCGCGTCCGGCGCGGACGTCGTGGCCCTGGAGGAGATCGCGGGCGACAACCTCGCCGGGTACGAGAAGGCCATGGCCGCCGCCTACCGGCACCACACGGTGCAGGGCACGGTCGGCCTGTGGAGCAAGTACCCGCTCACCGACGTGCGCAAGGTCGACATCCGGCTCGGCTGGGCCCGCGCCCTGCGCGCCACCGTCGCCGCCCCCAAGGGCGAGATCGCGGTGTACGTCGCCCACATGCCGTCGGTGCGGGTCAAGCTCAACGCGGGTTTCACCGCCGGCCAGCGCGACGCCAGCGCGGACGCCCTCGGCGAGGCCATCGCCCGCGAGCCGCTGAGCCGGGTCGTCCTGCTCGGCGACCTCAACGGCACCATGAACGACCGCGCCCTCAACGGCATCACCGCCCAGATGCGCTCCACCCAGGGGGCGGCGGGCGACGGCTTCGGCTTCAGCTGGCCGGCCGCGTTCCCGATGGCGCGCATCGACCAGATCATGGTCAAGGGCGTCGAGCCGGTGTCCTCCTGGACGCTGCCGCGCACCGCGAGCGACCATCTGCCGATCGCGGCACGGGTCGCGTTCCAGCCGTAGCCGCGATGTCCGGAGGAGCCCGTCGGCCGGCCCCTCCGGACAGGCATCGGCCCGGTCCGGTTACTTGATCCTTCCGGCCCAGATCTGCGGCTCGAAGCCCTCGATGGCGGGCTGGAACTCGATCTGCCACTCCTTCGCCGCGCTCTTCGGCACCTGGTAGGTGAACAGCGCCGAGGTCTGCTTGCCGGGCAGCACGGTCCGGGCCAGGTGGGAGGAGTGGTCGCCGTCGTAGATGATGTCGGCCTCGCTGCCCTCGGCGTCGGTGACCTGCGGGTAGCCCAGCAGTGCGACCTTCTTCGGGCCGTCGTTGGCGATGGTCACCTTGAAGTAGTACGCGCGGTGGCCGGACTTGAGCTGGCCGATGGAGTACTGGTTCGGGGTGAAGGCCGTCGGCTTACCGATCGTGACCTTGACGCCGTTGTCGTACCGGAAGGTCTCGCCGAGGCCGAGGATCCTCGCCTCGGGCGTGGGGGAGGGGGACAGGGGCGGCTCGTCCGAACCGAGGTCGCCGAGCTCGTCCAGTTCCTCGAGCTCCTCGTCCAGCTCCGCCGCCCGGCTCTCCGAGACCCTCACCTGCCGGTCGCGCTCCTCGATGCCGGTCCTGTACAGCTTCAGGGTGAGGAAACCGCCGCCGACCGCCATCAGGATGCCGACGAAGCCCAGGATCGTACCGGCGAGGGTGAGGCCCTTGTTGGTGGCGGCCCCCTTCCTGACCTTCGCGAGGCCCACGAAGCCGAAGACCACGGCCAGCAGCGACGGCAGCCAGCTCATCCAGAACAGGAAGACCAGCACGCCCAGCCCGCAGCCGGCCAGTCCGAGGACGACGGCGGTGATGCCCATGCCGTTCTGCGGGCTCTCGGGCTGCTGCCCGTAGCCGAACGGGTACGGCGTCTGCGGCCCGTATCCGTACCCCGGACCCGGCGCGTACGGAGCGGGCGGCGGGTCGCCGATCCGGGTCTGCTGGTCCACCGCGCCCTCCTGGGGCGGTGCCCAGGGGTTCGGCTCGAAGGGGGAGGGGGGCTGGCTC
Source organism: Streptomyces sp. NPDC088745 (assembly GCF_044751045.1). Lineage (NCBI taxonomy): Bacteria > Bacillati > Actinomycetota > Actinomycetes > Kitasatosporales > Streptomycetaceae > Streptomyces > Streptomyces sp. NPDC088745. Next base: position 284,334 of record NZ_JBIVLB010000003.1, read on the forward strand.
ATGCGCGGGTCCTCGGAGGGCGGGGCGAATGCGAGTTCGACTTCGCGGGCTCCGAGGACCCTAACAGCGCCTTCACTTCTTACTCACATATATACGGGGGGCGTTGGGCCGCCGGGGCGGGGCCGCCCCGCCCCCCCCCCCCCCCCGGCGGGCCCCCCCCCCCCCCGGCCCCCCCCCCCCCCCCCAACCCCCCCCCCCCGGGGGGGGCGGGGTTGGAGGGGCGCAACACCCCCCCCCCG